>JASJBD010000106.1 GCA_030066665.1 Gammaproteobacteria bacterium
ATAATCTGGGTCTCGACGGTCAGGAACGGGTCGCGATTCTCGTCAGTCCCTCCAGGCTCACTCGTTGTCACGCAGTTGTCCAGCGCGGGATCCGATTCTTTGCTGCACCAAGTGTGCGCATTGTCGCCGCCACTATCTTCAGCAAGCAACAACGTCAGGAAACCGTCGGCCTGCTCCGCATCCGCATCCCAGGATCCAGTCTCGAAAAGATCCCACAGGGACCAGCCACGAAAGTCGTTCAGATTCGGATTGACTGCCAGTAACGGTCCGGTACCCGGGCTGAAGAGTAAGGGTGCATTGTCCCAGGTTATGGTCGCCTCACTCCAGCTATCGTCATCATGACGCCAGGCCTCCGTTCCAAACAGGCCAACCCCGGTGCCGCCAGCCTGATACAGGTTCAATGTGGCGCCAACGATGAATTCGTTTTCCGGAATCGCGCTGAGATCAAACTTGAGATAGACGAATGCGTCCTGACTGAGAAACGTAATTCCCGTCGTCAATACCGGCTCAGTACCGAAGTTCGCGCTTGGCTCGGCAATGAAAACATACGCATCGTCCGATGGCGACAAGGTGTAAGTGGCTGCATCGGCGATCCCGCTCATGCCTAGTATCAATACGGCTACTACCGGCAAGGCCGGTATTCTTGTGGTTATCATTCCAGCTTCCCCTTAGTTCTTGTTGGGTCTTCCGTTAACCCAAAGTGTCGCTCAAACATAGCAGCACAAGGCCGCGGCACAAGTTCTGTGGGCTGCGGAAAGTACGTATATATCAATAACGAGGGAGTTGCCCACGATGAGGCTGAATGGTTCGCGCTGATGGTCGCCACAAGCAGCTAGAGAAAAAATGCCAGTCGCAGCTGTGTTGTTGGACATCGCGGGCGTTTTGCATGACGGCAATGCGCCCTACCCCGGTGCGCTGGACGCCGTGAGTCGTCTGCGGCAGGCCGGCCTGCCGGTGCGCTTCGTGACGAATACCAGCCGGCGAACGCGCGCCGCGACGCTGCGGCGCCTTGTCGACATGGGTTTCGACGTCGACGCCGAGCAGATCTTCACCGCACCGCTGGCGGCCAGGCACTACCTGGAAAGTCGCGGCCTGCGGCCGCTGCTGGTGATTCATCCGGACCTGGCCGATGATTTCAGGGAAATGAATTGCGAAGATCCGAACGCAGTTTTTATCGCCGACGCGGGCGAGTACTTTTCCTACACGCTACTCGATCCTGCGTTCCGACTGCTGCTGGACGGTGCGCCGCTGATCGCAGTCGGCCGAAACCGCTATTTTCGCGACGCCGGACAGCTGCATCTCGACGCCGGCCCGTTCGTCGCGGCGCTCGAATTCGCGTCGGGCCAGACCGCGATCATTGCCGGCAAGCCGTCGGCCGAGTTCTATGGCGCTGTGGTGGACGACCTGGACATCGCGCCAGCCGACGTGATCATGATCGGCGATGACGTGGAAGCGGACGTACTCGGCGCCGTCCAGAACGACATGGCGGCCATTCTCGTACAGACCGGCAAGTACCAGGACGGCGATCAGCAGAGGCTATCCGGATCGCCGGCGAGGCTCGCCGCGAACCTCCCGGAAGCAGTAGACTGGATACTGGCACAATGACCGACAACAAAATACTTCAAGCCGTATTGCTTGTTGCCATCATGACATCCGCGACCTGCACCGGAAACGCCGACGACGAAGCGCGTTATGCGACCGAACACGCGCAGCTCGTGCGCGTTATCGAGGCACGGGTGCGAGATGCATCATATTTCCTTGGCAAGAGTGAACTGGATCCGCGCGTAATGGCCGCCATGGCCCAGGTCCGGCGGCACGAGTTCGTACCGGAATACATGCGCTGGGCCGCGTATGAGAATCGCCCGTTGCCCATCGGCGAGGGT
Organism: Gammaproteobacteria bacterium; assembly: GCA_030066665.1. Taxonomy (GTDB): domain Bacteria; phylum Pseudomonadota; class Gammaproteobacteria; order Steroidobacterales; genus J054. The sequence goes on from JASJBD010000106.1 coordinate 1,884, forward strand.
CAGACGATTTCGCAACCCTCGCTGGTCGCAATGATGACGGACCTGTTGAACCTGTCCGCGGACTGCCGCGTGCTCGAGATCGGCACCGGTTCCGGCTATCAGGCCGCGATACTCGCGGAGATCTGTGACTCGGTTTATAGCATCGAAATCGTCGAGCCACTGGGCCTGCGGGCCGCTGCCCTGCTCGAGCGGCTCGGCTACGACAATGTCGAGGTGCGAATCGGCGATGGCTTTGCGGGCTGGCCCGAACAGGCGCCGTTCGAGGCGATCATCGTGACCGCGGCCGCGGAGGAGCCGCCACCCCCACTGGTGGAGCAACTCGCCGTCGGCGGCCGCATGATCATCCCCCTTGGACCGGCCGGCCGAACCCAGGATCTCTACGTGATCAAGAAAACGGCGGATGGCTCCATGATCGAGGAGACGATCTTCCCGGTGCGATTCGTACCGTTCACGCGGGACGAGGATCAGGCCGACTAGGCGGACGGCGGCGCTCGACGCCCCTGCAAGAATGCAATCACCAAGGCCAGCGCCGTGATGCCCGCTGCGACCGCGGCGGCGAGGGGGCGTTCAGCGAGCGCCACGACGAGCACGACCAGGCTCGCCAGCAAAAATACAACCTGTGTCCAGGGATAACCCCAGGCACCCCATGGTCGGCTCAGTTGCGGTTCCCTGACACGCAGTACGATCACGCCCAACACCGTCAGTGACGCAAACAAAGTCAGCGTAAAACCAGCCAGCGCCAGCACATCTTCGAAAGACCCGGTTGCGACAAACACGAGCGCAATGAGTTGCTGCAACAGGATTGCTGCCGCGGGCGCACCATGCGCCGTGCGCCGCGCCAGCGGTCGTAACAGCGGAATATCCTCGCCGGCGGTCTGCAGCACGCGGGGACCCGCCAGCACCATGGCGCTGATCGTCGACACCAGCAACAGGCACAGCATACCGCTCATGACTTTGCCACCCGTGCTGCCAAAGATGTGTGCGGCCGACAACGCGCCGATCTCGACGGTCGACCTCAATTCGTCGGGCGCGATCGTGCGCAGGAACACGAAATTCAGCAGCAGGTAGAGGACCATGACGAGCAGCGTGCCGTGCAGCAGAGCGCGCGGCAGGACGCGTTCGGGATGCTCGATTTCACCGGCCACGTAGGCCGCTGCGTTCCACCCCGAATAGGCATAGAACACGAAGATCAGCGCCAGCGCGACACCGGACACAGTCCAGGCGCTGGCTACCTCAGGAACGGTTGGTGCGGCCGGCACGACGGGTGACGCGAGCAGGCCGAACGCGATGAAGATGCCGATCAGCACCAACTTGAGAATCGTGGTGATGACCTGGAATCGCTGACCAACCCGCACATCGAAACCATGAAATAAACTAATCGCGACGATCGTTATGACGGCGATCCAGTCGGGTGATACCGAATAGATCGTGGCCGCGTAGCGGCCCAGAGCCATTGCAGCGAGGGCAACGGGCGCGGCAAAGCCGACGGTCACTGAAATCAACCCGGCCGCGATACCCAGCACGGGATGGTAAATGCGGCTCAGGAAATGGTATTCGCCGCCGGAGCGCGGCAGACACGCCCCCAGTTCGCCATAGGACAGCGCGCCGCAGAGCGCGATTACGCCACCGATCAACCAGCTGGCGAGTAGCCAACGGGGATCGGCTATCAGCTCCGCCTGCAGGCCGAGCGTTGTGAAGACGCCCGTACCGACCATGTTGGCGACCACGATCGCGGTCGCCGAGTAGTAGCCGAGTACCCGCTGATTCGGGGTCGAACTGCAGTTTTTCTCCGTGGCCGTCAGTGACTTGTTCGCCCGTATGGAAAAACTGCGATTCGACCCCGGTTTTTCGTCACCCGGCCGCGGCGAGTCGCTCGTTCAATGAATCGGCGCCGCGTGCCTCACCGCGTTGTCTGACCAGCGCCTTGCGCCGCAGGTAGCGCATTAAACCCGAATCTCCCGATCGACATGCGCCCAGGCCCGAATAGCCGAACGCATCATGCGCGGCGTCCGGCACTTCCGCCGTGACTGCGCCGTCGTTGATACCGACCGCACCGGCATTCAGCTGTCTCGCCACCGCTTCGCATTCCGTCGGATCACTGCCAATGACCGCTGCCGACAGGCCGTAATCGGTGTCGTTCGCGAGCCGCACGGCTTCATCGATGGTCTTGTAGGTCATGACCGGCATCACCGGGCCAAAGGTTTCTTCGCGCATGACCTTCATGCTGTGATCGACATCCACGATCACCGTGGGTCGAATCCAGGCCCCCCCGCCATGAGTCTCGATTTCGCCGCCGGTCAGGATTCGCGCGCCTTTGGCGACCGCATCCTGCAGGTGCTCCTGGATGATTTCAGCCTGGCGCGCAAAAATCAGCGGGCCGATATGACCTTCGGCGATGTCCGGATAGTTCAGCTCGACCGCCTCGGCCTTTTCCACCAGGTTTGCCACAAAAGCCTCTGCCATGTCGGCCGGCACGTAAATGCGCTCCAGTGACTGGCAGGCCTGGCCGGTAGCCTGTATCGACGCACGCAATGCGACCCGGGCCGCCGCTTCGACGTCGGCCGATGGCAGGACCACGCAGGGATCCTTGCCGCCGAGTTCCAGGAATACCGGGATAAACCGCTTGGCACAGGCCTCGGCGACAATCCGGCCGGTCTTCACGCTGCCGGTGAAGGCGATCGCATCGACATGGTCGATCACCAACGCGCCGGTGCGCCCATCGCCATTCACCAATTTGAAGATCTTTGCCAACTCCGGATAAGCGGCAATCGATGCGGTCAACGGTGCGGCGAAACGGGGTGTGACCTCACTCGGCTTGATCAAGACCGCACAACCGGCCATCAGCGCCGGGATCGAATCGACCATCGACAGCAGCAGCGGAAAATTCCACGGACTAATAATCCCGACAACCGCATGCGGCACGAATTGATCCCTGATGCCGAAACCGGGATTGACGGAATCCCGTTCGCTACCTTCGTCGAGCAACCGGGCGGCCGCGCCGGCCCAGCTGTCGACCATCCCGGGCAGAGCGAACAGCTCGGTGCGCGCGATACGCAGTCGACCGGTATCCTGTGCCAGTGCGTCGAGCAGCGGTGCGGGATTTGCGGCGACACTTTGTACCCAGGCACGCAGAATTGCCGCGCGACCGCTTACGCCGAGCTCCCACCAATCGCGTTGGGCTGTCCGCATCCCGGCAACCGTCTCGGCGAGTTCGTCCGGCGTCGGCGGCTGAATGCGATAGTCGACCTCGCCGGTGCGTGGATTACGAACGTCGATGGGCGCAATCATCAGGCCACCTCCTAGCGCGCGTCCAGCACCTTCTTGAAGAACGTCCAGCTGGTTTCGTTGCGCCGCTCGTCGTCCATCGGCGGCGGACTGGCGTAGTCGGGAAAATTCCTGGCGATCTCTTTTTTCATGACGTCCGGCAGATCGTCATAACTGTCAAGCTTGCGCCCGGCGGTGTGGAAATACAGCATGCCGACGCGGTCCCCCATCTCCATCCACGGCAGCCAGCTCGAAATCCTGACCCAGCCAACCCGGGCCGGCACCGAATCGACGTCCGGATCGTTTAGCTCCTCGACGTCGCCGAAGAAGTTGAACATCTCCGTCGCATGATAGGTGCCGCCAACATAGTCCTGGTATTCGCCCGCCAGCGGGTTGGTGTAGAACAGCGGTACCGTGCTGGTCAACCACCACTGATCGCCGCTGAGCGAAAACGGCAGGATGAACGGCCGGCCCCGCGACTCAGCCATCATGCGCTGATTCACCGGATCGTTGCTGACGTGAATGACGTCCACGGTCTTGCCGGTCCAGGGGTTTTCCCAGCGACGCAGGACGTCACCGGTCTTCGGGTCCAGGTACAGCAGTATTTCCCGGGTGACCATCTTGAATCCTGGTCCACCGGCATCGTCCGACAGCGGGCCGCACTGACGAATATTCATACCCTCCACGCGAAATAACCGTCGATCGGGCTCACCCGGCACGCGGCTGAATGCATAGCCATGCCAACCATAGGTTTCGACCTGGCCGTCGACGGTAGAGCACTGGATCTTGCGCATTGCTTCCAGATTGCCTGCCGGCGTGCTCAGGTCCAGCGCCGTACCTGTAACCGGCAGCAGGAGTGTGGCGCCACATATGGCAATCAGCCAAAGGCGCATCGGCACGCAGAATCCTGTCATTAACGTCTCCTCGCTCGTTCCTCAGCCATCGACCAGGCGATCAGTCTTGGCAGCACATATAAAATCATTCTCGGACAAACCATCGATCGCGTGAGTCGCCCATGCGCACACGACCTTGCCGTACTGCACGATCAGATCCGGATGGTGATCTTCCGATTCGGCCACCCAGGCGAGTGCATTGACGAATCCGATCGTCCGGGCATAACTGGAGAATTCGAAACTACGGTTGATTGACTTGCCGTCGGCCGCAAGTTGCCAGCCGGGGTCCAGCGCCTTCATCAATTCCGCTGTCTGCTCCGCGTCCAGCGGCGGCACGCCGCCCTCGCAGGGCTTGCAACGTTTTCCGGTCAAGTCGTCTTGAATGGACATTTGGGGGCTCCTCTATTCGACCGCAGTAGTGTTCGCCGCCCGGGCTCGATGGGATGTCGCGGTCGCTATTGTAGCGTGGTCAGCGCGACGAAGGTCCCGCCATTGCGCTCACACAGGGTCCGCATGAGATTCGCAAACTGCAGCGCGTTGGCTGTGCGACCGCCCACCAGCTGGGTCGGGAAGCCCACGCCGTGGATTCTGACCAGCCGATTGCCAAATTCATCCGCGCGATTGATCCGCGAAATATAGCGGGCAACCGCTTCCACGCTGCCACGCGGAAAGTCATCGCCGAACACGTAAATGCTCATTGATTGGCCGGGTTCATAGAAGGTATTGATGGCCTCGGTGATGCCTTCCACGGGGCTCGAGTCACTGTAGGGATTCCAGCCGGCCAGCCGGCTGATGATGCTGCGTCGGGCTGCCTCCGAATCGGGTATCCAGCGACCGGCGTAGGTACTGAACATGTACTTGCCCTCGTCGTTCAATACCTGGATGCCCTTGACGCGCGGATAGACGGCGAGGGCCTCCTGGACCTTGCGCAACACCAGCCGCCACGGACCCTGGAACATGCTGCCCGAGGTATCGATCACGAACACGATGTACTCGCTGTCCACGGGAATGCCGCCAACCGTGGTGTCGTCCTCGGGCGGCTTGTAATTGGCCAGCAGGCGCTGCATTTCCTCCGTCAGGCGCTGGCGCGCCGCCACCAGTTCACCCCGCTCCGCATCGTCGATCGCGGCATCGTCCTTGGTGGCGGCGAACTGCCCGCGCAGTTTCGACAGTTCGCCTCGCAGCCTCGCCAGCAGGTCCTTGGTTTCCGACAGCTGCTCATCCACCGTGACCATGTCGCGATTGAGCACCGTTGTCTCACCACGAATCTCGAACAGTTCTTCCTGCAGGGCTGCGAGCAGTGCTTCCACTTCGGTCTTGCTTCGCTCGATCGTCAGCGGTTCGTAGATCTTGACCAGCACCAGCAGCAGGATGACCGCGCCAAAACCACAGGTGATCGCGTCCAGGAAGGAGAGATTGAAGGTCTCCATGTCGCGCCGACGCCTTCTCATGGCCAGTCCCTCGACGGTGTCAGGAAGGAGCCACGAGTGGATAAAGCCAAACCCCAGAACAGCCCCGGCGCGGCCGGATCACCATCCATCGGGTATAGCAACACGTTCACCGGGACTTTGCGCGGCAGAGTCTTCACGGCCTGCTGGAAAAACGTCGACCGCCGCTCCGGTTTCACTTTCTGTACCTTGCCGGGCACATCTTTGCCCTGGGTCGGCAACCCGTCGGTCAGTAAATAGATGTTGTCCGGCAGCGGGTCGAGCTCGCGAATCGCGGCAAATGCGGCGTGCAGGCTGCTGCCCTTCTCGGGCACGACCAGTTCCAGCGCCGTGATGGCCTTTTCGAGCTCGCTGCCGTCGCTGACTTCGAGCCACTCGCCATCGGTATCTTTCAAAACACTGCGGGCCTGTTCATTGAAGGTGTAGATCTGGAACCGGGTTCCTGGTGTGATTTGCGTCGCCAACCAATCGACGGTGCGGATTGTCTGCTGCCATTTCGGTGCGCGGCGCTTGCGCGCATCGGGCATGTTCCGGAAACGCAATACATTGACATAGGTCCGTCCGAGCATGCTCGTCGACGCGTCGACCAGGATGAGCACACGCTGGCCGCCCATTTTCATGCCGGTCAGGTACTGTCGGTTCCCGTCGCCAATGAAGGTGCGAATTCTCTGCCCGGTATCCGGCGTCGGGTCGTCGGTCTGTGCCGATAATCGCTTCTTTGCCTCTTCGAGCCGTTTGATGTCGCTCATCAGGTCTTCGATGCTGTCTTCACGCGCGAGGCTGCGCTGGTCGAGCTGGGCCAGCTCCTCCTCGATGACGCGAATCATCTCCTGGATCCGACGGGCCTCGCCCTCCGCCTTGACCTGTTCCTCGCGCTTGGATTCCAGCGCATTGCGCACCCGCACCATCTTCTTGCGACCGTCGAGAACTTCTTCCTCGATGCGATTCGTTTCGGCAAGCAGTTCCTGGTTCGCCAGATTTGCCCGCGATGCGACCTGCGCATTGATGACCATGAAGAACAGCACGACCGCACCGAGTCCGCAGGACATGACGTCCAGAAAAGACAGATTGAAGACGTTGAACTGCCTACGTGCCATTGGGATCGGTTTCTGCCACAAGTACGAACTCGCGTGCCGGGCTGCCAATTGAAATTACGTCGCCGGCCTGCAGAACGGCGGAGGTCTGGATTCGATGGCCATTGAGATTCGTGCCATAACGACTGTGGTCGGTCAGCACAACGCGGCCGTTTTCGTGATGCACGCTGCAATGCTGGCGTGAAATGCCGGTCATTCTGCCGCTTAGCTGGATGCCAAAGTCGCCGGGACTCAACTCCATGCCGATACTCAGGGCCCGCGAGCCGAGCCGGAAAGCCTGGGAGCCGAATACCAGGTGGGTAGGCGCTGCGATTTCCGCCGCGGCCGTCGCCGGGACACCCGTTGCCGGCGCCGGCGGCTGGTCCCACGTCATGGTGGTTTGCAATCGGTAAGCATCACCCGCACCAGCCCGGGCCGCATCCCGCAAGACGCCACGGGCCGCAGCCGTCGGATCGAGCAGAAAGACTTCCACGTCAGGCAACGCGGACAATGCGGCGGCCAGCCCGGGGAAATCACCGAGCTTCCCGGCAAGCTGAATCGCGGTTGCGCCGCCGGCCGGCAGCAACGCCCGCACCTGTTGCAGAAGCGGCTCGCATAAATCGGCGACGCGCGCCGCCAACGCATCGCGCTCGAGATCGGCGGTGAATTCGTTGTCCCGATAACCAATCGTTGCCGTCATGCCGGAATCGCGGCCGAGCTGCATCAACCACGAGTACAGGTGGTCGTACAGGAACTGTTCGCTGTCGGCATGGTGCAGCGGGTCGAAGCGCGCGTTGTCCACGAACGTCGCAGCAATGCGCTCCACGACTGCGCGTTCCAGCGCCTCAATGCCGAGCCCCGGCAAATGATGGCGTCGATTCAGAACGGCACAGCCATCCTGGCCAATCTCGCTAACCGTCGCCTCGTGCAGAGACACATCGATTGCGAGCAGGGCCCGCCCCGGGTACTCGCGGCGAGTCGACGCAATCGTTTGATCGACGATGGCCCGGACGGTTAGACCGACCTCCTCGCCAATGCCCAGCAGCAGCGCGAGTTGACCGGGCGACCAATATGACGGTACCGCGAGAGCGACACCGTCGCGACCTCCGCCATATTGGTCCCATAGTTTCGCGAGATGATCATGCACGAGGTCAGCAGTACTCTCCGCGCTACCCACGGGAGCAGCGATGGCATCATCCGAGAGCTCGCGCCAATAGCGATTCTGCACACGGCGCGGATAACGGCGCGCCTGCGCCCAGGCCGCACTGCCAAAATCCAGCTGGCCATCCGGAGCAAGCGCGTAACCGGGCTCGCTGAACAACAGCTCATCATCGGCCACGCCGGTCAGCGCTGCGTCATTCAGATCCAATCCCAGGATAGTCATGGCAATGTCGGCCGCGCTCCGGTCAGCTGGCCTGCATGTGCCGGATCAGGTTCTGATCCAGGTAAGTCTCCGCCTCGAACACGAGACGCTCCTGCAACAATTGCAGCTGGTGCACCAGGAACATCAGCACGATGCTGATCAACAGGGCGATAAACGTGGAATTGAATGCAACACCCAGGCTTTCGGTCACGCCGCTGATATCGCCATCCACCGCGCGGTGTGCCAGCCCAAGCGCCGCGCCGATGCCGCGAACCGTGCCAATAAACCCGATGGATGGAATTGCCCACGCGATATACCGAACCATGGACAGTTCAGATTCCAGGCGGTCGGCCTCGGTCGCCGCCATCGTGTGCGCCGACGATGACACGTCCTGCACATTGCCGGTCGCGCCAAACCGCTGTAGCGCACTGAGCAGCGCGCGCGGCAACAACAGGTTGCGCTGTTCATCCGGCAGCGCCTGCAGTTGCCGCGCATATTCGCGCGTGTCCTCCGGCAATATTCGCACTCCGTCGGCGATGGGCAACAATTCGAGATCGAGCAGGGCGCGCTCGCGCGACGCATTCCACGCCTTGTACCCCATGATCGCAAAAGCCCACAGCATCAGCACGAAACAGGCTTCCTGCTCGAAATCCTGAACAATGACCGCAAAGCGGCGTTCCGGTACGTAATCCGGATTCTCGGCAACGAGAATTCGCTGTTCTTCCTGAATCGCAGCCGCGTTGGGTCGAATGACCGACACATAAATCGCGTGCACGATAATGATCGAAATGATCAACGAAAAAATCTGGAATACGAATTCCGTGGAAAAACTCTGTTTCATGATCGTCGTGGCTCCACAGGCATTCAGATGTCGGAAGGCAGTGCTACGCCCAGATCAGCTGCCAGCGGTTTGGTTGGTGTGAATTCCTCGAGTTCGTCCGAGTCGTCCACGGCGTTCTCAATGCTTTCGAGCTCGGCCTCCAGCTCTGCTTCAGTCATCGACTCTGCTTCTTCGGGCAGGGCCACCTCGGTTTCAGCGTCCGTCGCAGCGGTCGGTTCGGCGGGTGCCTGCGCCAGCACGACCGCAGCACTGCGCTCCGTCGCCTGCTGCGCTGCCCAGGTCACACCAATACCCGCGACACCAATCACGAGAATCTTCAACCACTCCATCAGTTACTCCTCGGCGCCGGCCTCATCGGCATAGCGCGCAATGCGAAACCCCACATCCAGCCGACCCTGGTCACCAAAGTCCCGGTAGGCAAATCGCAGCTCGCTAATGCTGGAGTGTCGCCAGCTCGAGCCACGAATCACATGATACTGGCCCTCCACGGGCCCGTAAGGATCTTCGGCGACCTCGGGCGTCTGCGCATAGACCTTGTAGCGATCGTGCACCCATTCGGCCACATTGCCGCCAAGGTCGAAGAAACCAAGCGGACTTGCCGTGAACCTGCCACCGGGCGCCGTAACCGGATACCCGTCGTCGAAGTTGCTCAGCACATTGGCGACAATGCCCCGGGCGGAGCGATCCGCAAAATTACCCGAACCAGCGACCGGTGGCATACGATCGCCCCACGGGTACCTACGTTTTTCGCCACCGGCGTTGTAACGTGCAGCCCAGGCCCATTCGGCCTCCGTGGGCAGGCGATATCCATTTGTCGGTGGCGATGCCAGCACGAAGTCACCATCCTTCACGATATAGGCGCGCGGCAGGCCATCGCGATCACTCAACCAGTTGCAATACGCGACCGCCTCATCCCAGCCCAGCAGCACGGCGGGATGATCGCCAATACCCAATTCCCTGAACTTTTCGGCTCCCGATGTGTGTTGCGGGCGAAACTCACGGAATTCGGTATTGGTGACTTCACGCTGCCCCAGATAGAAACGCTTCGTCAGGCGAACCTGCCGTTGCGATTCATTGGGACGCCGGCCCTGCTGGCGGCGCGGCGCTCCCAGCGTCAATTCGCCCGGGTCAACCAGTTGCAGGGTTAGACCCTGTCCGGTCGTAACGGTTCGCGGTGTCTTTGCCAACACTGCCTGGGCCTCGGTCAGCAACACCACGTCAAGTACCTGCGGCAAACCCGGTTTGGGCGTGATCTCGATGCGGTAAACCGCGAATCCGGGCTTCCGCACCTCGATCAAATGGGGTCGACTGGGCAACGATAGTTCCTGCTCCGCCGAGCCGACACTGCGGCCATCGACGAAGAGTTCGCCGCCGGGCGGTTGCGCCGAGACGCGCACCTGTCCCATACGCGCGGTCAGTGCCACCCGAATTGATTGGCCCTGGCGGGATTGCATTGCCACGCGGCGCGTTTCGGTGCCGAAGCCCGGTTTGGACACGATCACCTCGTAAGTCGCGCCCGGAGTCAGCTCGACGTCGGTCGGCGTCGTGCCACGATAGCGACCGTCGACACTCACGGCTGCCGCTGTCGGGACGCTGGTAACGGTGAGGATCCCGTCGGCCGGCTGGAGTTCGATCGGTGGCAAGTCGAGCTGTTCACCGGCCTCGACCGTCAACAACTGCCGCCAGGTCTTGAAGCCGTCCCGCTGCACGACCAACTCGCGACTGCCAGCCATGACCGGCACGGTTGCCGGCGTCGTGCCCAGCGTCTCATCACCGCTGGTAATCGTCGCACCCGCCGGGTCGCTGGTGACCGTCACATCGGCCCAGCCGGGCGTCAGGGTTACCACGATCTCCTGTCGCTGCCCGAGCCCGATGACATCGATTTCGTCGCTGTACGGCAGGTAGCGCTCGGCTTCCACGCGCAATGCATGTGGACCAGGCTCGAGTTCGAGTTCAGCGGTGGGCGTCGTGCCAATCTCCTGTTCGTCCACGAAGACTTGCGCCAGCACGTCGCGATCGTTGGCAATGACGACACGACCGGGCAGCTTCTCCAAGACGAAATCGAATTCCTGGCTGGACTCGCGGGTGACTGCCACGACTTCACGACCGGGCTCGTAGCCGGCGGCGGTCATGATTACACGGTACTCACCGGGCCAGACCAGAAAACGTCCGCCCACCTTGAACTTCAGCAGGCCGCCAGCGAGCTTCACGTCGGCCTCGGGCGGCTCCACATCGATACGCACGGCCTTGGCCGTAAACAGAAAACCGATAACCGCCAGCAACACCGCCAACGCGACGCCGAAACCGGTGCGCAACCGTTTGCTGCGAGTTTGCGGTGTAGCTGCGGCGGCCGGCACCGCCGGACGGCGGCGCGCGACCGGTTCGATGGCCTCTCCGGCCGCCGGGCTGTCAACGATTTCCGGCGGCAGCGTGTCGTAATCCCCGGCGCTTACGGCGAAGTGCCATTCGTCGGCGGACTGCGAAAATACAATTTCCGCGCCAGCCAGCTCGACCAGGTCGCCGTCGTCGAGCCAGCGCGTGCCGCTGACTGAATCGCCATTCACGGTGCAACTGACACCAGCGGACAATTGGAGGAATGGCCGCTCGTCCAGCGCACCGATGACCGCTTGTGGCGTGGCCGTAATCGCACCGGGAATCCGGATCGCCGCTTCCGGGCCCGTCCCGATATTCAGCGGCAGATCTGCAAGCGCGAAACTGCGTTCACCGCCGGAACCACTAACGCGAATCGCCACACTCAAATCGGTTCCTCGCACCGCACCACGATCGTGGGCGTGCTGCCATCAGCGGCGACCAGGAAATTGCGGCGCGCATCGCGAAACCCGTCACGACTCCCGACCGCCGTGTACCGACCCGGGCGCAGATCGACTGTCAGGTCGGCAAATGCGCCGAGACGGCCCACTTTATAGATTACGACATCGGTCAGATTATCGGACTGGAAACGCACCGGCACGGGCGTCTTGGCAACCAGCAACGCGCGTTCCAGCGCCGCAATCTGCGTGGCAAGCACGGGGCCTTTTGGAGTCGTTGCCCGAGCGCTGTCCGCGAGTGCACGTGCCCGTTGCCAGTTCCGCTCGTCGTTCAGGCTATCGGCATTGGCAACCTCCGCAGCGAGTCTGGCCGCGAGTTCAGCCCTGGCGCGCGCTTCCGCCAGCCCCTGGCGCGATGATTCCACGGTGTCATCAATATCCAGCGCAGCCTGGAATTCGCCCGCGGCGCCCTCCCAGTCTTCCGCCGCCGCCAGTTCGCGTGCGCTGTTTTCCAACGCGACAACACGTTGCAGACGTGCTTCCGATTCCACCTGCGCCAGCGCCCTGCGAGCATCGGCATCACCGGGACGAACTTTCAGGGCCGCATTGAACGCGCGCCTTGCAGCCGCACTATCGCCGGTCGACAACGCCGCAAAACCGCGTGCCATACTCGTTTCATACTGATCGCGGGCAATTGCGCCGCGCGTCCGCTCTTGACCCTCGCGCGCTGGCCCCCACTGCGGATCGACCTGCAGCGCGGCCTCGAAAGCCGCGGCCGCTCCGGCGAGGTCGCCGGCGTTTTCGAGCGTCGTGGCATCGACCATCAGGGCGAGCAGTTCGTCAAGGCGCCCCGCGCGCTGCAGTCCAAGTTCGGCCTGCGCATTGCCCGGCTCGACCGCCAGGGCGAGTTCGAACTGCTCTATCGCCACCGGACGATCACCGTCCAGCAGGGCCGCTTCTCCCGCCGCGAGCGCGCGTGCCAGGACTTCCGGTACGCGCGGCACCAGGATCTTCAGGAGGCTCGTCGCGCGGCGATATTCATCAGCCGCCCCGACATAGTCACGCTCGCGATAACGATCATCGCCGGCGGCGGCGAGTCGCTGCGCCTCGGCCCAATCGGCGCCACCCCAGCGATCGACTGCGAGCGCGCGCAACTGGTCTTGCAACGTCAATAACTCGCCGAGCACTTCGTCGGCGGCCTCCCGCTGGACCTCGGACTGGCCCGGGTCGGGGGCTGGCGGCGCCGCGGTTCGTGGCGGCTCTGGACCGCGGGTTACCGGGGCCGGACGTTCGCTGACAATCTGGGGCAGGACAAACACCACGCCGATCACGAGTATCAACAGGATGGCCAGGCCACCGAACACGAGACCACCGGGCAATCCCTGGCGCACACGTTGCTTTGCTGGCCGTTGCGACAAATCTGCAGCCACGGTTGCCGCGGCTGCACGCCGGCGCCGCGTGACCGGCTGGATGACATCAGTGGCGGATTCGGCGACCGGCGGGAAGTCTGCACATAGCTCATCGAGAATGCTGCGGATCGCGGCCATACCGGCCGGGCGCCTGGCCGGTTCCTTTTCCAGCGTTGCGGCGATCAGCTTTACCAGCCCAACCGGCAAAGACTCACCGGTGCCGTCAGTCGCGGGAATTTGCGGTTTCTCTGTTCGAACACGCTCGGGAGTCGCTTCCGGGTAAAACAGGGGCTGGCCCGCAAGCAGGTCATAGAGCAGTGCGCCAATGCCGTAGACGTCGTCGGCCACGGCGGGCCCCTGACCGTCCAGCTGTTGCGGACTGAGAAATGGCAGCGAGCCGCCACCGCGTAGTTGCAGACCGTTGCCGGATAAGGCACCGGCAATGCCAAAGTCGGTCAGGTACGCAACGCCGCGTTCGTCCAGCAGGACATTGGCGGGCTTCACATCGCGATGAATGGTGCCCTGTCGATGCGCATACTCCAGCGCTTCGCAAACCATCGTCGCAACCGGAAGAATTTTTCGGAACGAACCGCCGCGCAGACTCGCAAGATCGCCACCGGAAATATATTGCATAGCGATAAACGCCAGCGCGCCGTCGCTATGTAGTTCGTGCACGCGCACGATGTTCGGATGCAACAACGCGCGGGCGCGGCGGCATTCGTTTCGCAGGAGTTCGAGCTGGCCGGGATCGACGGTTGCTTCGGCGTCGAGGATCTTCAGCGCGAGCTCTTCGTCGAGCTGTCGATCATGAGCGAGCCAGACCTCGCCCATTCCGCCGCTACCCAGGCGGCGCAACAATTCGAAACGGTCCACCAGGACCTGCGCCACGGCAAGCCCGGCCATCACAAGGCTCCGAGGCCGCGCGTCGTCAGTTGGTGCCGCCGGTCAGTTTGGGACCTGGGTTGCATCCCCGGGAGCGTCATTGAGGCTGATCAGGCCGGTTTCCGACGCATAGATCTCGTGCAGCAAGCGCCGCCACTCGCGGTATTTCTCCTCGGCCGTGCCGGTCAGCCGGCGCGTCTGGCCCTCGATTTCGACCAGCAGTGGTTCGGCCTCGGACTCGAACGAGCGACCAAGCTCGCCGAGTGACTCACGGTGAAGGTCGGCCTCGGCCGACTTGCCGAAGCCGCTGCGAATTCCCTCAATGCCGCCGAAAACTGCCGTCGTGGTAATCGCGGAATTGCCACCGCCGCCGGCTTCGTACGCGACCGCACCGAGTATCGCGGCCAGCCCGAGTAATTGCCGAATGCGCGCGGAACGTTTCAACTCACGGTACTGGATCATTTCGGACCGCGACATGCGGCGCCAGTCTTCGTACGGTTGGCCCAGTTCGTAATACAGACCCGCGTAATACTCGTTCAATGTATCGACGAGCATGTACTCACGCTCCCGCACGGCGCGCATGCGCGACAGCATGGGGTCGTCCTCGGCCGGCAGACGGCGAATTTCGAACTCGCCCTTTTCCTCGGCCAGGTATTCGCTGAACGCTGCCGGCACGAGATCGGCGGCAAAGCGCAATTCCGCGATCTGCCGCACCTGCGCCAGGTCATCGCTGGACAGTTGCTTGCGTTTTTCCAGCAGATCGTTCGCGATTTCGTTATAGATGTTCTGGTAAGGATCCTGCGACATGTCGCGATACGTCGAGTAGGCTTTCTCCGGCACTTTCGTGTCGTAGGACTTGTTCAGCCACTCGCGTCCGGTCGAATCCCACGCGCCGACCTGTACCTTGACCTCGAGGCCGTCTGACTGATCGATGCGTCCCCAGATCAGCAAGTCGACTGCATCCGTGCGCTCGGGTAATACCCAGATCGAACCCCAGTGCCCGCTGGCCTGCAGAGTATTTTTCAGGTGAAACGGCATGTAACGGGCTTCGGCGCGCCGCACATCGGGGAACACAAAACCATCGGGTTCCTGCGCGTCGTCAGGTACGCCCGGATCGAATAGCAAGATGCCGATGTCCAGCAGCGCTTCCGGTGCCACCTCGGTTTCGGCGCGCACCATTTCGACGTTCTCGTATTGCACGGTCGTGGAGGCCGCGCAGCCCCCCAGCAGCATGACAACCGTCAGCAAAAAGGCGGTATTAACAGTTGTCGGTATTCTTGTTTTCGGCACGTCCGTTGCCCCTTGGTTTATTTCTTGATGCCGGTATGCCGCCGATACTCATCCCACAGCGCCTCCCGAATATCAGGATCGGTCTCGGCCATGGCCGCTTCGCGAATCTGCTTGCCAACCTGATCATCGCCGGAACCGTCTGCCGGGATATCTTCCGGAATGTCACCAACCATCGCACCATCGCGTTCGGACGACTCGAAATCACCGCCCTCCATACCACTCTGGATTTCAGTTTGTCCCGCGCCGGCGTCCTCGCCCGCGGTGCCACTCTGCTGGGCACCAGAGTCGGCGTCGCTGCTGCCCGCACTGCCGCCTTGTGGGCCACCGGAGGGCATTCCGCCGGCCGCGCCACCCATGCTGCCAGAACCGGTTGACGACATGCCGCCCATGCCACCGGAACCCGCCTGCTTGACCTGCGAGACATCACGCGATTCGCGCTCGCTGGCGCCGCGGCCCGAACCCTGCCCGGAGGAGGCAATTACCTCCCGTTCCCGGTCCATCTCGCCATCGAAATCGCCAAGGGATTCGTTAAAAATGCCCTCGATATCGTTAACCCCGTAGCCACCGCCGGCAGCCCCGGTTCCTGATTGCCCAGCCCGACTGCCCGACGCGCCGTCACTGCCGGCCTGCCCTGATTCACCCGCCTTACCGGACTGTCCGCCCTGACTGCCCTGGCCCTGCTGGGCGCCGGTGTCGGGCATCTGTCCGCCCTGACTGCCCTGCCCCCCCGGGTTCTGGCTGCCCGTCGGCTGTCCGCTGCTGCCCTGCTGACCCGACTGCCCACCTGAAGGCATCCCGGCACTGCCACTTGGCGATGACGAGCCACCCTGGGAACCGGACTGCGGGAATGGCATGGAACTGCCGCCAGCCGAGCCGCTGCTGCCGCTACTCTGCGACCCGGGTGTCTGCATGCTGCCCGTAGTTTTACACCCGACCAGCGCGAGAATCCCTACCAGAAAGACCAGTTTAACCTTGTCAATCATACACTTAGTGCGGCCCCTGCGGAGCTCTCCATAACGAGATTATATACCGATCAGCGCCCCGACCGATTGTGTTTGGAGCCCGCAAATTCACCTTAAGTTCAAAGGGATTCGCGGCCCTGGTCGGGCCAGATTCCACCCGTATTCCCACAATGGGTAAACGCGGCAGCGCCGCCGAGGTTGACACTCGCGCCGCCAGGCAGAAACATCCGCCACCCACGAGGCGACGACCTCAGTAGCGCGTCGGCCCTCCGCCGACCGGGAGGATAATGACTACTCACGATAACGCCGGTACCCGCCTCTGGTACTTCTCGCTGCAACCGGGCGTGTCTCGACTAAACGGTCTGACGTTGCTGTACGCGGCGCTGACGGGCATTCCATTTCTCGCGTTCATCAATTTCATCCAGCCGATAATTCTCGAGGTTGCACTGGGTATCCCGCGGTCCGAGCAGGGCGCGCTGACTGCGAACCTCGCCGTTGCCCAGGAACTCATCCTGTTGATGCTGGTTGGACCATTTGGTGCCCTGTCCGATCGTATTGGCCGGCGTCTGGTCGTGACACTCGGCTACCTGATCGTGGCCGCCGGGTTCTTCGTTTATCCGTGGGCCGATAGCGCGCTACAGCTCACCGCAGTCCGGGCCGGCTACGCCGTGGGTGCCGCTGCGATCGTCGGCTCCTACTCCGCCCTGCTGGCAGATTACCCCCAGGAAAAATCCCGCGGCAAAATGATTGCGTTGCTCGGCGTGCTGAATGGACTCGGTATCGGGGTGCTGGGATTCGTCGGCGGCAACGTGCCCAAGTGGCTGGAGGCCGGCGGTCTCGAGCCATTGCTGGCCAGCCGCGCCGCAATGGCACTTGTTGCAGGCCTGTGCGTCTTCAGCGCGCTAATCATGTTCTTTGGCCTTCGCGGCGGCAAGGAATCGCAGCATCGGCAGCGCCAGTCGTTGCTAACGCTGCTCCGTGAAGGGTTGGGTGCTGCGCGTAATCCGCGCATCGCAGTCGCTTATGCGTCGGCCTTCGCCGCGCGGGGCGATGTAGTCGTCATTGGTACATATCTATCGCTTTGGG
>JASJBD010000107.1 GCA_030066665.1 Gammaproteobacteria bacterium
GTCTCCAGCCGAATGCGGACGAGTATCGCGGCGCCACCATCGGTTCGGATCTGGATCGCGGCCTCGCTGGTGCCGTCGTGGGCTGACATGACCTGCGATTGTTCCTCTATGCGTTCCTTCTGAATTCGCAGTGTCATCACCACGTCGGCACCAGCGAGGCCGCGATCCAGATCCGAACCGATGGTGGCGCCGCGATACTCGTCCGCATTCGGCTGGAGACCCTCAGGGGCCACCAGCCGGATATCGCGGGTGCCCATGATGCGCAGGCCGTGGACCGCGCTGCGTGCCACCCGGGAATGGGCGATGTCGCCGACAATTGTGACGCTGAGATCCTCGAAATGGCCTTTGTGATGGCGGATGGTCATCAGGTCGAGCAATCCCTGGGTCGGATGCGAAGTCGCGGCTTCGCCGGCGTTCAAAACGCTGACGTGCGGCTGCACCTCCCTCGCAATCATCGCCGGTACGCCGGCGGATGCATCGCGCACCACAAAGACGTCGACCTGCATGGCCTGCAGCGTGTAGATCGTGTCCAGAATGCTCTCGCCTTTCTTGCGCGATGACATGTTGACGTCCAGGTTCAGCACGTCGGCGTTCATTCGCTTGGCGGCAAGTTCGAATGAGGCACGGGTGCGGGTGCTGGGTTCGAAAAACAGATTCGCAACCGTGCGGCCAGCCAGCGCGCCGTCGCGGGCCGGCGGTTCTCCCGCTGCGCGGAGGTAGGCCTCGGCGCGATCGAGCAGCGCGATGATGATTTCCCGGGGCAGGCCCTCCAGCGTGAGCAGATGTCGCAAGCTGCCCGAGCGGGTCAGCTGCTCGCAGTGCAGCAGGTCAGCAGTCATCGTTTGTCTGATTATTGATCCCGGTGTCGCGCAACCAGCTTTCGGCAATCAGCCGGGCGGCCAGGCGATCGACATCTTGCTTGCGCGTCCGGCGCCGCCTCGACCCCTTGGCGCGCTGGTCGCGCAGGATTGACTCGGCCTCGGCCGACGTCAAGCGCTCATCCACCATGTCCACAACCAGGCCGTAGCGTTCACCGAGCCGTGCGGCGAATGCGCGGGCCCGCGCCGTCATCGCGGATTCGCTGCCGTCGGCATTATAAGGTAAGCCGCACACGAACTGACCGGGACGCCATTCGCGCCGAAGTTCGTCCAGGCGCACCCAGTCGGGTTCGCCGTCGCTGGCCGGCAGCGTCGTCAGCTCGCGTGCCGTGCCAGCCACGGTGCTGGCGACCGCCACACCGATGCGGCGCTCACCAAAGTCGAATACGAGGGCGATATCGGTCTGGTTCGTCGGCGATCGCGGCGCGGTCACGGGGCCTGCAGGCCGCGCCGATCAGGCATGCCCGGCCTCGGGGCTGAGTTTGGCAATATCCACGCCGAGCAGTGCCGCGGCGCTCTCCCAACGTTCTTCGAAGGGAATATCGAAAATAATCTGCGGGGCTGCGGGTACGCTGAGCCAGGCATTGGCAGACAGTTCTGCTTCCAGCTGTCCTGCGCCCCAGCCGGCATAACCCAATGCCAACAGCGCCTGGTCGGGACCCTTACCATCCGCCATCGACGCCAGAATGTCCCGGGAAGTCGTGACAAAGATGGTGTCGGTAATCTCGATGGTCGATTCCCAGTCCTTCGGTTTGCTGTGAATGACGAAACCTCGCTGCAGCTCGACCGGACCGCCTTGCAGGATCGGGCGGTGGGCAAGCTGTGGACTGGTGGCCGTGAGCGAAAGCTGTTCCAGGACATCACCGAAATCCATGTCCATGGGGCGGTTAATGATCAGTCCCAGCGCACCCTGCTCGCTGTGCTCACAGATGTAGGTCACCGTGCGCTCGAAATTCGGATCGAGCATCGACGGCATTGCGATCAGCAGGTGGCCAGTTAGATTCGTTTCCATAGTCAGGAGCCCTTCGCGACCATCATGGCGCCGGCACCTTCACCGAAGCGCCATTCATAAGCGAAGCGCAGTACATCGTAATCGTTGCGCAGGAAATCCGGGAACGGGTCAAACGGCGAGGCCAGTCGCAGTATCTCGATCGCAGCCTCGTCTAGCAAGCGCTCGCCGGAGGACTTTCGAATCAGCACTTCACGCAGACTGCCATCCGATTCGATGACGACCTCCAACGTGGGATTGCCGGTGAGCTCGCCGGCGCGCGCCTGTCGCGGGTAATTCAGCGTACCGATGCGCTCGACCTTGCGCTTCCAGCTGCTGAGGTATTGCGCGATTCTCGATTCACGCGTGCGCGCGCTGACAACCAGCTCGCGTGGACCGGCTGCGGTGATCAGTGTTTCGGTGTCTGGCTCGTTGACCAGTTCGACCGCATTGGTCGCCCCGGGAGTGGCGGTCTGCTGTTTCAGCTGCAGTTGGTCACCGGTTTCGCGCGCGAGCACGGCAGGCCGTTTTCCGCTGAGGCTCGCAATCAGCTCCGTTTGCCGGGGTGCATCCTGCCCGGCGTCGCGGCGTTCCAGCGCGCCGGCCTCCGTCGGCCCGATCGCGGCCGCGTCGACCGATTCCGCCATGGCCGTGCGGAGCTGGTTCGCGGTATCGGTATTTCCCGCGCCGTCCAGGTTTTCCTGTGCCAGGGCGGTGGCATCCTCCGGTGCAATGGCCGGCACATCGGTGCGCGTGACAATGACAACGTCGAGGGACGTGGCTGGTGAGAACAGTGGATCGGGGCCACCGAAAGTGACGCCGAGGATAACGATGCCGTGGAACAGCGCGGCCAGAAAGATGGTCGAGGACAGCCGGTCCCGGGCGGCATTGGCCGACCAGTCAATCGGCGGTTCGCGGGTGCTGTCCGCGGCTGAAGCTGTTGCTGTACCCATTCAGGGGGGACCTCGCGGCGATAGCCCGCCGCCTTGCAGCTAACTCAATTATACCCGGCCGCCGGATCGCGAGCGGGACTGGTTCACAGAATGTGGTCGACCGCAGGGGCCCTCAGGCGGCCGCGGCACCGGCGCCGAGATGCTCTTTTAGGGCGTCCATCAGGTCGGCCGCGACGTCGATATTGGCCAGCTTGGCCAGCTCCCGAATGCCGGTCGGGCTGGTGACATTGATCTCTGTCAGGTAATCACCGATCACATCCAGCCCGGCGAATATGACACCCCGTTCCCGCAGCACCGGGCCAACCTGTTCGCAGATCCAACGATCCTGGTCTGTCAGCGGGCGCGGCTCCGGCTGCGCCCCCATGACCAGGTTGCCGCGGTTGTCATCCGGTGGCGGGATCCGGGCCAGGGCCTGGTCTGCGGGCTCGCCGTTGATCAACAGGATACGCTTGTCGCCAGCGCTGATCTCGGGAATGTAGCGCTGCGCGATCGCGAAGCGCCGATTCTCGTCCGTCAGCGTTTCGAAAATCACGTTGGCGTTGTTGTCCCCGCGGGCCACGACGAAAATGGATCGGCCACCCATGCCGTCCAGCGGTTTGACGACGATCCGGCCATGGTCTTTCAGGAAACTGCGCATCTGGCCGATGGATCGCGTGATCAGGGTCTCCGGGCAGCACTGCGGAAACCAGGCCGTGTAGACCTTCTCATTGATGTCCCGCAGCGCGGACGGTTGATTGACAACCAGCGCGCCGCGCTCGGCAGCGCGTTCCAGAATGTAAGTGCTGTAGATGTACTCGGTATCGAATGGCGGATCCTTGCGCATCAGGATCACGTCGAGTTCCGCGAGGTGCATGTCCGCCGGTGGCCTCAGGTCGAACCAGTTCTCGCGGTCATCGCGAACCACCAGCCCCCGCGCGGTGCCGATTGCCTCGCCGTTGACCAGCCGCAGATCGTGCTGTTCGAAATACTGGATTTCCCAGTCACGTCGCTGCGCCTCCAGCAGCATCGCCAGACTGCTGTCCTTGTAAGGGGTGATGGAACCGATCGGATCCATGACGATCCCTAGGCGGATGTTGCTCATTTCCGGCGTTCAGACCTGTGGGGACGCTGATAGACGCAAATCACATTCTGTCGCAGCCCTGCTGAAATATCACCCTTCCCGCAGTATGATCATTGGGTTGTGTTGTTGCTGGGGCGCCTGTGGGGACCGGCGTCGAAGTTGGCCAGCCGCGCCCACCGGGGGATTTGGCGGTTGTTGTGCGAAAGATGATTCCGGCCTTCGCTGCAGCGTTCGTATGGGCCCCGTTCCGGCCCATGTCCCGAGTCGTGGATGTCCCGCTAACCTTATGTTAAAAGGTGAGAAATGAGCCCTACCATGGAGGCGCCAGTGGAGAGTGACGCCGCCCGTCAGCTCGATGGGTTGAAGGTGTTGGTAATCGACGACAGTAAGACGATCCGCCGCACGGCCGAGACGCTCCTCACGAAGGAGGGGTGCACGGTCTATACGGCTACCGACGGCTTCGATGCCCTGGCAAAAATCGCCGATCACCACCCGGATGTCATTTTCGTCGATATCATGATGCCGCGTCTCGATGGCTATCAGACCTGCTCCCTGATCAAGCACAACAAAACGTTCCGGGACACGCCCGTCATCATGCTGTCAAGCAAGGATGGTTTGTTCGACCGGGCGCGCGGTCGGATTGTCGGGTCAGAGCAGTATCTGACCAAACCGTTCACCAAGGATGAACTGCTCGAGGCTATCGCGAATCAGGTAGCACGCTGAGCAGGAGGACCAGGCAATGTCCGTAGTACTTATCGTGGATGATTCGCCGACAGAGCAACACGTGATGTCGCGCGTGCTGGAAAAGAACGGCATCGAAACGCTGGTGGCCAGCGACGGTGAAGAGGCTATTGCAATCGCCGAGCAGAATTTGCCGGACCTGATATTGATGGACGTCGTGATGCCCGGCATGAATGGCTTTCAGGCGACGCGCCGCCTGACACGCAACCCGCTGACTGCGGAGATTCCGGTGGTGATGATCACGTCGAAAGACCAGGAGAGCGATCGAGTCTGGGGGTTGCGGCAGGGTGCGGTCGAGTACCTGACGAAACCGGTGGAGGACAGCGAGCTTCTGGCTGCGGTCAGGGCGCGACTCACCTGATGGGTCAGGAGGCCAGCAGCTCACTGCGCGACCTGCGGGAACACCCGTTCGACCTGCTGAAGGAGCTCGAGCACCGCAGCCGGGTGGCGCAGGCCGGAGCCGCCGGGGAAGCCGGCGACGTCACCGAATGGGTTGGCATCGGTTTTCGCCTCGGCGCGGAGCAATTCATCGTGTCACGCGACGAAATCCGCGAAGTTCTCATGGTGCCGTCGTCGGTCACGCGTGTGCCTGGCGCACAGGCCTGGTTGCGCGGACTATCGAACGTGCGTGGTCATATCCTGCCGTTGGTCGACTTGCGAGCTTTTCTCGGGGCCGGCACCGGTGGTGCCGGGCGCAGCTCGCGCGTGCTCGTCCTGAATGGCGCTGATTTTCCTTGCGGGCTGCTGGTCGACGAGGTGCATGGCTTCAGACGTTTCCTCGAGACTGAACACAGCCAGGATGCACCGGATACCATGATTCGCTGTGAACGTTACCTGAATGGCAGTTTTGGCCGGTCCGGAGAACACTGGCCGGTCTTCAGCACGCGTCGGCTCGCTGCAGCCGAGGAATTTGTCCGGGCCGCAGCCGACTGAGCGCGGCCCGCGAGAAGAAAGTTCGCGATCCGGTCCACGCGACCGTCGCGCGGTAAACGCAAAGTGGGGTTTGCGGGATGACAACGAAGGCAAGTGGCGCAAGGCTAGTACCGTTCCTTGGGGGGGCGTTGCTGCTCCTGTTGGCTGCATTGGTCGGACTGACCGTCACCGGCTATTTTTCCGCACCGGCGACCGTGGGTGCGCCAGGCACGACGACGACTCTGTTGCAGGCGCAGTCCGGCATCACGCGGGTGCGGCAGGCATTGACCGGTGATGCCGACGCGCTGGCCGACCTGCCGGGAATGGCCGATTCTCTGCGCACCAAGAGCAGCGGCCTGCCCGCCGCCCAGGCGCGCGCGCTGGGGCAGCTGACCGACCTGATGACGCGGCTTGGCGGCAGCCAGGATGTCTTGCAGGGACTGCGGCGCTCGGCCAACGATCTCGACCTGCTGGCGGCCGAGCTGGCGGATCGGGCGTATAGCCTGGAGGCCGCGCTTACGCTGCAGGATGGGGCCGTGGTGGCCGCGCAGCTGGAGCGCTTGCGGCTGCTGGGTGAGTTCATCCGTCGTGAAACGCGGGGCCTGACCCAGGGCCTGGACGCCGACGCGGCCAGTCAACCGCTACTCGATGCTGAAATGGGACTGACCCAGATCGTGCGCGGTTTCCAATCCGGTGATCCCGAGCTTGGCCTGCGAGCCGTCAATGAACCGGGCGCCAATGAAGCGTTGACCGCGCTGGCGGGCACCGTGGCAGCGATGACCGAAAAGCTGCGTGACGTCATCGCCGAGAGCGATCAGCTGGTCGCCTTGTCGCGAAGCCGCACACAACTCGATTCACTGGCAGCAACCCTGGCCGAACCTGTCGGCGCGGCCGGTGTTACGACGCTGCCGGTGGGTGATCTCACGGCCGACAGTTATAACGTCTTGGTCGGCATCGGCGCGGCGTCGCTGGCGATCTTTCTGCTGATTACGGTGATCTATTTCCGCACGGCAGGCATGCGCCGGGCGGCGCAACTGCAGGCTGAGCAGACGGAGCGTAACCAGCAGGCCATCATGCGGCTGTTGGATGAAATCGCCAGTCTCGCGGACGGTGACCTGACGGTGAATGCGACCGTTACCGAAGACATGACCGGCGCGATCGCGGATTCCATCAACTACGCCATCGACGCGTTGCGTGAGCTGGTTACGACCGTGAACGACAGCGCCATCATGGTCGACGGCGCAGCACGGCAGACGGATGTGACGGCTCAGCAGCTGGCCGCGGCGAGTGCCAATCAGTCTAAGCAGATCGAAGCAGCGTCGCAGGCGATTGCCCGGATGGCCGCCTCCATCGAAGAGGTCTCGGGCAATGCGGAACGGTCGTCCGACGTGGCGCGCCATTCCGTCGATGTGGCGCACAAGGGCGGCGACGCCGTGCGTCGCACGATTGCCGGCATGAATACCATTCGGGAAACGATCCAGGACACATCGAAACGCATCAAGCGCCTGGGTGAGAGCTCCCAGGAAATCGGCAACATCGTTGAACTCATTAACGATATCGCCGAGCAGACCAATATTCTGGCCCTGAACGCGTCGATCCAGGCATCCATGGCCGGCGAGGCCGGTCGCGGGTTCTCCGTCGTTGCGGACGAAGTGCAGCGGCTCGCAGAACGGTCCGCCAATGCCACCAAACAGATCGAGGTACTGGTGCGCACCATTCAGGCCGATACCAACGAGGCGGTCGTGTCGATGGAGCGCAGTACCACCGACGTCGTTGGCGGTGCACTGCTGGCCGAGAACGCGGGTGCCGCGCTGGATGAGATCGAGCAGGTATCGAACCAGATCGCCTCGCTGGTACAGAACATCTCCGATTCGTCGCGGGAGCAGGGCAAGGCAGCGACAGCGGTCAATGTCAACATGGACGCGCTGCAGAAAATCAATTCGGAGACGGCCAGCAGCACCAGCGAGACGACCGGCGCGATCCGCAAGCTCGCGGAGTTGGCGTCCCAGTTACGTGAATCGGTCTCAGGATTCATGCTCCCGGAGACCGAATCACGCGACGACGAACCGCCGCCGGTTGCCGAGCCGGAAGAAGACATAGTCGAGCCACCGCCGCACGAGCAGACGGCTACCGAGAGACCGATGGAGTTCGCCGATCAGCGTACTGCCTGAGCATGCCCTGCGCTCCGCCCACGACATGAACGAAGTCGCGTCGGAATCACTGCAGATCGTCGGCGAGGAATTGGCGGCGACGATCGCCGATGCGCGGCTGGCGCTGGAGCAATTCGCCGAGGGAGAGGGCGGACCGCAGGTGCTCGATCGCTGCATGCAGTTACTGCATACAGCGCGCGGCGTATTGCGGATGACCGAGACCTATGGCGCCAGCTTGCTGGCCGAGGAAATGGAAGAGACCTGCGCCTTCCTGGCCCGGTCTCGCGGTGATAGTCGCGAGGAAGCAATCGACGCGCTGAGCCGCGCGGCCGTCCAATTGCCCGCCTACGTGGAACGCATTCTGCGCGGTGGTCGCGATATTCCGCTGGTCTTGCTGCCCCTGTTGAATGATCTGCGAGCATCACGCGGCAAACCACTGTTGTCCGAGAGCACGTTGCTGTTGCTGAACGTGTTCGCACCGGCAACTGAAGAGACACCACCGGCAGATCGCGAGGCCAGTGGCGAAGACCTGGTGGCGCTGGCGCGTGAGCTGCGGCCGCGATTCCAGCTGGCGCTGCTTGGCTGGATCCGCGGCACCGACGGCGATCGCAATCTTCGCCACATGGGAGAAATCGCCGAACGCCTGGAGCAGGCGGCTACGGCAACGGAGATCCATCGTTTGTGGTGGATCGTTGCCGGGGTTTCGGAATCCCTGTTGAACGAGTCCCTGGAAAGCAGTGTTTCGCTGAAACGCCTGATGGGACAGGCGGACCGCGAGATGAAGCAGCTGATGACGACCGGCGAGGAGCGCTACGCCGCACAGCCACCGCGCGAACTCATCAACAACCTGCTGTATTACATCGCGCGTGTACAGGAACCGGGCCCGCGCGTCGCGGCCATCCGGGAAGCCTTCCGCCTGGCAGACCTGGTACCGGGAACCGAACAGGTCGAGGCGGTGCGCGAGAGTCTCGCCGCGCCGAGCGCGCGGCTGATGCAGACCGTGGCGGAAGCCATTCGTGGCGATCTGGCCCGCGTCAAGGACGTGCTGGATATCTTTGTCCGCACCGGCATGCAACACGTCGAGGAGCTGTCGCCACAGGTCGAGCTGCTGAAAAAGATCGGCGACACGCTGGGCGTGCTCGGCCTGGGCGAGTTACGAGAGATCGTCAACAGCCGTCGTGAAGAGTTGCAGGGAATAATCGAGCAGCCGGGCGAGACACAGGAAGCGCGCTTTGTCGAGATGGCGGCTGCGCTGTTGAGTGTCGAGCATCGCTTGGATGAACAGCTGCTGGGATTGATCGCGCCGGAGCCCGGCGAACCGGCGGCCGAAGAAACGCCCGACGAGGTCGAGTTCGCGGAAGTTTCGCGCGCCGTGATGCGCGAGTGCATCGTGAATCTCGCCCGCGTCAAGGACGCCGTGACCCAGGTATTGGAGAGACCGGACGAGGGTGCCGCGCTGGACAATGTGCCGTCCCAGCTGCGCGGCATTACCGCGGGGTTGCTGATTCTCGACAAGCCGCAGTCTGTCGACGTGGTCGAGGACATCGGCAGCGGCATCAACCAGCTCATTCAACAGGGCTATGCGGTCACGGATCGACAGCGAGTGGACTTGCTCGCCGATGCGATCGTCAGCCTGGATTACTACCTCGAGACGCTCGAGGCGGGTCGTCGCGAACCGATCTACATGCTGGAGAACGCCCATCGTTGTATCGCAGCGATGCACGAACTCGGCAAGAAGGCGGTGCCCGAGGTTGCCGAGACACTCGGCAGCATGGACACGACCTTGCAGCTTTCGGAGCCTTCGGCAACTGTCGCCGCCCTCGATCCGCGCGCGCTGGCGACCGCCGCGCCTCTGCCCGATGCCGGCGCAGGCGAAGACCGGCCTGATCCTGAAATCATCGAACTGTTCATCGAGGAGGCGCGCGAAGAGATCGAGGCGATCAGCCGGAACCTGCCAGCCTGGCAAGAAAGCCCGGCGGATTCCGACGCATTGATCTCGGTGCGACGCTCCTTCCATACGCTGAAGGGCAGTGGTCGTATGGTTGGCGCCATGCTGATTGGCGAATTCTCGTGGAGCATCGAGAACCTGTTGAACCGCGTGATCAACAAGACGCTGGATACCAACGACGAGATCCTGGCGCTGCTGAATGAGGCCGTCGACGCGTTACCGCAGTTGCTCGAACAGCTTGAAGTTGGATCCCCGGTTACCGCGGACATTTCGCGCTTGATGGAAACGGCAGCTGCGCTGGCAGAGGGTCGCGTGGCGGCCGAAGCAGCGGCAGAGCCGGAGGTCGCCGACACAGAAACGCCTGAAGAGGAAGAGGTCGCAGCGGCGCCCGAGGTCATTGCGGCGGATGAAAGCCTCACGATCGACGAGGCTGAGGCGGTCGAAGAGGAGAGCGCGGCCGAGGAAGTCGAGCCGGTGGCCGCCGGCATGGACCCGGTGCTGCTGGATATCCTCACCAAGGAAGTCGATACGCATGTCGCGACGATTCGCGAGTTCATCGACGAGAGTCGCCACGGCACCCCGCCGTTCGCAATACCGGAGGCGCTCTACCGCAGTTGCCACACCTTGCACGGCAGCGTCACGATGGCGAAGGCTGAACAAGCCGCCGCGCTGACGGGGCCCCTGAACCTGCTGATCCGGCGTGCCTTTGACCACGATGTCCCGGTGGAACAGGCAGTGCTGGATGCTTGCAATGACTCCGCGGACGCGCTGGAAGGGGTGATGCAGGCGATCACCACGGATAGCCCGTGGCCCGACACCGCCGATTTGCGCGCCCGCCTGACCGGGCTGGACGAGGCACTGCAGGCGAAGATCAGCGAACTGGCCGCAGAAGAAGAGTCGGGGGCCGAGGAAGCCGCCGCCGAACCCGTGGAGGAGACGCCGGCCGAATTCGAGCCGGCCGAATTCGAGAGCGAGCCGGAAGCGGCAGTCGAGCCCGAGGTGGTGCCCTATGACGCCGAAATTGCCGGGATTTTCGCCGACGAGGCCGCCGAAATCCTGGAGGGTACGGATGCCGCCCTGCTTCGGCTTGGTGGCGACGAAGCCGAGGCGCCGATTCTCGAGGAGATGCAGCGCTATCTCCACACGCTGAAGGGCGGAGCCCGCATGGCCGGGCTCGCAGCGATGGGTGATCTTGCGCATGACTTCGAGGCCTTGCTGATTGGCCTGAACAGCGGTCGCCTGCAACTGCATGATGCGTTACGCGAGTTGTTGCAGTCGTCGGTCGATGAATTGCACCGCATGCGCGATCACGTGGTCGCCGGCGCGGTGCCGAGCCTGCCGGATGAACTCAGTGTGCGCCTGCAGACGGCGCTGGCTGGCGAACCGATGGTCGAGGTAGCCGCAGCCGAACCGGCTGAGGAAATCGAGCCGGTTGCAGCGCTGCCTGCCGAAGGGGAGCCTGCGCCCGAGGAAGAGGTTGCGCCCGAGGAAGCGGTTGCAGAGCCGGAAGACGTCGCGGAGCCAGAAGCAGAGGCTCCGCCGATGGAGGAAGCGGCGGCGGAGGAACCCGCTACGGAGGAAGAGGAGCCGGCCGAGGCGCCGCCACTGACAGGGACGCCGGCGCTGGCAGCGCTCAATCAGATCGGCGAGCTGGCGCGCGAACTCGCGGCACCGGTGAAACCCGCACCGGGCGGGCTCGGCGACCTGGTGCCTGGCCGCGAAGCACCCGTGCCGGAGCGGCGGCAGTTCGCGCGGGTCGATCCGGGCACTCTCGAACAGCTGCTGAACAATGCCGGCGAGATCAGCATTTTCCACTCACGGCTCGCTCAGCAAATGACGCAAATCCAGTTCAACCTGGAAGAACTGGGGCAGACGGTCGTGCGCCTCAAAGAGCAACTGCGCAGCCTCGAGCTGGCTACCGAAGCGCAGATTCTGTACCTGCACCAATCCGACATTGCGAAGGACGAACGCTTCGATCCGCTGGAGCTGGATCGCTACTCGCGGATTCAGCAGCTGTCCCGCGCGCTCGCGGAAACCGCGAGCGACGTCAACAGTCTGAAGGACCTGTTGCAGAACCTCACCAGCGATACGGAAGGCATGCTCGCGCAGCAATCGCGCACGGCAAACGAGCTGCAGGATGGCCTGATGCGTACGCGCATGGTGCCGTTCCAGGAACACGGCGCGCGCCTCGCGCGATTGGTCCGGCAAACCGCGGCCGAACACGACCGCAAGGCCGAGTTGTACTTGCAGGGCGGTGGTGAACTGGATCGCCAGGTCCTCGAGAAGATGCTGGCGCCATTCGAGCACATGCTGCGTAATGCTGTGATTCACGGCATCGAGGATCCGGCCGAACGCGAGGCTGCCGGCAAACCGGCGACCGGCACGGTGACGATTGCCTTGCGGCGTGAAGGATCCGAAGTGGTTATCGAAGTCGCCGATGACGGCCGCGGACTGGATATTCCCGGCATTCGGCAAAAAGCGATCGAGCACGGTCTGCTGGATCCCGAAGCGGAGATTACCGACGAGGAGACTATCCAACTCATCCTGCGTTCCGGTTTCTCGACTGCCGATCAGCTGACGCAATCCGCCGGGCGCGGCATCGGTATGGACGTCGTCGCCAGCGAGATAGCCAAGCTTGGGGGGACGTTGCGAATCGACTCACAGGTCGGCCAGGGTACGGCCTTCACCGTGCGGCTGCCGTTCACACTCGCCGTGACGCAGGCGTTGATCGTGCGCTCCGGGCACGAATTGTTTGCGCTGCCGCTACCGACCGTCGAGGGCATCATCCGCATCAGCATGGCGGACTTCGATAAGCACATGGCCGCCGAAGACCCGGCTGTGGAGTACGCCGGGCAGATGTATCACTTCCGGCACCTGGGCCAGTTCGTCGGCCTCGGCCCGTCGCGAATCGCACCGGAAGAGGATCGCGTCTCCATCATTCTCGTGCGTGCCGGCGACAACTCCACCGCGCTGATTACCGACGAACTGCTCGATAGTCGCGAAATCGTCGTGAAACCGGTTGGCGAACAGCTGGCTACGATCCGCGGTTTGGCGGGTGCGACCATTCTGGGTGACGGCCGCGTGGTTGTGATTCTCGATGTCGGGGCGCTCGTGCGCACGGCACGCCCGACGCTGGAACCGGTAGAGCCAGTGCAGCAGCCGGAGACGCCGGTGCAACCGCTGGCGCTGGTCGTCGATGATTCGATCACGATGCGACGGGTCACGCAGCGGCTGCTCGAGCGCAATGACTTCCAGGTGATCACTGCGAAAGACGGCGTCGAGGCAGTCAGCGTGCTGAAAGACCATCTGCCCGACATTATCCTGCTGGACGTCGAAATGCCGCGCATGGATGGCTACGAATTCGCCAAGCACGTGCGGAACAACCGGGACACCGTCAATCTGCCGATCATCATGATCACCTCGCGCGTCAGCGAAAAGCACCGGGCGCGTGCGATCGAGCTTGGCGTGAACGATTATCTCGGCAAGCCGTACCAGGAGCAGGAACTGCTGCAGGCGGTGTCGAAACTGCTGGAGAATGCCGAGGCATAGCGCGATGGATCTGGCAGAAGAAGAGCTCTACAGCCTGCTGATTCCGCTCAGCCAGCATCGGCTGATCGTGCCGCGCGTGTGCGTGGCTGAAGTCGTCAGGCATGTTATTGAGCCGGCTCCGGAGGATGCGCCGGACTGGCTGCGGGGTCAGCTGCGCTGGAATGACCGGGCGCTGCCAGTCATTTCGTTCGAGCGGATGGCGGGTTTACCCTGCGCGGAGCCAGGCGGCCGAACGCGCATTGCGGTGTTCAATGCCATGTCCGGCCAGCTGGAGAGCCGCGCATTCGGACTGCTGACCGAGGGCTTTCCGCAGTTGGTGCGCGTCAACCGCGACGTCATGGAAACCGACACACGGCATGCCTGGCCCGAAGACGGACCAATCATCTGTCAGATCCGCATGATCAACGAATACCCGTTGATTCCCGATCTCGAACAGATCGAAGGCATGATCGCGGCGGGCCAGAGGTCGGCGGAAGCCGAGCCTGCCTGATTCCTCAGCGGCCGCTGCCGAAATCGCCGCGCAGGTATTGAATGATCGCCAGAGCCGCAATGGGCGCGGTCTCGGTGCGCAGTGTTCGCGGTCCGAGCCGCGCGCCGATGAATCCGGCCCTGGTTGCGAGCGATCGCTCGAACTCACTCAGGCCGCCCTCGGGGCCACACAGCAGGGTCACCGGCGGCCCGGCTGCCAGCGCCGCGCCGAGGTCGAGGTCGGCGTCGGGATCGAGCATCACGCGGCTGCCGCTGCTATCCAGCTCGGCCAGCGCCTCGTCGAGGCTGGCCGGGCCGTGCACCTGGGGCAGAGTCGCGCGCCCGCATTGTTCCGCGGCACTGATCGTGACGCCACGCCAATGGGCCTGGCGGCGCCGGGCGCGCTCGGGCTGCAAGCGCACCACGCTGCGCTCGCAACTAATCGGCCTGATGCCCGTGACGCCAAGCTCGGTCGCTTTCTGGATAACCAGGTCCATGCGCTGGCCACGACAGATTCCCTGCAACAAAGTCGTCTCAATGCCGGGCTCGCGAGTGCTGGGCGCCGCTGCGTTGAGCGTCACACGCACGGATCGTTGCCGGCCCGAGTCAATCTGGCCGGCATAATCATGGCCATCGCCATTGAACAGCACCAGCCGCTCACCGGCTTCCAGTCGCAAGACCCGCGTGACGTGGGTGGCGGCGCTCTCGGTCAGTTCGATCGTGGCGCCAGTGCTTAACGGCTCAGGATGAAAAATGCGGGGTGTGGACATGACCGGATTATTACTCACACCCGGACCGCTTTTCGCCATCGCAGTCGCGATGTTACGGTGCCGAAGTCATGATTGAGATCGATCCGGCAACCGGTGTTCTGGCGAGCGCGCGCCAGGTGGCATCGCCGAATTGTGATGACCGACCCGACGGGTGCGAGCCGGACTTGATCGTCGTGCATGGCATATCCTTGCCGCCCGGGGAGTTCGGTGGCCCCTGGATCGATTGTTTCTTCACCAATTGCCTGGATGCAGAAGCTCACGATTATTTCCCGGAAATCTGCCATTTGCAGGTTTCGACACATTTACTGATTCGGCGCGACGGCGAAATCGTGCAATACGTGCCGCTGACCCGACGCGCCTGGCACGCTGGTGAGTCCTGTTATCACGGTCGGCATCGCTGTAACGACTTCTCCGTAGGAATCGAACTCGAGGGCCTGGACGACCTCCCTTACGACGACCAGCAATACGAGGTGCTGGCGCGCGTGATCAACGCGCTGCGGAGCGCGATGCCGAGTCTGGCTGGTGCGCCAGTGGTCGGCCACAGCGATATATCGCCCGGCCGCAAGACCGATCCGGGTCCCGCCTTCGACTGGGACCGGTTGCACGGTTTGCTCGACGCGGTATCGTGATCAAGCCATGAATCTCTTTGCGCTATTGCTGGGCCTGGGAATCGAGCGACTCCTGACGCATCTGTTCCATTTGCGTGAGTTTCGCTGGCTCGATCCGCTGTTCAACGCGGCCTTTGCCCGTTTTGCGTCGCTCAGCGGGACTTCGTGTACGCTGCTGATCGTGCTGCTGGCGATCCTGCTGGCAGTACCGGTAATGGCCGTCTCGCTCTTGCTGGGTGAGGCGCTGTTCCAGTTGCCGTATTTCGTTTTCGCGGTCATCGTTTTGCTGTTTTCCCTGGGCCCGCGGGACCTCAAAGAGGAGGTCGACGAATACTACGCCGCCGTTCAGGGGACCGACGCGGCAGAAATCAATCGACTGGCCAAAGAGCTGCTCGAGACCGATCCACCCGAGGATCCGCGTGATCGTGACCTGGCGGTAGAGCGCGCGGTTTTCGTGCAGGCGAACAATCGTGTCTTCGGAGTCGTATTCTGGTTTCTGATTCTGGGCCCGACCGGCGCCTGGTTGTTCCGCGTGCTCGATCTGATGCGGCGACGCGTCGCGTATGAATACTCGGACCGTGAGCAGGTCGGCGCAGAGACTCTGCAGTCAGCCGTGCAAAGCGTGCACGGGTTGCTGGCATGGGTGCCGGCGCGGTTGCTCGCCATCGGCTACGCGCTCGCCGGCAGTTTCGAGGAGGCCATCGCCGATTGGCGCGGCTACTACAAGAACTGTGCGCCGCGCTTTTTTGACGTCAATGACGATGTGCTCGCCTGTGCCGGCGCCGGCGCCACCGGTCGCGCCGGTGATCGTTGCGAACTGACCCCGGGCGCGCCGGTGCGCGCCGCAATGAGCCTGGTCATCCGGACGCTATGGTTTATCTGGTGCCCGGTAATCGCCGTACTGACTCTCTACGACCTCGTCGTCTGATGCCTGCTGGCTGGCGCTCGGCCTGGCTTGTCCTGCTGTTGGGCTGCGGGCTGGCGGGCTGCGATACGACGTCGGAGCGGGCGGCGCCCCCAGCCGGGGCGCCGGAGCGGATCATCGCGCTGGCGCCGCACCTGACTGAACTGGTTTACGCGGCGGGGGCGGGCCATTTGCTGGTTGGCGCGGTGGCTTTCAGTGACTATCCACCGCCGGCGGCGGAGTTACCTCGCGTGGGGGATGCCTTTCGCGTCGACTACGAGGCGGTGGCGAACCTGGAGCCCGATCTGCTGCTGGCCTGGGCTTCCGGCAATCCGCCTGAGCTGATCAGTCGGCTGCGCCGGCTGGGCTACCGCGTCGCCGAGTTGCAGTCGACCGGACTCGACAGTGTCGCGGTCCAGCTCGAACAGATCGGCGCTCTCGCCGGCACCGGTGATGTTGCATCGACAGCCGCGATGAGGTTCCGCGCTAACCTGCAGGAACTGCGAGACAACGCCGCCGGGCGTCGTGCCGTCCGGGTTTTTTACCAGGTGGCGCCGCAACCGTTATTGACCGTCACGAATCAACACGTGATCGGGGAGGCGATTGCACTGTGTGGCGGTAGCAATATCTTCGGCGAGCTTGGTGGCCTGACCCCGGTCGTCTCGGTCGAAGCGGTGCTCGATGCGGCGCCCGAAATCGTGCTGGCCAGCAGCGCCGAATCGGGGGATGCTCCTCAGCTCGAGCGCTGGCGGCAATGGCGCGGCCTGCCGGCCGCGCAGACCGACAGCTTCTTTACCGTGCCGGCGGACCTGGTCAGTCGGCCCGGCCCGCGCCTGTTGGACGGGATTGGCGCCATTTGTGCAGCGCTTGAGCAGGCGCGGGTGGCGCAGGATCAGGGCTGAGGTTTCTGCCAGAGCGGTTCGTCGACGCCAGCCGCCCGGTTAAGCACCCGCGCGATCACGAACAATAAATCCGACAACCGGTTCAGGTATTTCAACACGTGCTCGTTGATGGTATCCGTCTCGGCGAGCAACCATGCACGCCGTTCGGCGCGCCGGCAGATGGTGCGTGCCAGGTGACAGTCAGCCGCCGCGCGGCAGCCGCCCGGCAGGATGAAGTCTTTCAGAGCCGGCAAATTGGCGTTGAAGGCGTCGAGGTGCTGCTCGAGCGCGTCGACATCGGCGGCCCCGATCGCGACGTGTCCAGGCATGCACAGTTCGCCGCCGAGGTCGAATAACTGGTGCTGCACTCGGGTGAGGCAGGCCCTGACGTCCTCCGGCAGCGTGGCGTCGCTCAAGACGATGCCGATGCTGCTGTTGAGCTCATCGACCGTACCGTAGGCTTCGACCCGCGGATGACCTTTCGACACGCGCGTCCCGTCGCCAAGACCGGTCGTGCCCGCATCACCGGTGCGCGTGTAGATTTTCGACAGTCGGTTGCCCATGTCAGGTCCACTAGTCTAGCGAATATTCAACCGAACCCCCGCGTAATAGCCTGCGCCGGGCGTCCGGTACCCAAAGACATTTTCGTACTGTTCGTCGAAAAGGTTTTCGGCCCGTGCGTAGAGGGTGAAATTCTCTGAGATCCGGTAGCTGGCCGTCAGGTTGACCAGCGTATAGGCGTCCAGTGTCACGATGGGCGACGGGAACTGCGAAAAGTCCTGGTCTTTCTGATCGCCCGTGTACGATACATTGAGATTCACGCCGGCACGCTGCCCGAGAAAGCCGTAGTTCAGATTCAACGCGGCCATGTGGCGCGGGCGGCGCAGTTCGGTTGCCTTGCCATTCTCCCCGGTGGGGGCTTTGGAATCGGTATAGGTATAGCTGGCCTGCATATCGAGTTGCTCGAGCAAGGCGAGCCGCAGGTCGACTTCCAAGCCCTGCCGACGGCTCGTCCCTTCGGCGTTGATGGCGGTATTGACCGGGAAGAACAGCGTGGTTATCTCGTCGGTCAGTTCCGCGTAGAACCAGGTCAGATCGACGCGGCCCCGCCCATTCCAGAACCCCTGATCGACGCCGATATCAAATCCCGCGGATTCCTCCGGCTTCAGATCAGGATTCCCGGTAAAGAAATCCGGGAAGAAACCAAACAGGTCGAGAAAGGTCGGTTTCTTCATGCCGGTCCCGAGGCTGGTATGCAGGCGCGTGTCTGTCGCGTCGATTCGGTAGACGCCGGTCAGGCGGTAGGTGGTCTTGTTCTTGAACTTGTCGTTATCGTCATAGCGCAGGCTCGCGGTCAGATTCAGCGAATCCCAGGGCTGCGCCATGAATTCCGCGGCGTAACCCATGGTGTCCCGGTCCTCGGTGAGACTGGCACTGCCCCCGAACTCGATATCGAGTTGGTCGAATTCTTCCTTGTCATAATCGAGCGCCAGTGTCAGGCGGTATTCATTTGGGCTGGGCGTGAAATCCCAGCTGGTCTGCAAAACGAAGCCGTGGCGGTCGCCGTCCTGTTTCGATGTCCGTCTGCCGACGGTGAAATTGTCACGCTCGGACAGCGCATAAGTCACCTGGAGACTGCTGTTCGAGCGCCGATTGAACAGGGCGAGATCCGCATAGGCACGCAGGAAAGTGAGCTGAACATCGCTCTCAATGTTGGAATCGATTGGCAGGCCGGTGACAAAACTGTTGTCGAACTCCGTGGTGGAATCGGAATGCCTGGCTGACAGGCCGAGGCGAAGATCATCGGTCGCCTGGAAGACCGTGTTGAGATTTGCGGTCAGGATGTTGAAGCCGTCTTTTTCGTCACCCGTGCGCGAGATGTTTTCGCCGGCTGTATCGAACCACGAGGCGCTCAGATTGCCGCTAAATTGGCCGATGTTGCCGCCGATATGGGCGCCCAGGTTTGTGGTGTCGAAGCTGCCACCCTCGGCGAAAGCCCGCCCGCGCAGCCGGTCGCCCGTGTCCCGCCGGGTCGTGACGTTGACTACACCCGCCAGCGCGTCGCTGCCCCACAAGGCACTTTGCGGCCCGCGAACGACCTCCAGTCGTTCGATGTCCCATGCCGTCAACTGCTCGAAGGTGAATTCGTCGCCCGCTGTCGGGTCGTTGGCGACGACGCCGTCGATCACGACCAGCAAGTGATTGGCCTCGGCGCCGCGAATCCTGAGCTGTGTTTGTGCCCCGGGTCCGCCGAGGCGGCTTACCGCGATGCCCGGCAGGTCCTGCAGGATGTCGGACACCAGGATTGTCTGGCGCTGCTCGATGAGATCGCGGTCGACCACGGACACGGCGCTGCCCACACGAGCCTGCGGCAGCGCGGTGCGATTGGCCCGCGTGATCACGTTTTCCAGCGCCTCGTTGGCGTTTGCGGCACCGAGTGTCAAGGCGCCAAAGATCAGCGCGAGTGCGCCCAGCAAGAATTTCATACCGATCCTCCCACGATTCCCCGCGTGGCTTTTTGCCGTTGTTAGCAGGGACGGAGAGCATCGGGCTCGGCCGGCTATCGGCTGCCCGGGCGCCCGCCGCACCCTGATCCGATCCGCCAGGTCGGTCTCCGGACTGACGAGCAGGAGTGGCACTCCTCACCGATTCGCCTTCCCGCGTTGTTTCGCAGTGGCTGCGGGTCCGGGCGGACCGCGCTGAACCGGTTTGTCTCGATCACCGTTGCGGGGGCAGTGCCGGATTCAATGCGGGTGCATGACTCGCATTTCACCGGCTTCCCGTTATCCCGAGCCGCCGCTCGGGAACACCTGGCGAGAGAGAACTTTAGGGTCGAGCAGAAATTGCTGTCAAGCTTGCGGATCAGGAGGCACCGGAATCAGCACCTGGCCATGATCGCTTCGAAATACCGCGAACGGCGTACCATACAGT
>JASJBD010000108.1 GCA_030066665.1 Gammaproteobacteria bacterium
TTCCTGATCGGCATGATCTTCGCGTTCGTCGGCGTGATGCAACTGGAGATGTTCGGCGCCGGTATTTACACCGCGAACCTGGTAGCAGTCGCGATGGTGCGGGAAATGTCGGCAATCATGACGGGCATCATCATGGCCGGGCGCACCGGCGCCTCCTATGCCGCACAGATCGGCACGATGAAGGTCAACGAAGAGGTCGATGCGCTGACGACGTTGGGCATCGATCCGATTGATTACCTGGTCACGCCACGAATCATCGCGCTGATCGTGATGATGCCGTTGCTGACGATGTACGCCAGCCTGATGGGCATCCTGGGCGGCACCGTGGTCGGCCTGGCAATGCTCGATGTGAGTCTGGTGCAATACGTCGCGCAGACGATCGACTCGGTGGGGATGAACAGCCTGATGGGCGGGTTGTTCAAGAGCGTGGTTTACGGCAGCCTGATCGCGCTGGCCGGATGCCAGCAGGGCATCGTCTGCGGCAACAGTGCGATGGCGGTCGGGCAAAGCACGACCAAGGCCGTGGTCATGGGCATCGTACTGATCGTGGTGAGCGCGTCGATCCTGACCGTGATCTACATTAATCTCGGCATTTGAGATGCCCGATCCGCAGCCACACATCGTCGCCGAAAATTTGACCATGGCCTATGGGGATTTCCTGATCCAGGAAAACCTGAACTTCACCATTAATCGCGGCGACGTCTTCATCATCATGGGCGGCTCCGGCTGCGGCAAGAGCACCCTGCTGAAGATCATGATCGGGCTGAAGAGCCCGAAGATCGGCGACGTCTTCTATGACGGCCAGCCTTTCTGGGGGGGCAGCGAAGCCGAGCGGGAGGCGACCAAGCGCAAATTCGGCACGCTGTTTCAGTCCGGCGCGTTGTGGAGTTCCATGACGCTGGCAGAAAACATCGGGCTGGCACTGCAGCAGTACACCGATCTCGAAGATGCCGAGATTCGTGAAGTCGCAGCTTACAAACTGATGCTGGTCGGGCTCGCCGGTTTTGAGGACTACTACCCCAGCGAAATCTCCGGCGGCATGAAAAAGCGTGCGGGCCTGGCACGGGCTATGGCGATGGACCCGGAAATCCTGTTTTTCGACGAACCGTCCGCCGGCCTGGATCCGATCAGCGCCAAGCTGCTGGACGATCTGATCCTGGAGCTGCGCGAGAGCCTCGGCACCACGGTGGTCGTGGTTACGCATGAACTGGCCAGTATCTTCGCGATCGGCAACAATTCGGTCTTCCTGGACGCGGATGCCAAGACCCAACTGGCGACCGGGGATCCGAGAGAGCTGCGGGATCACCATCCGAATTACGTGGTGCGTAATTTCTTGCAGCGCGGGGAGGCGGCGGCCAGCGCGGCATGAGCAAGAAATCGAATCCGACGCTGATCGGTGCCTTTGTGGTGGGCGGTGTACTGCTGATTGCCGCGGGCGTGGCGCTGTTCGGCGGCTCAGAGCTGTTTCAAAGGAAGTCCATCTACGTCACGTACTTCGAGGACCGGGTCAAAGGCTTGCGGGTCGGCGCCAATGTGCTGTTGCAAGGTGTCCGGGTCGGCTACGTGTCGGATATCGACCTGCTTGCCGATGTATCGACCATAGACACCACGACCGAAGTAAAAATTGAAATCCTGCCGGACACCTTTATCGTGGTGCGTGATGGCGTGCCCATCGATGCGCAGATCGGCGCACTGATCAGTCACGAACGGCTGGTTGAAGAAGCCGGGCTGCGGGCACAACTGGCCGTTGAGAGTTTCATCACCGGACAATTGCTGATCGAGCTGGAATTCCGTCCGGGAACCGAGCCGATCTTCCGTGGGGTCGATCCACCGTATCCGGAAATCCCCACCGTGAAGTCCGGCGTGCAGGAAATGCTGACCAACGTCCAGGACACGCTGAATGATATCCAGGCGCGTGTTGATTTCGTCGAAGTGGCAGAACGCCTCGCGAGTGCGATCAAGGGCCTGGATGAACTGGCGAATTCCGAAGATGTTCGCGAGACGCTCGCGGGCGTTAATCGCTTTGTGAATGCGGAGAAGACCCAGCAAATACCCTCAACGCTCGACGACGTGCTCGCCGAAGTACGTGATGCCGCCGAGGATGCCGGTGTGCTGTTCCGGGATGCGGATGAGGACATCAATCAATTGGCCGAAGACCTGAAACCGGTTGTCGAGCGTTTTGGCAGCGCGCTGACCGAGGCCGAGCGGACCCTGGCGGCCGCGAAGGTACAACTGCAAGGCGATACCGAGCAGGTATATAGATTGCAGACTGCGCTAACCGAGGTCGAGCGTGCCGCCAAGGCCGTGCGCGAATTTTTCGACTACCTGGAACGGAATCCTGAAGCTCTGTTGCGGGGTAAGAATCCTTGATTGGAGGCAGCGACATGATTCCTACGAAGCGTGCGACCATCATCGCTTGCCTGTTACCGATGCTCGCGGCCTGTGGTTCGTCCGCGCCGGTGCGGTATTTTGCCCTGGAAGCAGATACCGCAACGGGCTATGAACTTGTTGCCACAGAAGAGAAGCCGATACTTGGCGTCGGCCCGTTGACCATGCCGGAATACCTGGGCAGGTCACAAATGGTAACGCGCGGTCCGGGCGCCGAGATGATCGTGGACGATTTCAATCGCTGGGCCGAACCGCTGGATAGAGCAATTCATCGAATTGTCGCCAGCAATATCGACAGCCTGGTCGACGGCGTGGCCGTCGTGGCGTTTCCATACAGCAGCATGATTGCAGTCGATTATCGACTGATCGGTCGCGTCGACCGTTTCGATGCCGACGAGACCGGCAGAACGATCCTTGATGTGCAGTGGGGTATCGGACGCCCGGATCGAACACTCATGGTAGCCGGGCGACGCAGACATTACGAGGTCCAGGCCCGGTCCGCCAGTGACCCGGACGCCATTGCCCAGGCGATGAATGATCTAGTCAACGAGTTCAGTCGCGATGTCGCTGATGAGCTCAAGGCCGCGCTGCAGAATTAGCGTGGCAGCAGGTGTCCCTTTCCGCATGTTCGCCTTCCTCAAGGCCTGCTAACATTCTTTCAAGCCTGTCTCAGAAAAACCATCACGGAGGAACAAAGATGACGGTTTTACGCAGCCTGACAGGGCTGGCGGCCGTGCTGCTACTGAACTCGGTTGCCTGGTCCCAGAGCGAATTGATGATCTATCCGAACGATGGCCAGGATCAGGAACAACAGGACAAAGACAACTTCGAATGCTATTCATGGGCGAAAGGACAGAGTGGATTTGACCCGATGTCGCCGCCGATGGCGACTGAACAGCCGCCGCAACAGGAATTCAGACAAGACGGCGTCGCGCGAGGTGCGCTTCGCGGTGCCGCGATCGGAGGGATCATCGACGGCAGCGACGGCGCGAAGACAGGCGCCGCAGCCGGCGGCGCGCTAGGCGGCATGCGGCGCGCCGATCAGCATCACCGGGAAGCGCTGCAGCAGCAACAGTGGGAACAGCAGCAGGCGCAGCAGTACCAGCAGAACCGCAACAATTATAACCGCGCCTACGCGGCCTGCATGGAAGGCCGTGACTATACCGTGCGTTGATAAGAACAGGGGAAACAGGACATGAAGATGGCAACAAGATTTCTCTTCGGCCTGGCGTTTGCGTTGATCGGTGGAAACGCGGCTGCGATTGATACCAGCGAGCCATTCCTGTGCGCGTCGATGCAGGTGCACGAGTGTATCGACGGTCGCGATTGCCAGGCGGTGCTGCCGGAAGAAGTCAGCGCGCCCACATTTCTTCGCGTCAACGTCGCGAAAAAGGAAATCAAGGTCTTCCGGGACGCGCCGCCGTCAAAGATCGTATCCGTATCCGAGATCGAAAACCGACTCATCCTGCAGGGCGCCGAGGAAGCCGATGAGACGAGACCCGATGGCGCTGGCTGGACGCTATCCATCGAGCAAGAGACCGGGCGCTTCGTCGCTGCAGCAGCGGTTCTGCAAGGCGCCATCGTGATTTTCGGCGCGTGCACCGAAATCTGAAGGAAAGCGAAAATGCGTGAAAAAGGCGGCTATTCGGCCGCCTTTGTCTTACCCTTGCGTTACAGGCAATGTGTCAACGCGCCACTTCAGCCAACGCGTTCCGTTCTAGCTCGTCGCGAATCGTCTCGCCCATCCATTTCATGAAATTCGGATGGGCCACGATGCCCTTGGCATTGAACGTGTAGTCCAGCCCCTTCAGGTCCTTGCGCAGTTTCGCCTGGATCGTGCGCGTGCCGATCAGATTGGTAACGACCAACACGTCTTTGCCATCAGCCTGCGCCTCCTCGATCATGCCGCGCAGTTTCGCGACGTTCTTGTCACGGACCGATTTCGGCGCATCATCCTGCAAGGTCAGGCCAGTCACGTCCGCAAAATCGCCATCCTCGCGCATGTATTTCGCGAGGCTCATCAACTGGTCCATGGCTTTCTGGTTATCGTAATCGAAGGTCGGGCCATGCGCGGCGATGATCACCACCTCGTTTGACGGGTCGCTGCTGATCTCGTAGGCATGATCCAGCATGATCTCCGCGACCAGCGGATCATCGCCCGGCGGTGGTGCGAACAGGATCTGGGCATTCGTCTTCACCTGCGGCACCGTGGCGTATGGCGCCTCGTCCTGCATGCCGAAGATGTACTCCCATTGCCGCAGCATGGTATTGAACTGCGTCGACACGATCGGCACCACGACGATTGTCTTCGCGCCCGCTGCTTCGATGTCATTCAACGCCAGCTGAATGTGATCCGACATCATCATGCTCATGCCCGGTGCCATCGCCATCGGAAAAATGCTCGACATGCTCTCGATTTGCTGCTTGAAGTTCTCGTCGGCGTTCTTGAAGCCATGTAACAACAGCAGCACACCCTGGTCACCGCGCAATGAGTCTTCGCTGAGGTACCACGCGTAGTTCGAGCCCATCATTTCCATGCTGAGCGCGAGTTCCGCGTCGCTGTACGTCTCGAACAGCGGAATTTTTTCGCGGAGCTCATTCGCGACTGCCGGCGTGATGTTGTGCTTCATGCCGTACAGGCGCCGGCCTTTCTCATCGGGCTCGGTACTGTGCCCGGCCATGTCGTGCTGGGAATGGTCCATGGCGCCGTGGTCCATGGTGGAAT
This sequence comes from Gammaproteobacteria bacterium, assembly GCA_030066665.1. Taxonomy (GTDB): domain Bacteria; phylum Pseudomonadota; class Gammaproteobacteria; order Steroidobacterales; genus J054. Next base: position 5,114 of record JASJBD010000108.1, read on the forward strand.
GGTCCATCTCGCCCTGGTGAGCGCCCCCCAGGGCCAGACCAGAAATCAGCAAAGCCAGCAGGGCCGGTAAGTAGAGTCGGTTCATTGGAATCGTCCGTCCGTTTTCGAACACTAATGTTCGATTTTGCTACTGAAAACCCCTTTGATGCAAGCAATGCCGCGGCCTGCGCCGTCTGGGGAACAGCCCCGTTCCAGCTATTGGCCCGCCGTTTGCCGGCTATTCTCCGGGTCAATTAAGATCTCTGACCGCTCCCGGACGGATGGGTTGCAGCTAGACAATAGCCGGAGAAACACCATGACCAAACGCAGTCGCCTGATCCCACTCTCGGTAACCCTGGCCATCGTGGCCCTGTTGATGGCCGGCCTCATCCAGGCCGGGAAACACAAGAAGGAAGAGGTCCAGGGCGTGAATGTTGGTGCCGGCGAAATGGGCATCGAAGCCGTGATCTTCCCGGGGCAGCCGCTGACGGCCGAGGCGGTCAAGAGCGACAGTCACCGTGACTACCAGCGCGGCATGACCTGCGCCGAATGCCATGACGTGGAATTCGACGGCATGACGTCCGCGACCCAGCAGTTCGTCAACAATTTCCCGGCGCTCGAGCAGGAGCAGATCTGGGAAAAGATCGTCGCATTCCTGCCCGGGCGCGAGCGCTTCGCCGTCGCCACTGTCGCTAACGACTTTCCCATTGCAACGACGGTGGACATGGTGCTCGATCCGGAGGAACGCGTGCTGTTCGTGGTCTCCGAGGTCGGGACCGAGAAACTTCTGCAACTCCGCAACAACGCGAACATCAGCGCGGTGCGCTATAAAGGCTGGACGGTCGCCGATGGCGGCAAGAAGGAATGGCGCAGCGTGCAGATCCGCGGCACGGCCGAAGTTATTGAATCCGACGATCCACGCTTCATGAGCTACCTGAAGAAGTACAACCTGGTGCGCGTCACACCGGAACGCGCGGTGCGACGTTTCGACCTGATCAAGGTCACGCCACAGCAGATCTACTACTTCGACACGGAGCTGTACAACGTCGAGGCATCGGTCTACCAGCGTTGGGACCGCGCGACCGCGGGTACCTGAAGGAGGTTCCGACATGCCAGGGATCGGCAGGCCTCTGGGGCCATTATTTCTTGTGCTTTCCCTGGCAGCGTGCGGCAATGCAGACACCGGTACGCCGCTGACGCTCGGCTTCGATTCCCGCGATCTCGATGAATCGATCGCGCCCGCGGACGACTTCTTCGCCCATGTAAACCAGCGCTGGCTGGACGCGACGCCGATTCCGCCGGAATGGTCCAGTTACGGCGTGATGCAACAGCTGCACGAGCAGACCGAGCAGCAGGTACTCGAGATTATTGAGGATTCGCTGGCGAATACGGCGCGCGAGCAAGGCAGCAATGCGCAAAAGATTGGTGATCTTTACGCCAGCTTCATGGACGAAGCCGCCGTCGAAGCCGCGGGGTTAGACCCGCTGGACGCAGAGCTCGCTCGCATCGACGCGCTCGCCGATCACGATGAGTTGATCCGCTATTTCGGTCATGCACTGCTGATCGGCCTGCAGGTGCCAGTGAACTTTTATATCGACGCGGACGCGACCGATCCCGACCGCAGCCTGGCTTATTTCTGGCAGGACGGCCTCGGCCTGCCGGACCGCGACTTTTACCTGGCCGACAATCGGCAGCTCGCCAGAATTCGCGCCGCCTACGCGGCACATGTCGAGAACATGTACAAACTCGCGGAATGGCCGAGCGGCCCGCAAGCCGCAGAACTGATCCTGGGCATAGAGCGGCGGCTCGCGGAGCTGCACTGGAGCCGGGTGCAAAACCGCAATCGCGAGAAGATCTACAGCAACCAGTACGACCTGCCCGCCGCGGAGGAGCTGAGTCCGCAGCTCAATTGGTCCAGCCTGCTGGAATCCGGCGAGTTTGGCGCCCCGGATCGCTTCGTGATTGCGCAAACGGACTATTTCACCGCACTCGGTGAACTGATCCGGAATATTCCAATGGCCGACTGGCGCGAGTACCTGCGCTTCAAGTTGTTGAAGGCCTATGCGCGCTACCTGGGGCCAGCTATTGCGGACGAAGACTTCGATTTCCAGCGCCGTGTGCTGCGCGGCCAGGAGGAGGAGCGCCCCCGCTGGAAACGCGGCGTGCGCCTGGTCAACGCCGCGCTCGGCGAGATGGTCGGTGAGGCCTATGTCGAGCGGCATTTCCCGCCGGCGGCGAAAGCGCGCATGCGCGAACTGGTCGACAACCTGAAGATTGCGTTTGCGGAGTCCATCCAGGAGCTGGATTGGATGACGCCGGACACCCGGGCGGCGGCGCTGGAAAAGCTCGAAAAATTCACGACCAAGATTGGTTATCCCGAGAAGTGGCGCGACTACTCGAGCCTGGAAATCGCGGCTGATGACCTGATTGGTAATGTGCGTCGCACGCGGGAATTCGAGCATCGCCGCGAAGTCGCCAAGCTGGGCGAACCGGTGGATCGAACCGAATGGGGCATGACGCCGCAAACAGTCAACGCCTATTACCGGCCAACTGCCAATGAAATCGTGTTTCCAGCCGCTATTTTGCAGCCGCCATTCTTCGATCTTGGCGCGGATGATGCGGTGAACTACGGGGCCATCGGGGCCGTGATTGGCCACGAAATCAGTCATGGCTTCGATGACCAGGGTCGGAAGTTCGACGGCGACGGGCGGCTGCGTGACTGGTGGACGGCCGAGGATGCGGCCGAGTATGAGCGTCGCGCCCAGGTGCTGGTGGAGCAATACAGCGCGTTTCAGCCCTTGCCCGACGTGCGTATCAATGGCGAACTGACCCTTGGTGAGAACATTGCCGACCTGGCCGGACTGGTCGTTGCTTATCGCGCCTACCAGGTGTCGCTGAATGGACAGCCTGCGCCAGAGATCGATGGCTTTAGCGGTGATGAGAGGTTCTTCATCGGCTACGCCCAGGCCTGGCGCACCCAGTATCGCGACGAACTGCTGCGCGAACGTCTGGTGCGTGGCCCGCACTCACCAGCCCGCTATCGCGTGAATGGCGTGTTGCGGAATATGCCGGAGTTCTTTGAAGTCTTCGGCGTCGAAGACGGCGCCGGCATGTACCTGGCACCGGACCAGCGCGTCCGCATCTGGTAGATGGGGATATTCTTCGCAAAGAATGTCCCCTGATATAAGTTGGGCGAGATGCGCCGATCACTCGTTTTCGCACTGCTGATTATGTTAAGCGGCCTGGCCATGGCCGAGTCGGCGGCGCGCCTGGGCCCGGCCGAATCCATGCAGACCTGGATCCGGCTGAAGGCCGACACGGCGGGCAGCGTCACCTACGAATGGGTAGTCGGCGCGGCCTACGGCATCCCGGATGGCGCCACCGGTCGGCAGTTGTTCGAAATCGAGAGCCTGACCGTCAGGCAGGTCCGTCCACTGGAGCCTGTCGGTTACGAAGAACGCAGTTACTCCTGCCGCCTGTATCGCGACGCCATGACCGGCGCATACATCGATCGTTTCGTCAATCCGTTTACCGCTGCAGCCGTCGAACTGCGCGGCCAGTGCAACCCGGGGCCGATCATCCAGTACACGCCGGAGAAAGTCGAACTCGTTACCGAGTGGCACCTCAGCAGTACCGCGCTGGGCGTGCCGATGTCGCTGCAAATTATCGAAGCGGGTGATCAGCTCGTCGTGCGGCGCGACGCGTTCAGTGAATTCGTGGCACCCGGCTCGGACGAAGTGCGGCGTGAATTATCGATCGACAGCTTCAAGACCAGTGCAGCCGACTTCGCGAATCCGGAAATTACCAGCCTGCCGGCCGTGTATAGCTGGACGAGTTTGGCCCAGTGGATGCGGATCCTCGATATGCAGGATGTGCCCGGGCGCATGCTGTGGTCCATCAACGGCCGCAAGTTCATGAGCAAGTCTGAACTGCCGGCTGCATTCGTCGCGGCACTCGAGCAACGCGTACCCGGCGCACTGGATCGGTCGATCGACTGGGGTGACGCAGACTGAGCTAGTCGGCCGTCGGCGGCTTTTCGTCGGTTGCCGTATCCGGTTGAATGAACTTCAGCAGTTCCCGCCACGCATCGGGCGGCAGCGCGTCGTCACGAATCGCGGCGAACGTCTTGTTTTTCGAATCCGGGTTGCTCAACGCATCCACAACCAGCATCGCCACATCGCCAACGGTTATAGCGCCGCCCTCATAATCACGGCGCGACAGCACGCGCAGCCCTTCGCCGCCCGACGGCTCGTTGACCAAACCGCCCGGTCCGATAATCGTGTAGGAAAGCCCGCTGAGTTTCAGGTGGTCTTCGCCACGCGTCTTCCAGTAGCGCACATTGCCCATCTGCGCCATGTTGCTGCGCGTGCGATGCGGTCCCGCCGCCGCCGATGACACCAGGACAAAGTGCTTGGCCTCGACCGTCACTGCGGCATCGGCCAAGTTTTGCACGCCACCGAAATCGATGAACTCCGGACTGCTAGGGCCTTCCCACGTGCGTGCGCCAATCGCGCTGATCACGTAGTCAACGTCTTTCGTGACCTCAGCCAGTCGCTCGGGATCTCGCACATCCGCCTCAACCCAGTCCCAACTGTCACCATGTCGTTCAATCGCGCGCTCCCGGTTGGTCGTCAACGCGCGAATCGCGTAACCCTGGTCGCGCAGGTACCGCAAGACCTGGATCCCGGTGCGACCGCTGGCACCGGCCACCAGCACCAGTCCCCGGTCCGACTCGCCCACAGCCGCAACACTCGGCACCAGCAGAACCAGCGCCAGAAAGATTGCGCGCCAATCAGTCACGCGCGACGCGCTGCGCTGTTTCCCGCAGCATTTCGAGCTGGCCGGTCAGCCGATCCAGGTCGTCGACGTCGAGGCCGAGTTCATGCGTAAACATGCCCGTCAGCGGCACCTGCCGCCGGCGCAGTTTATCCATGACCTGCCGGCCGCGGCGCGTCAACGCGACAAGGTGCGACCGGCGATGGTTCGGATTCTGGCGCGTGCGGACCAGGCCCTCCTTTGCCAGCAGCTTCACGGTCCGCCGAATGCTTTGCCGCGTGAGCCCCAGGCGCCGCCCAATTTCGGCCACCGTCATTGGCTCATTGCGGATCGTGGCAATGACCTGCCAGCGAGCTGGCGAGATACCAACGTCCCGGCCCAGGCGCTCGCCGGCGGCCAGCAGCTCCCCATTAAGGCGAAATACCTCCCCGACCAGGCGCTGGAATGCCTCCAGGAAATCGGGACTAAGCGGCTCCTCGCGCCCATACTGCGCCACAGCAGCCGCCTGTTTCGCCTGAACTGTTGTCATTCTGCGAGCCTCCCGGGTTGATTAATCAACCGTGGTCGGGCCATTATTGTCGCGCTCAAACCACATAAAACGATAATTGACAGTTTGCTGTCAATGGCCTACTTTCCGATCATTCGCGCGACCTGCCGGCCCAGGGGGGACGGTGAGAAAAACCCGGTCGCGCACTTAGCTTCATGAGGGGGTCAGATTCATGAAGATATCCGCCAAGGGGCGTTCGCTCCGAAACTCTGTGATTGGCATCGCGATCGTCTTTATGCTCGGCAGCGATATCGCGCTGGCGCAGCTCGAAGAGATCGTCGTCACGGCCCGACGGCTTGAAGAGAGCCTCAGAGACGTGCCTATCGCGGTTTCGCCGTTCACGGCTGAATCGATTCAAAATCTGAACCTCCGAAATATCGATGACATTGCGCGCTTCACGCCGGGACTGTCATTCAATTCTGCGTTCGGCCGGCAGGGCGGATCCGACCGGCCGACGATTCGCGGTATCTCCACGATTCAGAACGGTGTGGGTAACGCATCGGCGGCGGCCTATTTCGTCGACGGTATTTACCTCGGCGGTTCACCCCAGTCGACCGAGCTGTTCAATGTTCAGCGCGTGGAAATCCTCAAGGGCCCACAGGCCGCACAATTCGGTCGCGGCACTTACATTGGCGCAATCAACTACGTGACCCGCGGACGGTCCGAGGAGTTTGAGGGCGACGTCCGGGCCAGCGCCGGTCAGGATGGCTATGGTGCGGTTTCCGGCTGGGTCGGCGGCCGGATCAGCGACACGGTCGGCTATTACGTTTCCGGCGGCTACGATACCTTCGATGGCCAGTACGTGAATAACTGGGACAACAACCTCGTTGGCGGTGAAAGAACCGGCAGCGTCACCGGCAAGTTGTTCTTCGAGCCCAGCGAATCCTTCGATCTCGAACTCAAGGTGGGCTACCAGCACCAGCGGGACAAGCATTTCCCAATCTATCTGCAACCGCGCGGGCTGAATACCTGTTGCTTCCGCGGTGCCGCCGGTTCCGGCATCGCTCCACGCGCACGCGAATACTATGAAGGCGACGCGGTCGAGGATTGGAACCAGATCGCCCTACGCACTGACCTGATTGCCTTGGCCGGCCCGCCGGGCGTGACCAACGACCGTACGCTGGCATCCCTGAGGCTCAATTGGGAAATCGTGCAGGACATTACGCTGTCCAGTATCACGGGCTACATCAAGGACGAAATCGAAACCGGTTTCGATGCGTCGTACGCGGCTTACGAGCCGTTCGTGTTTCCGACCTTCCTGAACGGTGCATTCATCCAGTATGACAAGGATGACCAGACCGACATCTCACAGGAACTGCGCGTCACCTTCAACAACATCGAAAACTTGCGTATCACGCTCGGTGGCTACTATTACGAAGGTGAAGTCGAGGAGATCTCCGACTTGTTCGTCACATTCGCAGGTGTCGTCACGCCGATTAACCCGTTCGTGGGCGAGGAAAGCCTGCAAACGGAAGAAATCGAAAATCTCGCCATTTTCGGCGGTATCGACTGGAGCATCGGCGACAACATTACGCTGGGCTTCGAGGCCCGGTACGCCGAGGATGAGATCACTGTCTTCGATCGTACGCGAACCGGCACGGGCTTCTGCACGAAGGAAACCTGCAACGAAACCTTCGAGAGCTTTACCCCACGTTTCACGGCGGTCTTCAATGCCACGGAAGACACCAACATTTACGCGAATATCGCGAAAGGTACGAAGCCGGGCGGTTTCAATAACAATATTCCGTCAGATCGGCCCGACCTGCGTACCGTCGACGAGGAAACGGCCTGGAACTATGAAGTCGGCGTGAAATCCGCGTTGTTCGATAACCGTGCGCAGTTGAATGTTGCGGGCTATTTTCTCGATGTCGAGGATCAACAGCTAACGACGGTCATTGAACTTGCCGGTGGGTCGACGACCTCCGTGTTGCAAAACGTCGGCAAAACCGAGGTCTATGGTCTCGAGTTCGACACCACTTTCCTGCTGACCGACGATTTGACTGCGGCCATCACCTATGGCTGGACACAGTCGGAAATCACCGAGCGCATCAGCCGCGACGAGGCCGACCTGAACGGCTGGGGCGGATTTCCGAGTGACCTGGCTCAATTCGGCGACGTGTCCGGGCGCAGGTCACCGCGTGCGCCGGAACACCAGTTCAGCGTTAATGGCCGCTACGAAAAGCCTTTCAGCACCGATGGCCGCTGGTGGTTTGCTGCTGACTGGACCTACGAGTCCTCCCGTTACTCGCAGGAGCACAACAAGATCGAAACCGGCTCCCGCGACGTGCTGGGCCTGCAGGCGGGTATCGGCTGGGGTAACTGGGAACTCACGGTCTGGGGTCGGAACGTGCTGGACAACACCACCCCGATCGACATCCTGCGGTACATCGATCGCCGGTCCGGTTCACTGCCGTCATGTAACTCAGTGTACGGTGGACCGCCGTTCCCGACGTTGCCGCAATGCTCTGGCCAAAGCACCAGCCCACGCGGATTTGCCCTGACCGCGCCGCGCGGCAGTTACTGGGGCGCAACCATCGCCTTCCGTTTCGGAGCGCAGGCGCCGTAGTCGGGGGAAGAAACCCATGAAAAAGGCCCGCACCACCCGGTGCGGGCTTTTTTTTGGAGGGAAAGGCTCAATGAAGATCCGTCAATACACAGCACCTAAACGACCCGGCATTTCGCACACGGCAAGCGCGCTTCTGGTCGTCTCTTGCAGCGCGGTCCATGCAGCGGAACTCGATGGCGACCTCGAACGGTTTCTCGAATGGTTCCCAGCCGAGTACGACAATCATGAGCAAGTCTGGCAGGAGGACATCGACCAGGTCGAGCACCGTCACGAGCGCATGCACCATATCTTCGCGCCAATGGCCGCACCGGCGGTCGGCCAACATACGTTCTTTGTGCAGCAGTATCTGGATGCGGACGAGGAGCGCGTCTACCGGCAGCGACTGTATAACTTCACTATCGACGAACAGGAAGGCGCGATCCGGCTGGACATTTATTCATTCAGGGATGAAGCGAAGTACCGCAACGCGCACCTGACCGATGGTTCACTCGAAGCGCTGGCGATGGATGAGCTAATCACCCGCCCCGGCTGCGAGGTTTACTGGGTATTCCAGGAAGACCACTTCAAGGGCTACATGCATGAAAAGACCTGCACCTTCATGTCCGAGCGCAGCGGCAAACAGATCTTCATTACGGATGATCTCAAGCTAACCGAGAACGAAATCTGGATCCGTGACGAGGCCTTCGATGCCGACGGCAACCGCGTCTTCGGCAACCTGGACCGAATCCATCACAAGAATCGCAAGGTCCGTTACTTCAAGGGCTGGGGCGGCGTGAAACAGGCCGGCCCCGGCGCTGCGCAGGACGATGACAACTGGCACTTCATGCGCGACATCATGATTCACGATGAAGGCCAGATCATCCCGATTCCAACCGAATCCGGCGAACTTAGTGGCTACTCGATCCAGCTTGCGCGCCTGACCCAGCAGTCCACCCGCACGCAGGTGCTGAAACTGGGCCTGATCGAGGACCGCACTGGCTACACGGTGGCCTACAGCTGGGCGAACCCGGATGCGAAACGCATCGGCATCAACCTGCGCTGGGCGCAGATCGGGCTGCACCTGAAGCCGGAAGACGAAAACTTCGGGTTCTGACTAACGGGTTACTCGTAGAACTCCAGCCACTCGCCGTTCGGGCCGATAATCGCCAGCAGTTCGACTTCGCCGTAGGGCGTGATTGATACGCGGGCGCGCGCTTGCGGCTCGAAACCGCTGGCTTCGAGTTTCGTCGCCAGAGTGTCGAGACCCTTCACCGGAAAGCGCAGCGCCAATACGCCGAGGTTCGGTGGCTTCGCCAACGGCGCGAAATCGCGGCCCGTCAGGCCGTCGAACTCGATCAATTCGACCGAGCCTTCGTTCTCACCGGTCGGATGCACGATGACGGTGTGCCGGCTGATTTCGGTGACCAGGTTATGCGGCAGACCCAGTACATTCGGGCCGGGCGTGTCGCTGGGACCCTGCGTTTCAACGTACAGCTTGAAACCCAGGACATCGGTGTAGAAGTGCAGCGATGCCTGCATGTCGCGCACGATCTGGGTGGAGTTGAACGACCGGCTGAAGCGCTTGAGATGCGGCCAACCTTCCAGCGGCGGCGCGTCACGCTGGATCAGCGCGAACACGATGCCGTCCGGGCCGCGGCCGAGCCACTCGCGCACCACGAAAGGCCCGAAGGTGAAGCGCACCGGGTCGCCGAAACTCTGCCAGTCGCGCGCCTGCAGCTCCGCAAAGCGTGCGGCCAGATCCGTGACGCGCACATTGATGTCGAAAATCCCGCCCGTCTCCCAGGTCTGACCGTTGGAGCGCATCTGCTGCTGCTCGACATTGTTGAAACGCAGGAAACGTATATACCCCGTGGCGGTGCCGGGGTTGCGCATCAACACCTCGTCAATGCTGGCGTCCGCGGGTAGCTCCCAGGCTGCGTGCAGCCGCGCGTCCGCCTGCCCACGGGACATGACTTCCCAGCCGCCGACCTCGATCATGACCTGTTCCCAACCGGCGAGGTCACGGACGCTTAGCAAAGTTTCTCGCCAGCCGCCGATTTCGGGCACATCTTTCGCGGCCAGCGCCGGCGCGAATGACAACAGCGCCGCGAGCACAAAACAGTGCGCTCTATTCATCTTTTGGAGTCAGGTCGGTCTGCAGAAACTGTTCGAAGACACCAATCAGTTTGGTGGCATGCAACTCGAACACACCCTTGCTCATATCCATAAAGTCGACGCAGTGCGCATTCGGCAGCAGTTTCGCCGCGGCCTCGGTCGCTTCTCTCAGGCTGCTGTTGATATTGATCACCAGTACGGGTTGCTGCACCTCCGGCAGGCGCTCCTCGGGCGCGTAGCGAAACATCGAGTCAAAACCAAACCACGCGTTTTCGCCGGTGCGCAACTCCTCGACGAAATTCGTGATAGCAGGCTCCAGCGGTACGCCGGCGGCACGGTTGTGGACCGTGAAACGCCAACGCTTGCGCAGGCATTCGAGATCCTCACCGTTAATGAAGCCGCGGCCGAGCCCGTGCAGTTGCTTGTCGCGCTCCTCCTGCTCCAGAAATGGGTAGGTCACGCACACGGCTCGGGGCACGCGCTTCGGTCGCTGCAGGGCGAGCTCCGCGGCAACCGCCGAACCGGTGTGGAAGCCCACCGGCACATATTGCCCGACACCCTGGTCTTGCAGCGCGTCCGCAATCGCCAGCGTATGTTGCTCGAGGCTGGCCGGCGCGGTCAGCGCGTCCGAACCGCCATAGCCGGCCAGGTCGGGCGCGATGACGCTGGTCTTCGCGGATAACTCGGTCGCGAAGGAATCGTAGTACCTCCCGGAATACGGGATCGGATGTAAACAGACGATGGGCGGCAGTGTGGCATCGGCTGGTCCCGGCCAGACCTTCACGTGCATCTGCCCGAGGCGCGTCGTCGCGTAGGCGCGCCGCGCGGTTTCGCTGGATTCTGTCATTAGGGCTCAGCTCTCCAGGCGCTGGTTGACCTCGATGAAGTAACCATCGGGGTCGAAAAAACTGCTCGTGATCATGCGAATCTCGCCACCGCCGGGTTTCGGCACGGTGCTTTCCTCGGGTTCCGCGATCAGTTGCACACCGCTCGCCCGCACGCGCTCGAAAGTGGCGCGCGCATCGTCACTGGCCATCACGAATGCGATGTCACCGATCGACAGCCGTTGCCGGTACGGGCCCGGATCGGGTTCCGGCGGATCCGTGACCTGCATCAGGCCGATCATGCCGATCCAGGGATCCTTGGCCTGCATGATTACCAGGTGGCACTTTGCGCCCGCACTGGCAATGGGCATCACGTGACCACTCAGTTCCAGTTCACTATCGTAGAAGACCGTCAGGCCCAGTGCATCGCGATAGAAAGCGACCGAGCGTTCGATGTCTCGAACGACCAGCGTGGTGCGACGAACAATGGCATCCATGGTTATTCCTCCCGCTCCGCGGCGACGCGGACGACTTGTTTGCCGGTATTGCTACCTTCGTACAAGCCGATCAACGCAGCCGGCATTTTCTCGAATCCATCAATAATGTGCTGCACTGGCCGCAATTTGCCAGCCCGGATCCAGTCAGCCATCCGCGCCTCGGCGTTCGCAAACCCGGCGGCGTGGTTGTAGACGTAGAACCCACGCATGCTGGCATCGGTGCGGCGCAGCCGGGTGTAGTTCCGCGGGCCAAAGGGCTCGTCGCGGGTGTACTCGGAGATTGACCCGCACAGCACGATGCGGGCCCGGTTGCCCAGGTGCTCCAACACCGATTCCAGCATTTCCCCGCCCACATTATCGAAATACAGGTGGACGCCGTCCGGAAACAGTCGCGCCAGGTCATCGTCGAGCGGGCCAGCCCAGTAGTCCAGCGCATGATCGCAGCCGAGCTCCCGCAACAATGCGCATTTCTCCGGGCCGCCGGCGATACCCACGACCGGGCTGCAGCCGAGGCAACGCGCGATCTGCACCACGAGATGACCGACACCCCCCGCCGCACCGGACACCAGCACGGGTTTGCCAGCCTCGGGCTCGCCAACATCCACAAACCCGCAGTAGGCCGAAAAGCCCGTCATGCCCAGCGCGCCGAGCGCGAGATGCGCCGGCAGATCGGTCGCGGTAAAGCGGTGGAAGCGGTCATCTGCCGGCAGGTTGGTGACTTTGTAACTCTGCCAGCCGAACTGGCCGTGCAGAATGTCGCCCGGCTGGTAATCCGGGTGCCGGGACTCGATGACGCGGCCGACACCGCGACCATGGATAACATCGCCGATTTCCAGCGGCGGCCGCCCGGCTATCGGCGCGCCCGACATATACATCGCCATCACGGGCGCGAGCGACAGATAGCGCGTCTCCAGCAGCAACTCACCTTCTGCGGGCTGCGGCACGGCGGTTTCGCGGTAGTCGAAATCGGCGGGTCGCGGCGGACCCTCAGGCCGCGCGGCGACGACCCATTGACGATTGATACGCGACACGATCGCCTCGATCAGGTCTGGAGGATCTTGTAGATCACGACCAGGTGCCCGTCATGATCCACGATGCCAATCTCGCGGCCAATGCGGCCATCGTTGGTCTCCAGGCGTTCTTCCTCATAGACATGCAGACCCTCGGCACGTGCGGCGTCGAGCACCTCGTCGATGGCGTCGATATTCAGCACCAGCGCGTTCCGCCTTGGTAGTGGCATGTCCGTCAAATCAATCCCGGTGATTTCGGTCAGTGCCAGGCTGCGTTGCTGATCCTGGTTCGCACTCAATACACAGAAACGCAGTTCGGCGTGTCGGGGAATTTCAAACACGGGATACGAATAAGATGCGTCGTCCGAGTCCTTGGTGAAATCGACCGTGAAGCCGAGGATGTCGCGGTAGAAACGCAGCGATCGGTCGAGGTCCGCGACCACCAAATTGGGCCGCTGCAGCCGCAGGCCGGTATCAGGCACGGCGCTCTCCTTTCACTTGTTCAGGGACAGTGACCTTAACGCCATTTAGGGCTAGGGTCACTGTCCCCAAATAGGTTACCGTAGGCCCAATGAATAAGAACGAGCCGGCCGGCAACCACCAATACGCCCGCAGCGGTTACGCCTGGTACGTGGTCATCCTGCTGACCATTGCGTACATCCTGTCCTACCTGGACCGCTGGGTGATGTCGCTGCTGGTCGAGCTGATCAAGGCCGACCTGGATCTCACCGACACCCAGATGGGCCTGCTGCTCGGCTTCGCGTTCGCGCTGTTCTACGCGACCATGGGGATACCAATCGGCTGGCTGGCCGATCGATACAATCGCCGCACCATCATTGCGATCGGCATCACGCTCTGGTCCGCGGCCACCGCTGCCGCTGGCCTGGCGCGCAATTACGCCCAGTTATTCACAACCCGGATGCTGGTCGGCGTCGGCGAGGCGACGCTCAGTCCCTGCGCGCTGTCATTGATCACCGATTACTTCCCGCCGAAAAGCCGCGGGCGCGCTATTGCGTTCTATACCGGGGCGGTGTCGATCGGTTCGGGTATTGCGTACCTGGTCGGTGGCCAGATCATTCAATGGGCCGAGGCACAGGACAGCCTGTCGCTGCCTGTAGTCGGCGAAATCCGACCGTGGCAGGTCGTGTTCATCATCGTCGGTTTGCCGGGCCTGCTGATCGCGGCGCTGATGGCCACGGTGCGCGAACCGAAGCGCACGGGCACGGCGGCGACCGCCGAGATGGCAGCGGAGAAAGTTGGTTTTCCAACGGCTTTTCGCTACCTGACCCGGCGCTGGAAGAGCTTCTTCGGTGTGTACCTGGCCATGTCGATGGTCACGATCATGGCGTACAGCCATGCCTGGTTGCCGGCGTATTTTTCGCGCACCTGGGACTGGGATATTCCGAAGTTCAGCCTATACAACGGTCTTGCCCTGCTGATCACCGGCCCGCTGTCGGTGAATTTCGGCGGCTGGCTGGCCGACCGGCTCGTCACGCGAGGCCGGGCCGACGGGCCGGTGCTGGTCGTGCTTGCGGGTATGTGGATCATGGTGGTCTTCAGCGTCGCATTCCCGCTGATGCCGAGCGCCGAAACCAGCTTCGCGGTGTACGTGCTGACCATCGTCGGCGCGGCGATGGCAACCGCGACCGCGCCCACGGCGCTGGTGAATATTGCGCCCGGCCAGATCCGCAGCCAGACAATTGCGCTGTTCTACCTGACCATCAGCATGATCGGCGCGATCATTGGGCCGAGCTCGGTGGCGTTTTTCACCGATTTCCTGTTCGAGGATGAAACGGCGATTCGTTACTCGATGGCGCTGGTACCGGCCGTCGTCGGCGTTATCGCGCTGTTTCCAGCGCTGGTCGTCAGGCCGGCCTATCTCGGCCAGCTTGCCGAACGCCGGGCAGACGCCGGCGCATAATTGGGGACATTCTGCTTTTTTAGAAAAAGCAGAATGTCCCCAGTTCCAATCAGCCACCAACGAGCCGGCGGAACGCGTCGCGGAATTCGTCAACGCCTGCCGCCAGCGTTTCTTCAACGACCTCGAGTTGATCCCCGGCCTTGTCGCGCTGCAGCCGGGCGGTAGCCTTCAGCTCGGCGATCTTGTGACGCA
>JASJBD010000109.1 GCA_030066665.1 Gammaproteobacteria bacterium
GTAAGCCTCGAAGAGGAGATGCAGCAGTCCTATCTCGACTACGCGATGAGCGTCATTGTCGGGCGGGCGCTGCCGGACGTCCGCGACGGTCTGAAGCCGGTGCATCGCCGCGTGCTGTACGCCATGCGCGAGCTCGGCAACGACTACAACAAGCCCTACAAGAAGTCGGCCCGTGTCGTCGGCGACGTGATCGGCAAATACCACCCGCACGGCGACACGGCGGTGTACGACACGATTGTGCGCATGGCGCAGCCGTTCTCGATGCGCTACCTGCTGGTAGACGGGCAAGGCAACTTCGGCTCGGTCGACGGTGATGCGCCCGCGGCCATGCGTTATACCGAGGTACGCATGGCGCGACTGGCCAGTGAGCTGCTGGCCGACATCGACAAGGAAACGGTCGACTTCGCGCCGAACTACGACGGGTCTGAGTCGGAGCCGTCGGTGTTGCCGACCAAGGTGCCGAATCTGTTGGTCAATGGCTCGGCCGGAATTGCGGTGGGCATGGCGACCAATATTCCGCCGCACAATCTCGGTGAGGTCATCGACGCGACCCTGGCCCTGATCGACGATCCGGATATCAGCATTCCGGATCTGATGAAGAAACTGCCCGGGCCGGATTTTCCGACGGCCGGCTTGATTAATGGTTCGCAGGGAATCTATGTCGCGTACATGACCGGGCGCGGCCGCGTCTACTTGCGTGGCCGCACCCATATCGAGGAAATCGGCAGTGGTCGCGAGGCGATCATTGTTACCGAGATCCCGTACCAGGTTAACAAGGCCCGGTTGATCGAGAAGATCGCCGAATTGGTGCGCGACAAGCGCATCGAAGGCATCAGCGAGCTGCGCGATGAGTCTGACAAGGACGGCATGCGCATCGTGATCGAATTGCGCCGCGGTGAA
Organism: Gammaproteobacteria bacterium; assembly: GCA_030066665.1. Taxonomy (GTDB): domain Bacteria; phylum Pseudomonadota; class Gammaproteobacteria; order Steroidobacterales; genus J054. The sequence continues at coordinate 901 of JASJBD010000109.1, forward strand.
ATTCCGGATGTCGTCCTGAACAACCTCTACAAGCAGACGCCGCTGGAGAGTGTGTTCGGGATGAACATGGTCGCGCTGCGGGATGGGCAGCCGCGCCTGCTGAACCTCAAGGAGATGCTCGAATCGTTCGTGCGCCACCGCCGCGAGGTGGTTACCCGCCGCACGGTGTTTGAGCTGCGCAAGGCCCGCGAACGTGCCCATATTCTCGAGGGGCTCGCCGTGGCGCTCGCCAATATCGATCCGGTGATTGAACTCGTCAAGGCGTCGCCATCCCCGCAGGAGGCCCGCGAGGGCTTGCTGGCGCGGGATTGGGAGCCGGGGTCGGTGACCAGCATGCTGGATCGCGCGGGCGAGATCCGCACCCGACCGGATGACCTGGAAGGCGAATACGGGGCCACCGACAAGGGCTATCGGCTCTCGCCGGCGCAGGCCCAGGCAATCCTCGACTTGCGGCTGCACCGCCTGACCGGGCTGGAGCAGGAAAAGATCCTGAATGAATACAAGGATATTCTCGACAAGATCGAAGACATGATCGAGATCCTCGAGAATCCGGACCGATTGCTGGCCGAAATCCGCGCCGAACTCGGCGATATTCGCGAACGTTACGCCGATCAGCGACGCACGGAGATCGTCGAGACGCACGAAACTCTGATGGTGGAGGACCTCATTCCCGAGGAGGATGTGGTTGTCACGCTGTCACACGGTGGATACGCCAAGTCACAAGGACTGGATACGTACAGCGCGCAACGCCGCGGTGGTCGGGGACGCGCTGCGGCCAAGGTCAAGGACGAGGACTTCATCGACAAGCTGTTTGTCGCTAACAGCCACGATACGCTGTTGTGCTTTACCAGTCTCGGCAAAGTGTATTGGCTGAAGGTGTACCAGGTGCCGCGCGGCACCCGCGGCGCGCGTGGTCGGCCGATGGTCAATCTGTTGCCGCTGGAAAGCGACGAACGCGTCAATGCAGTGTTGCCGGTCCGCGAATTCGAGGCGGATCGCTTTGTGTTCATGGCCACCAGTTTCGGCACCGTGAAGAAAACCAGCCTGGAGGCGTTCTCCCGGCCGCGCAGCAATGGCATTCGGGCCGTGGAGCTGAGGAATGGCGACAGGCTCGTGGATGTCGCGATGACCGATGGCGATCGCGACATCATGTTGTTTGCGAGTTCGGGCAAGGCCGTGCGCTTTCACGAAAAAGATGTGCGGCCCATGGGTCGCACAGCAGCCGGCGTGCGCGGCATACGACTGGCCGGCGGTCACGAACTGATTGCACTGCAGATTGTCGGGGAGGGTGACATTCTCACCGCGACCGAAAACGGTTACGGCAAGCGGACCCCGGTGAGCGACTTTCCGACGCATGGCCGGGCAGGCCAGGGCGTGATCGCGATCCAGACGACGGATCGCAATGGCCGCCTCGTCAGTGCAATCCAGGTCAATGAAGAAGACGAGATCATGCTGATCAGTTCTTCCGGCACCCTGGTTCGCACGGAGGTGGCCGGCGTTTCGATTCAGGGCCGCAACACTCAGGGGGTTCGTCTGATCCGGCTGGATCAGGACGATCGTCTGGTCGGGCTCGATCGCATTCTGTCCCTGGGCGACGAGGACGACGGCGGCGACGACTAGCTAATTTCCATTCAAGAAGACGCAAAAATGACGAGGGTATTCAATTTCAGCGCGGGTCCTGCGGCACTGCCGCTGGAGGTTCTCGAGCAGGCGCGGGCGGACATCCCCGACTGGGCCGGCATGGGCATGTCGGTCATGGAACTGAGTCACCGTTCCAAGGCATTTATTGAGGTAGCCGAGTCGGCCGAGGCCGATGTGCGCAGCCTGTTGACTATCCCCGACGATTACGCGGTGCTGTTTCTACAGGGCGGCGCGACCTTGCAGTTCGCGTTGCTGCCGCTGAATCTGGCGGCTGCCGATCAGAGCCTGGATTACCTCGTAACGGGCTCATGGTCCGATAAGGCGGCGAAAGAGGCGGCGAAACTCAGAACGGTCAATATCGCGGGGACTGGTGCCGACGGCAACTTTACTGATGTACCGGCGCGGGATAGCTGGCAACTGAATCCGGACGCTGCCTATTTCCACTATTGTCCCAACGAGACGATTCACGGCGTGGAATTCCATGCGCCGCCGGATGTCGGCGGCCAGACCCTCATTGCCGACATGTCGTCGACTATTCTGTCGCGACCGATCGATGTGTCACGCTTTGGCGTGATTTATGCGGGGGCGCAAAAAAACATCGGGCCGGCCGGGATCACGATCATGATCATCCGGCGTGATCTGCTGGCCGGCAGTCAGACGGGGTTGCCCAACATCATGCGTTACGCGGCCCATGCCGAGAAAGACTCGATGCTGAATACGCCGCCGACCTTCGCGTGGTATATGGCCGGCCTGGTGTTCAAATGGTTGCTGCGCCAGGGCGGTCTCGAAGCCATGGCAACCGTCAATCGCCGTAAAGCAGAGGCGCTGTACGCGGCTGTCGATGGCTCGGATTTCTATAGCAACCCCGTCAATCCAGCCTACCGGTCGTGGATGAATGTGCCGTTTACCCTGGCGGACCCGGAGCTGGACAAAGCGTTTCTGCAGGGCGCCGATGAGGCGGGCCTGACCAACCTGAAGGGGCATCGCTCGGTCGGCGGCATGCGCGCGAGCATTTACAATGCGGTGCCGGAGGAGGCCGTGACCGCACTAATCGCGTACATGGCGGATTTCGAGCAACGACACGCCTGACGCAACCACGAGTCTGTGATGTACAAGATCTTGACGCTCAATAATATTTCGGTGACGGGCCTGCGCCGGCTGCCGCGCGAACTCTATGAAGTCGCGTCGGAAATCGGTCATCCGGATGCGATCCTGCTGCGCTCGTTCAATATGCACGACATGGACATCCCGGAGACTGTCGAGGGCGTCGCCCGCGCTGGTGCCGGCGTCAACAACATCCCGGTGGCCGAATTGACTAAGAAAGGCTTGCCGGTCTTCAACGCGCCCGGCGCCAACGCTAATGCGGTCAAGGAACTGGTGATCGGTGGCATGTTGCTGGCGGCGCGCAATCTCTGCCCGGCGTGGGACTACGTACGCGACCTGCAGGGAGACGGGGCGGAACTGAACAAGGCGGTCGAGGCGGGCAAGAAACAGTTCGTCGGATTCGAATTGCCAAGCCGCACGCTGGGTGTTGTTGGACTCGGCGCTATTGGCGTGCAGGTCGCCAATACGGCCTTGTCGCTGGGTATGCGCGTGATCGGTTTCGACCCCCAGCTGACCGTGCGGCGGGCGTGGGAATTGTCGTCCGGCGTCGAGCAGGCGCGCAGCCTGGACGATTTGATGAGTCGCGCGGACATGGTCACGGTTCACGTGCCACTGGTCGACGGCACGCGCGACCTGATTAATGCCGAGCGGCTGAAATTGATGCCGGCCGGAGCGATCGTGCTCAATTTCGCGCGTGGCGGTGTCGTGGACGAAGCGGCCGTGCTGGCGGAACTGAGCAGCGAGCACCTGAGCGTGTACGTCACCGATTTCCCGACGCGGCCAACCATCGATCATCCGCGCGTGATCGCGTTGCCGCACCTCGGCGCCTCGACGGGCGAGGCAGAGGAAAACTGTGCCGTAATGGTGGCGGAGAACCTGCGCCTGTACATGGAGCACGGGGTCATCCGGAATTCGGTGAACTTCCCGGAGTCGGACGTGCCGCGAATCGATGCGCATCGCATCACGATAGCCAATGCGAACGTGCCGAATATGGTCGGCCAAATCTCGACGGCCCTGGGCGACGCCGGGTTGAATATCGCCGATTTGCTGAACAAGTCGCGTGGTGATATCGCGTACACGATCGTCGATCTCGATGGTGCAGTGCCGGCTGACACGCTCGGCGCACTCCGCGGGATCAAGGGCGTCCTGCGCGTCCGCGACCTGGGCCGGCCGGCGGACTGAAGCGGCTTCGTCAGGCATACTGCCAGCCATGAGTTCCAAGGCGACCAAAAAACCCGCAGCGGGCCTGGACGAGCTGCGCCAGCGAATCGACGACATCGACGCCAAGATCCATGGGTTGATCAGCGATCGCGCCCGTTGTGCGCAGGAAATTGCGGTCGTGAAAGGCAACGGCACGGGTGCGACGGCCTATTTTCGACCGGAGCGAGAGGCGCAGGTCCTGCGCGCCGTAGTCGATCGCAACCAAGGTCCGCTGACCGACGAGGAAATGGTGCGCCTGTTTCGCGAGATCATGTCGGCCTGCCTTGCGCAGGAAGAGCCGCTGAAAATCGCCTACCTTGGACCCGAGGGCACGTTTTCCCAGTCGGCTGTTTACAAACACTATGGACACTCGGTGCGGGGCCTGCCGCTGGCGACCATCGACGAGGTCTTTCACGAGGTTGAGTCCGGTGCCGCAGATTTCGGCATCGTGCCGATCGAAAACTCAACCGCCGGCTCGGTCAATCACACGCTGGATAGTTTCCTGAGTTCGCCGCTGAAGATTTGCGGCGAAGTCGAGCTGCGCATCCGTCAGCACTTGCTCGGCAATGTCGACGGTCTCAACAAGATTGTCCGCGTGTGCGCCCACCCGCAGTCGCTGGCCCAGTGCCGCGCGTGGTTGAAAGAGTATTTGCCCGATGCCGCGCCGGTCGAAGTGAGCAGCAATGCCGAGGGCGCACGCCGCGCGCGCGACGAGGCGGGCACTGCGGCGATCGCCGGCGATGCCGCCGCGGAAGTCTATGGATTAGGCAAGCTCGTCGCGGATATCGAGGACCGGCCGGACAATACCACGCGATTTCTGGTCGTTGGTCGCGACCTGTTTTCGCCGAGTGGCGACGACAAGACCACGTTATTGTTGTCGACTGCCGATACCGATGATGCCGGGGCGCTGCACAAGCTGCTCGAACCACTTGCCGAGAACAAGATCAATATGACCCGCATCGAATCGCGACCATCGCGGCGTCGCAAGTGGCACTACGTGTTCTTCGTCGACATCGATGGCCACGTCAAGGATTCGCAGGTCGCCGACGCATTGTCGAAACTCGAGCAGCGTGCACAACTGTTCCGCGTGCTCGGTTCCTACCCCAAAGCCATTCTCTAGGGGCATGCCCGATGGGTGATGAGATCCGCTTCGCCGAACTTGCGGCGCCGCCGGTGCGTGGGCTGCATCCGTACGTGCCGGGCAAGCCCGTCGAGGAACTGGAGCGGGAGTACGGCATCAGCAATTCCATCAAACTGGCGTCCAACGAGAATCCACTGGGGCCACCGGCCCCGGCGCTGGCGGCATTGCGCGAGGCCGAAACCACGTTGGCCCTGTACCCGGACGGGGCCGGGTTTTACCTGAAACACAAACTCGCCGAACGGCTCGGTGTGACGGTGGAGCAGATCACGCTTGGGAACGGCTCTAACGATGTGCTGGCAATGCTCGCGGAGGCGTTCCTCCAGCCGGGTGATGAGGCGATTTATGACCGGCACGGTTTCATCGTCTATGCGCTCGTGGTGCAGGCCACTGGCGCCACGCCGATCGTGACGCCGTCGTTGTCGCCGCACCACGACCGGCAACCGCTGGGACATGACGCCGCCGGGATTCTGGCGCGTGTCGGCCCAAAAACCCGCATCGTGTTCATCGCCAATCCCAACAACCCGACAGGCAGTTGGTTGGCACGCGACGAGTTGCTTGGTTTGCTCGAACAGGTGCCGCGACATGTGCTGGTAGTGCTGGATGAAGCGTACGCCGAGTACGTCACCGAGCCCGACTATCCGGCCGGCCTGGAATTTCTGCCGCGCTTTCCGAACCTGGTCGTGACCCGCACGTTTTCCAAGGCCTACGCGTTGGCGGGGTTGCGGATCGGTTACGGCGTATCCCATCCGGCTTTGGCTGAATTGCTCAACCGGATTCGTCAGCCCTTCAACACCAATACACTGGCGCAGGTTGCGGCAATGGCGGCCCTGGAGGATGAGGATTTCCTGCGCCGGTCGCGCGAGTTGAACACTGCCGGCCTGCGCCAGTTGACCGGCGGCCTGACGGATCTCGGCTTTGGCGTCTTGCCGTCGGTCGGCAACTTTGTGCTGGTCGACATGGGGCGCGACGCGCTGCCCTATTACGAAACGCTGCTCCGCGCCGGCATCATCGTGCGACCGGTCGGCAACTACGGCCTGCCGAATCACTTGCGAATTACGGTGGGTTTACCGGAGCAGAACGCGCAGCTACTCGCTGTGCTCGCATCCGGCGCGGAGCAACCGGGCTCGTGAGCCAGAACTTCGTGGCACAGCCCGGTGGGCCACTGCGCGGACATCTGCAGGTACCCGGTGACAAGTCGATATCCCACCGGGCACTGATGCTGGGTGCGCTGGCTACCGGCGAGACTGAAGTCAGCGGTTTCTTGCCCGGTGAAGACTGCCTGGCCACGCTGGCTGCCCTCGAGGCGATGGGCGTTCGTGTCAAGCGGGCTGCGACCGACCGGGTACGAATTCACGGTGCGGGCCTGCGCGGCTTGCGCGCGGCTGCGACACCGCTGGATATGGGTAATTCCGGTACCGCAATGCGGCTGTTTGCGGGTTTGCTTGCCGGGCAGGATTTCGATTCAGTGCTGACCGGCGATACATCCTTATCACAGCGGCCCATGGAGCGAGTGGCGACGCCGTTGCGGCAAATGGGGGCGGTCATCGAGACACGGGCGGGTTGTGCGCCGCTGGAAATTCGCGGCGGGCAGTCGTTGCGAGGCATCGAGTACGAGATGCCGGTGGCCAGCGCGCAGGTCAAGTCTGCGGTGCTGCTGGCTGGTCTGTATGCCGATGGCGAGACCAGCGTGACCGAACCGGCAGTCACGCGGGATCACACCGAGCGCATGCTGGTGCAGTTCGGCGTGCCGGTGGAACGTGAAGGGGCGACCCTGCGGGTGCGCGGTGGCGCGGAATTGCAACCCGCCCCGATACGGGTGCCGGGTGACCTGTCTTCCGCGGCGTTTTTCCTGCTGGCCGCGTGCATCACGCCGGGCAGCGATATCACGATCAAAAATGTGGGGCTGAATCCGACGCGCACCGGCGTGCTGCGCATTCTCGAGCTGATGGGAGCTGATCTGGAGATCAGTGAGACGGCGACCGTGCCTGGCGGGGAGCCGGTGGGCAGTGTGCGAGCTCGTGGCGACGGTTTGCGAGGCATCGAAGTGCCGCCCGAGCTCGTGCCGCTGGCAATCGACGAATTCCCGGTCCTGTTCATTGCTGCAGCGCTGGCCACGGGGACCACGATCATTCGCGGTGCGGAGGAATTGCGACACAAGGAGAGTGACCGAATTATGATGATGGTGCGGGGATTGCAGACGCTGGGTGCCAGTGTCGAAGAATTTCCCGACGGCGCGCGCATTCTCGGGGGCGGACTGGATGGGGGTGTCGTCGACAGCGCGGGCGATCACCGCGTCGCAATGGCGTTTGCGATGGCGGCCAACGCTGCGCGGGCACCGATTCGGATTCTGAACACTGCGAACGTCAGCACGTCTTTTCCCGGCTTCCAGCAGCACGCGATCAGCGTGGGCCTGAACGTGGATTCTGAGACCGGCGTTAACAAAAACTCCGTGACTGACGTTGCTCCGGTCGTCGCGCTCGATGGTCCCGGCGGGGCTGGCAAAGGCACGATTGCCAGGGCCGTCGCGGCGCATTTCGGCTGGCATCTGCTCGATAGCGGGGCGCTTTACCGGCTGGTTGCGCTGTCGGCCGTGAACCAGGGGGTGGCCCTCGATGATGCCCAAGCCCTGGCCGGCGTTGCCCGGGAACTCGACGTGCAGTTCGACCCCGCCGCCGACGAGCGCATCCTGCTGGACGGCCAGGACGTAACTGCGGCCATTCGGGAGGAGCGTTGCAGCCAGGGCGCGTCCATCGTCGCGGCCGTACCCGAGGTGCGTGCGGCGCTCGTGGAGCGGCAGCGAGCCTTTCGCCGGCCACCCGGACTGGTTGCCGATGGAAGAGATATGGG
>JASJBD010000110.1 GCA_030066665.1 Gammaproteobacteria bacterium
CAGGACAGCACGAGCGAGGCCGACGGATTCGAGCGGAGCCAGGGATGGCGCAGCGAGATTAAGCGAGCCGAAAAATCCGCCCGACCCGCGGCGAGAAAGCGTCAGCTAGTCGGATTCATCGACCAGAACCGGCGTGCCGAGGCGTTCGCCATCGAGCCACGCGGCATCGTGTTTGAGCTCCACGCGGCCCGTCGCGAGCCAGCCAATGGCTCGCGGATAGATCACGTATTCGCCCGCCTGCACACGGTCCTTCAGGCTGGCCTCGTCGTCGTCGCTGCGGACCGCGATACGGTATTGGATGATCGACGGTCCGGAATCGAGTTCCGGTACAACGAAATGCACGGTTGAGCCATGCCAGGCATCACCCGCCTCGAGCACGCGCGCGAAAGTGTGCAGGCCGCGGAACTTTGGCAGCAATGACGGGTGCACATTCAGCATGCGGCCGCGGAAATGTTCGACAATGTCATCCGGCAGAATGCGCATGAAACCCGCGAGGACGACGATATCGGGATCGAGTTCCGCAAGCGTGTCCCCGAGGCCGGCCTCGGCGGCAGAACGGTCCGGGTGGTCCCGGTAGTCGACCGTTATCGTCGGAATATCGGCGCGGCGGGCGCGCTCCAGGCCAAAAGCCGCTGGCTGGTCGGAGACGACTGCGCACAGATCGATTGGCAGTTCGCCGGCAGCCGTCGCATCGATTATCGCCTGTAGATTCGTGCCGCTACCCGAGATCAACACCGCGGTGCGGGCCCGTTGTGCCGACTTCATGGTCCGATCGTCACGCTACCGTTGCCGGCTTCGACCCGGCCGAGTTCGAATACCGTCTCGCCAGCAGCGCGCAGCGTATTGCGGGCCGCCTCCAGATCGTTGGCCCCGACGACGACGACCATGCCGATCCCGCAATTGAAAGTGCGCAACATCTCCGTGTCATCGACCTGGCCGTGTTGCTGCAGCCAGTTGAACACAGCGGGCCGCGTCCAGCTGCCGCCCTCCACGTGGGCCGATACATCAGGCGGCAGGACGCGTGCGAGGTTTTCGGCGAGCCCGCCGCCGGTGATGTGCGCCAAGGCGTGCACCTGGCATTGCTCGAGCAAGCGCAGGATCGACCGCACATAAATTCGGGTTGGTTCGAGCAGTGCCCGGCCCAGGGTACCGTCAGCAAACGGTGTCGCAGCGCCATCCGGCGACCGCTCCAGAATCCGTCGGATCAGCGAATACCCGTTGGAATGCGGCCCGGACGATGCCAGGCCCAGCAGGTAATCCCCATTGCTCACAGCCTGACCATCGAGCAGGCGGTCGCGGTCGACGATCCCGACGCAAAAGCCCGCCAGGTCGAGATCGCCAGGTTGATACATACCGGGCATCTCGGCGGTTTCCCCGCCCAGTAACGCGGCACCCGCGTCGGTACACCCCGCAGCGATCCCTTTCACGACCGTTTCGGCCTGATCCACGTCGAGCTGCCCGGTTGCGTAGTAGTCGAGGAAAAACAGCGGCTCGGCACCCTGCACGATGACATCGTTAACGCACATGGCAACGAGGTCGATGCCAACGGTGCTGAGATCGTTCAATTCGATGGCGAGTTTCAGTTTTGTCCCGACACCATCCGTGCCAGCGACAAGCACGGGCTCGCGAAAGCGCTCCAGCGCCGGCCTGAACAGTCCACCGAATCCACCGATGCCACCCAGCACCCCATCACGATGAGTGGCGCGTACCAGCGGCTTGATGCGCTCGACGAGCTCGTTGCCGGCATCGATGTCCACGCCGGCAGCTTTGTAGGTGAGCGATTCCTTCTCTTTCATCTACGTGGCATCGTTTGGGACTGCGCCGGTATGATAGTGCAAATGTCTGTTGTCGCCTCGTTTCTTTGTCGCTGCCTCCGGGGGCTGGCGTTGGCCGGATTGCTGTTCATGGCTGGCATCGCCAGCGCGGCGACCGTCGGCAATTTGTACTCGGCTGAGGTTGAGCGTCCGCCGGGTACTGACCTGAATGACGCGTTCCACCTGGCGCTGGAGCAAGTGTTGATCAAGGTCACGGGCCGCAGCGCGCCACTTACCGCGGAAACGCGCGCCGAGTTTGGCAATTCAGCGGCACTGGTGCAGCAGTATCGCAACACGGGTGACGGAAAAATCGAGGTGGGTTTCGATCCGGTAGCACTGCGGCGTTTGCTCGATTCGGCCGGCCTGCCGGTGTGGGAGGCCGAGCGACCGGCCGTCCTCGTCTGGTTGGCGATGGATACCGGCAGAGGCCAGCGTGAAATTTTGCCGGCTGCAGAGACCGGCGCAGACACGACGCTGCCGGGATTCCCGCCCCCGGGGGCGAGCACCCAATTTGACCCGGTTCGCCAGCAGCTGCTGGACACGGGCGGGCAGCGTGGCTTGCCGCTGATCCTGCCGCTGGTCGACAGTGTCGATCTGGAGACAGTCACGTTTTCCGACCTATGGGGTGATTTCAGTGAGCCGGTCATTGCGGCTTCTGCGCGCTACCGCCCGGACGCCATTCTGATTGGCAGAGTGCGCGGCGCGGATCCCGCGACCGGCCGGGTTCGCTGGACACTGCTGACCGGCGATGAACGCCTGGACTGGGTCGGGAGCCTCGCGGCCGGCCCAGACGGCGCGGCGGATCGACTCGCCGAGCGACTCGCGGCAACGGCCGGCAGTGCGAGCATCATCAGCGTCCAGGTCTCCGGTGTGGAGACGCTGCAGGACTATGGCGCCGTCTTCAATTACCTCGATGGCCTTGGCATTGTCGAAACCTGCAGTGTTGATCGTGTCGAAGCCGATCGGGTCTGGTTCGGATTGCGAGTGCGCGGTGATGCGGACCGCCTGATGCGAAGCATTGCGTTGAGTCGTCTGCTGAGCCTCACCGAGTTTCCCGATGACCCGCAGTCGGCCCAGCTGCATTACGTGCTCGTCGACGGCTAGTCCAGCAATTGAGTATGAAACTGCGTCCGGCCCACATTCCGAACGCGATCTGCATTGTGCGGATCCTGCTCGTTCTCCCGATCGTGCTGTATCTGCTGGACGGGCGCTTCGATCTCGCGTTGCTGTTGATCCTGGTTGCGGGTGGTTCGGATGGCGTTGATGGCTTCCTGGCCCGACGCTTCGACTGGCGCACGCGGTTGGGTGGCCTGCTCGATCCGGCGGCGGACAAGTTGCTGGTGATGTCCCTTTTCCTGACCCTGGCCTGGCTCGGACTGACGCCTGTCTGGCTTGCCAGCATCGTGATACTGCGCGACGCGACCATTGTCGGAGGGGCCTCAGCCTATACTTTGCTGATCGGGAAGGTCCAGCCAGAACCCAGCAATATCAGTAAGTTGAACACTATTTTTGAACTGTCATATTTACTATCGGTGGTGGCCCAGCAGGCGTTTGGCTGGCCGCTCGAGCGACTGGTGCTGGTACTGGGTGCCGGTGTCTTGGTCACGGCGGTCTTAAGCGGGCTCGACTATGTGCTGACCTGGAGCGGTCGGGCACGAGCGGCGCGCGCGACCTGACGGACATGCCGGGACCGATGCAACAGCTGCCGCTTGAAGTCGGCCCACCGGACCATGCGGTTTTCGCCAGCTTTTACCCGGGGCCGAATGCCAGTCTGGTTCACGCGCTCGAAGAAATCGCCAGCGTGCGCAGCCGCGCGCTGCTGTGGTTGTGGGGACCGCCTGGATCCGGTCGCAGCCACTTGCTGCAAGCTACGGTCGCCCTCGCTGACGCGAGAGGGGATCGCGGCGCGTACCTGCCACTGTTTACGGATGCGGACATCACGCCGGCGGTCGCTGGGAGCATGGGCGAACTCGATCTCGTTTGCGTTGACGACGTCGATCACGTCGCTGGCAATGCCGACTGGGAGCACGCGTTGTTTGCGCTGTTCGAACAATTGCGCGCGCGTGCTGCGCGACTCGTCGTCGCGGCGAACTGCGGCCCGCTGCATGTCGGGTTCGCCTTGCCGGATCTGGCCTCGCGATTCACATCAGGGGCGACCTTTCGCCTGCAGGTCCTCTCCGACGACGAAAAAATCGAAGCCTTGCAAAAGCGTTCCGCGTGGCGCGGTCTCGATCTGCCCGATGACACGGCCGCTTATCTGCTGACGCACGCGGACCGCGATGCCGCATCGTTATTTGCGTTGCTTGATCGGCTCGACCGCGAGGCGCTGGCGGCGCAGAAACGGCTGACCGTGCCATTCGTGCGCGGCATTCTGCAGGATCTTTAGGATCGGCTCAGGCGCGCAAACTCGTGCCGGTGCGTCTGAGCCAGTCAAGGCCACCCAGCCCCGCAATCACGGTGGCCGAGCCGAACAGTATGGCGGCGCTGCGTGGCATGGGCCCGGCCACAATATTCATTGTCGCGACCGCGAGATACGGAATCATCAATACCGTGACCCAGCCGCCCCAGCGTTTGGGCGGGCGCAGGCCGGCGGCGGCAAGCCCCGCGACCGGCACGGCTCCGCTGGCGCCCCACGGACTGATCGGCGGCCAGAGCAGGACCGCCACGATGACGATCAGACTGCCAAGAATCAGGCCGCGAACAACTGCCGCGCTCAAGTCCCGTCCCAGCCGTGTAAACGCACCGCAACCTCGGCAACCCGTCGGCCGAGTGTCTGCGCGATGGCAATCTCGTCCGCGGTCAGTTCTGTATCCGACTGCGAGAACGCGACATGACTGGCACCGTAGGGCGATCCGCCACTGCGCGTCGCCATCAGTGCCGCTTCAGAGTAGGGCACGCCGACGAGAACCATGCCGTGGTGCAGGAGCGGTAATGCCATGCTCAGCAGCGTGGTTTCCTGACCACCATGCATGCTTCCGGTTGACGTAAACACGCCGGCCGGCTTGCCGCGCAGGCGCCCGCCGAGCCACTCGCTGCTCGTGCCATCGAGAAAATACTTCAACGCCGCTGCCATATTGCCAAAACGAGTCGGACTGCCAATGACCAGGCCATCGCAGGTCGCCAGTTCTTCGTGGGTCGCGTACGGCGGTCCGTCGGCCGGGATTTTTGCAGCAGTGGCTTTGGTGTCGGGAGACACGTTCGGAACGGTGCGGAGTTTTGCCGAGACGCCATCGACGCCGTTAGCGCCGCGCCTGACCTGCGTTGCAAGCGCCGCGGTCGAACCGTGGCGACTGTAATAGAGGATCAAGATCTCCGTCATAAGTCGAGGATTTCGAGCACGGCTTCCGGCGGCCTGCCGATGCGCGCGCGGTCGCCACTCACAACGATGGGTCGTTGCAGTACGCGCGGATTGGCTGCCAGCCAGGCGACGCGTTGTGGTTCCGTCATGCTGTCCAGTTCGCTGCGGGCTTCGCGGTACTCGGTTTCGCCCTTGCGCATGAGCTCGTCCACTGACAGCTCGAGCCGCTGTAACAGGTCACGCAGCGTCGTTTCGTCGGGCGGTGTTTTCAGGTACTCGATGATCTGCACGTCGACATCGTGCTCCTGCAGCAGCGCCAGCGTTTGGCGCGACTTGGAGCACCGCGGATTGTGATAGAGCGTGACTGGCATGGTTCGCTGAACCTCTGTTCCGTCGAAATAGTGTAGCGTGGAACCGACCAACGCAGTATTGGCGCGGCTGACACTGTTGCGAAATTGCAGCGCCCGAAATAGTCGCCTGACGCGCGTTAACAGCCATCTTGACCCTTTGCCCCGGCCGTTGCTAGCGTGGTTCGGGTAGTTCAATATCAATCGTTTATGCCGCGTCGAATCCGTCAACTAAAGCCAGTCTTGATCGTGTTGCTGGCAGCCCTGCTGGGCGCCTGCGCGACCGCGCCGCCCGTGCAGGAAATGAGCGACGCCCGTCAGGCAATCACCGCCGCGCGCGAGGCGGGCGCCGCCGAATACGCGCAGAGTCATTTGGCGGAAGCGGAAGCGCTGCTGAGTTCCGCCGAGGAGTATCTCGACTGGGATAACTCCAGTGGCTACTGGTCGGCCAAACGCGCGGCGATCAGCGCCAAGGAAACTGCGCTCGATGCGTTGCTGATCAGCCGTCAGGCACAGGAAGTGCAATCGGACGCTGTTGAAGCCGTGCCATCGTTCCGTTGACCCCCACCCGGGTCTGCAAACGCTTTTTTATTGCCGGCCGCGTGCAGGGCGTATGGTTTCGCGCGAGTACTGCGAAAGAAGCACAAGCGCGAAACTTGGTGGGCTGGGTGCGCAATTTGCCCGACGGTCGCGTCGAAGTCCTCGCCGGCGGTAATGCCGATGCCATTCAATCATTGACCGATTGGCTTTGGCAGGGACCGCGGCTGGCGGATGTTCAGGACGTCAGTGTTACGGCTGAGCCGCTTGAGCTGATTCTCGATATGCAGGATTTCCGCACCGCCTGAAAGGTCAGGAGCGGAACCAGCGCGAACGCAATCTTTCGAGAACCTTCTCCGGGTAACGGCGACTGCCCAGGCTGCCATTGTATCGACCAAGCGCCCGCACCCAGTCACCGTTCTCCATGTCGTAGTAGTAACGCAGAATGGTGCAGCCCATTCGCAGGTTGGTGTCGATATCTACGAGGCGATCATTCGGCCGACCAATCTCGTCAAGCCAGAACGGCATGACCTGCATCAGGCCCTGGGCGCCGGCCACCGAGACTGCATAGGCATCGAATGCGCTCTCGATATCGATGACGGCGAGCACCATCTCCGGCGGCAGTTCGACGCGACTGGCTTCCCGGTGCACCTGCTTGAGAATGTAGATGCGTTCTTCCGGGTCGGCTACCTGGTTGCCCAGGCGCGTGGCCATGTCAGTGAGCCAGACCTGCGCCTCGAAGCGGTCCGCAAAGCTCGGGCTCTCATTCATGGCGTCCCGGAGCAGTTCTTTGAGTGCCGGGTCGGTGACGGCCAGCGCTACCGATCCCGCCAGCAGGCAGATTACCGCCAGGGCGAGCGCGCTACCCCTGACGATCACGGAAAAAGGCTGTGACTGCATCAAGCGCAAGTGTCGTCTCCTTCCCGCTGCGTCGTTCCCGGTACTCGACCTGGTCCGACTTCAGTCCGCGTTCCCCGATTGTCACGCGGTGCGGGATGCCCAGCAGATCCGCATCGGCAAACTTTACTCCGGGACGGGCGTCGCGGTCATCCACCAGCACCTCGAGCCCGACTGCCTGCAGATCTTCGTACAGGCGGTCGGTTGCCTCTGTGACGGATTCCGACTTCTTGGGATTCAGCGAGACGATAATTACGTGGAAGGGGCACATGGGCTCGGGCCAGATGATGCCGTCGTCATCGTTGTTCTGCTCGATCGCGGCCGCGACGATGCGCGATACGCCGATGCCATAGCAACCCATGGTCATCGCCACCTCTTTGCCATTCTGATCCAGCACCGCAGCCTGCAAGCTGCGACTGTACTTGTCGCCGAGCTGGAAGATATGGCCGACCTCGATACCGCGGGCGATGTTGACAGGGCCGCCACCGGCCGGACTGGGATCACCGGCGACGATGTCGCGCAGATCTGCGACGCGCGGTTCAGCCGCATCGCGCCCCCAGTTGAAGCCGGTGAAATGCTGGTCCGCGGTATTCGCGCCACAGACCATGTCTGCTGCGGCGGCCGCACTGTGATCGACGATGACTGCGATAGCCAGATCCTTCGGTCCGATCGAGCCCGGCGCGCAGCCGACCGCCGCCATGACCTGCTCGGGGCTCGCGAGGGTCAACGGCTTTTGAACTTCCGGCAGTTGCTCGGCCTTCAGTGTGTTGAGTTCATGATCGCCGCGTAGCACCAGTGCCAGCAGCTGGTCATCCCGGCCCAGCACGACCAGGGTCTTCAGGCACTGCTGCGCTTTCACCTTCAGGAAACGGGCGACGTCCTCGATGCTGTGCACGCCCGGCGTGTCGACCGCTTTGAGCGGTGCCGAGGCGTCAGGCCGCGGTTCAGTCGGCGGCATCGCCGGGGCCAGTTCGACATTGGCGGCGAAGTGATCAGCGTCGCAATAGGCAATCGCGTCTTCGCCGGATTCCGCCAGCACGTGGAATTCCTGGGAGCGTGCGCCGCCGATTTCGCCGCTGTCCGCGTCGACCGCGCGAAAGCGCAAGCCCAGCCGCGTGAAGATGCGGGCATAGGCATCGGCCATGGCCGCATACGTGTCTTCGAGCGACGCCTGGTCGAGATGAAAGGAATAGGCGTCTTTCATCACGAACTCGCGGGCGCGCATCACGCCGAAGCGCGGCCGGATCTCGTCGCGGAATTTTGTCTGAATCTGGTAGTAATTGACCGGCAGCTGCTTGTAGCTTTTCAGTTCGCGGCGCGCAATGTCGGTGATGACTTCTTCATGCGTCGGGCCGAAGCAGAAATCCCGCTGATGCCGGTCCTGCATGCGCAACAGCAGGTCGCCATAGATTTCCCAGCGGCCAGATTCCTGCCAGAGTTCAGCCGGTTGCACAGCCGGCATCAGCAATTCAAATGCGCCGGCACGATCCATTTCTTCGCGCACCACCTGTTCGACCTTGCGCAACACGCGCAGCCCCAGCGGCATCCATGTAAAGAGCCCGGAGGCGAGCCGCCGTAGCAGGCCGGCGCGGAGCATCAGCTGGTGACTGACGACCTCTGCTTCCGCCGGAATTTCTTTGAATGTATTGAGTGGCAGGCGGCTGAGTCGCATCAGTTTTACTGGCTGAGTGGAACGAACGCGCGCAATTCTACCGGCAAGTTGGCCGTCGCGCCCGTTGACGCTGACTCGTTGGCGGAGGTAGAAATTCCGCCATGACTGATATTGCCCACAGTCGCGCCATTATCGCGCGGGAAGGTTGGCCCTGGTTGTTGGGTGTCATCGTGCTGGCCATCGCCCTGTGGCGCCTGCAGGTTCCGCTCGGCGCCGGGATTGCCGCCGCCACCGCAGTTCTGCTGTTCCTGTTGTTTCGGGATCCGGCGCGCAGCATCCCGGCCTTGCCGCTGGGGGTGCTGGCGCCGGATCCCGAAACAACAGGAACAGCAGAACTGCGGTGGCGGCGGCAATCCCGGCGCCGAGCGGAACCTGCAGGCGCCACAGGGCGATGGC
>JASJBD010000111.1 GCA_030066665.1 Gammaproteobacteria bacterium
CATGGCATTGGCGTCCATCGCTTCGGCCTCGCTCGCCTCTTTGAACCAGATATCGAACTGCCGAATTGGATCAGCATCGAGATCAGCACGGACCTCGCCGACCTGCGGCGCGAATATCGCAACCGGCCGCTGCACCGCGCCGATCTCGATGCTGATCCAATTCGGCAGTTCGATATCTGGTTCAAAGAGGCGAGCGAGGCCGAAGCGATGGACGCCAATGCCATGAGTCTGTCCACGGCATCGCGGGACGGACAACCGGCCGCGCGAATGGTGCTGCTCAAGTACTACGGCGAAGACGGATTTGTTTTCTATACGAACCTGGGCAGCCGCAAAGCCGACGAAATCGCCGACAACCCGAAAGTCGCGTTGTTGTTCTATTGGCATGAAGTGCACCGTCAAGTAAAGATCCATGGGGTCGCGGAACGGACCCGGGTCAAAGATGATGCGGCGTACTTCATGCGCCGGCCACGCGACAGCCAGCTCGGCGCCTGGGTCTCCCGGCAGAGCAGCCTGTTGAGCACCCGGTCCGTACTGGAAAACAAGTTCGCCGAGATGAAAGAGCGTTTCGCGAAAGGCGAAGTGCCGCTGCCGTCGTTCTGGGGTGGCTATCGCGTCATACCGCACAGCATCGAATTCTGGCAGGGCCGCGAAAGCCGGCTGCACGACCGGTTTTGTTACGATCTAGTGAACGGCTGCTGGGAAATCAACCGCTTAGCGCCCTGATTGCCTCGCTATCGCGACCAGGGCCCGGAGCACTTTGACGCAATGCAATCAGTCGGTTAACATTTTTCCACCGGTGACGCGGTACAACAAGACTCCACGAGGGAGCCCTCTATGCGTGACCAGGAATTCCACGACCCAGCCCATCTGAGTAATCGACGCGTGATGTCGCCGGTTGCTGCAATCGGCGGAACGTTGCTCATGCTGACGCTGGCAGCACCGGTGAACGCCGCCAGCACAGCCTTTGTGGGCGACCTGATCTTTGTCGACGACTCGGGCGGCGGCGTTTTCCAGGGCGCGATGATCGGCGATACCTTCGCGGCGGAATTCAACTACGGCGACAGCGCCTCACAGGCGGATAATGTATTCATCGAGCCCGATGAGACCAGCTGGGACTTCATCGGCGACCCGTTCGGCGCGTGGATCGGCAATACCGATCCCGTAGTGAACGGTTTTGAGGTCAATATCGCGGTGCAGGACAATTCACCACTGTCTGTCGAAGACGTGGCGTTTATCGACGAGCTGTTCGGCATTGTCGTGCCGGCAGGCACCCAGGTGGATACGTGGACGGCCGCTGCCGTATCGCTCGGGGCATTCGAAGATGATCCCGACCCCAACGACGGCGACGACACCGAGATCCTGTTCAACGGCGTGCTGTGGGAAGTGGTCTACGTCGACCTGGACGGCGATCTCTACGACAATCTGGCGTACCGCGCAATGCCACCCGGCCTTAACGACGTGGATCTCGTCGGCTTCTTTATCGAAGAGGCCGATTTGGACGGCAACACACTGTTCGAAGCCGTCGGCACGGTCGACTTTGCCATGATCCCGGTGCCGGCGGCCGTCTGGCTGTTCGCGTCCGCGCTGGGACTCGGCGGATTGTTCAGTCGGCGCCGAAGCCAGGGCTGACATTCTGCAGGTATAGCTGCGCCATGTAGGTGATCGGGGCGTTCGGTGCCTCGATCCAGGCACACAGACGCCAGTCATCGCCGCTCGTCCTGAGCAGCGCGACAACGTGATTCTCGCCGCCCATGGTCTGGCCGGCCCACGAGAACGCACCGCCGTCCATCGTCTTGGCATCCTTGGCGAACCGAATGTCCCAGCGCATTCGCATGCCGACTAGTTGGCGGTCCGGCCCGACCGGCACCGCGTTGATCTCCGAGAACTGCAATTCGATGGCTTCGTTGAAGCCTTCGTTGTGTCGCCAGTAGTCCCGCAGATCGTCCCAGCTCGCCATGATGTGGTCGATTTCCTCGGCCTTGTAAAACGGCGCTGGCTCGCTGGTGTCCCAGAACGATTCTAGCTGCGCTGCAGAATTCTCCCGCCAGGCGCCGCGGTAGCGTGTGAGAAACTCTTCAATGCTCGTCATCGAATACTCCTATAGTTATAGAGGCAACCCGCCAACACTGACAGCATGATCTGGATCATTCTCGCATTACTGTTACTCGCGCTGGTATTCCTGCCGGGATTCTGGGTGCGCCAGGTGCTGAGCAAGTACAGCCAACCCGCGGATCGCTATCGCGACAAGGGTACCGGCGGCGAGCTCGCCCGGCACCTGCTCGATCGCTTCAACCTGCAGGGCGTTGGCGTGGAAACCACCGAGATCGGCGATCACTACGATCCGGAAGCCTGCATGGTTCGGCTGACCGAGGACAAGTACAACGGGCACTCACTGACGGCGGTGACCGTAGCGGCGCATGAAGTCGGCCACGCAATCCAGCATGCGCGCCGGGAAGCGCTTTTCAACGGCCGCCAGAAACTGGCCAAGCTGGCCATCGTCGGTCAGCAGGTCGGCAGCGGCCTGATGCTGGCCGCGCCCATCATACTGCTGCTGACCCGCGCACCTGGCGCGAGCCTGTTGTTCGTGCTGATCGCTGTCGGCACGATGCTGCTCGGGACGCTGGTGCACCTGGCTACCCTGCCGGTGGAATTCGACGCCAGCTTTAACAAGGCACTACCGATTCTCGAAGAAGGCAATTACCTGCATGAAGGTGATGTACCGCACGCGCAGCGCATCCTGAAGGCCGCGGCGCTGACCTACGTGGCCGCATCGCTCGCGAGCCTGCTCAATGTCGGCCGCTGGATCGCGGTCCTGCGCCGCTAGGCGGGGTCAGATTAATGACTCTGCCCCCCCGGGTCTTCCTGGCCTTGCTGGGCCTTGCCGCGGCCGCCGCCGACGCGCATGTCCCCTACTTCGAAACGCAGGACCTGAGCGGCGCGGCGCCGTTCCTGGTCGAGGACATCACCCAGTCGAAAGCCATTTACGCTTATCTCGACGGCGCCGAGGATCGCGATGCTTATTTTATGATCGTACGCGAGCCGACGCGTATCTATGCCAAAACGATCATTCCGTATTGCAGCCAGTACAGCGAGTTTCGGCCGAGTTTCGCCCTGGTCGGGCCCGGCTTGCCAACAGACGACCAATTAAAGGCGCCGGTGAAGCTGGAACCGGACGAGGGAATTATCGTTCGGGAGGACATCCCGACCGGGACCGAGCGCGATTCCATGTACGAAATTTTCTCCGACCAGTTCTACTACGAAGGGCCGATCCTGGATATCACCGTGGAGGAGCCCGGCAATTATTGGCTGTGGTTCTGGAATCCTGCCGGTGAGACCGGCGATTACGTCGCCATCATTGGAAAGCGCGAGATCTTCAGCGTCGAGGATATCCGCCGCGCGTTCTACAACACGCCGGAAATCCGGCGGCGCGGCTACCTGCACGTCGACTGCGAGGAACCGTCAGGCAGATAGTCTGACCGGCATGCGGCGCGGGCCGAAATTGCCGGGCTGGGCGTCGAAGTGCCCGGCGACCACGGTGCCGCATTTCCGGCACTGACTCGCATCGTCCAGGCCCCATTGACCCAGCTGATACCAGTCCCGCTCAATCAGCAGTTCGCCGCAGCTGTGGCACCAGGTACTGCCGCCGTCGCCGTCGTGCACGTTGCCGGTGAATGCGTAGCGCACACCGTTATCGATCGCGATCTGCCGGGCGCGCGTCAGCGTCGCAACCGGCGTCGGACCAATATCCCGCATCTTCCAGTCCGGATGAAAGGCACTGAAGTGCATCGGTACGTCGGGCCCCAGGTGCTCTACGACCCATTGCGTCATCCGATCCAGCTCCTCGCTGGAATCATTTTGGCCCGGGATCAGCAGCGTGGTCGTTTCCAACCAGGTGTCAGTCTCGTGCCGAATATACTGCAGCGTGTCCAGCACCGGCTCCAGGTGGCCACCGCAGATCTTGTAATAGAAGTCGTCGGTGAACGCTTTCAGGTCGACATTGGCCGCATCGATGGCGGCGAAGAATTCCACGCGCGGTTCGGGGTCGATATAACCGGCCGTCACAGCCACGGTCTGGACGCCTTTCTCCCGGCAGGCGGCGGCAACATCAATCGCGTACTCGTGAAAGATCACCGGATCGTTATAGGTGAACGCGATGCTCTTGCAGCCGAGCTCGGCCGACACTTCGGCCAGTCGTTCGGGGCTGGCCGCATCCGCCAGCACGTCCATTTCGCGGGACTTGGTCATGTCCCAGTTCTGGCAGAACTTGCAGGCCAGGTTGCAGCCGGCGGTGCCAAATGACAGCACTGAACTGCCGGGATAGAAATGATTCAGGGGCTTTTTCTCGATGGGATCGACACAGAAGCCCGACGACCGGCCATAGCTGACCAGCTTGATCTCGCCGTCCAGGCATTGGCGCACGTAGCACAGGCCGCGCTGGCCTTCGCGCATGCGACAGTGGCGCGGACAGAGATCGCACTGCACCCGACCATTTTCGAGCGCGTGCCAGTACTTAGTGTCAACCGTATTCACCGAGGAAACACTACGGTAACTCATCCTTGTTAAATTGGGTCGGTGACCTTATATATCAAGTCAATAGAGGTAGAGGTGGGAATTTGAACCGCCCAAGGGGTTGAGTTGTGCTAATTCGCGAACCTGCGGTCGCGGGTATGTTCTATCCGGCAGACGCAGCAGTGCTGCGTCGCGACATCAAGAAACTACTGGGTAACGGTGAAATATCGGCAGAGGAGCCACCTAAGGCCATGATCGTGCCGCACGCCGGCTATATCTATTCGGGCGCTGTGGCCGCCAAAGCCTATCGTTGTCTGCGACCCATCCATGACCGCATCAGGCGTGTGGTGATGCTTGGGCCGGCCCACAGAGTATGGCTAGACGGGCTCGCGTTGCCCGCGGCGGATGCGTTTTCCACGCCGCTGGGCGACGTGCCGATCGACGCCGAGGTCCGCGACCAGATCCGGGACATGGACGGGGTCAGCGTCTCGGAAGACGCGCATTACCAGGAGCATTGCCTGGAAGTGCAGTTGCCATTCCTGCAGGTCGTGCTCGATGACTTCGAGCTGGTGCCGATGGTTGTGGGCAATTGCTCAGCAGAAGTCGTCGCCGCAGTAATCGACCAGGTCTGGGACGGACCCGAAACGCTCGTGATCATCAGTTCCGACCTGTCGCATTATCACTCCTATGTTGCGGCCGAACAGATCGACGCCCGCACCAGTCACCGCATCTGCGACAAGGCTACGGATCTGCTGGGCGAGGAGGCCTGCGGGGCCGCGGCCATCAATGGCTTGATGGCCTGCGCGCACTGCCGGGATTTGAGTGTCGAGGAAGTCGACCTGCGGAATTCCGGCGATACCTCCGGTGATGCCCGGCGCGTCGTCGGCTATGGCGCCTACGTCCTGCACTGATCCGGCCATCGTCGACCTCGACGACCATGAACGCGACGCGCTATTCGATATCGCGCGAGCCTCGATTCGGCACGGCCTGACCAGCGATCAACCTCTCGCGGTGCAGGCGGACGACATGGTCGGTCGCCTGGCCGATCCTTTGGGCAGCTTTGTCAGCGTCTTTCACCGGCAGTTGCTGCGCGGTTGCATTGGTAATCTTGCCGCCAGCCGGCCACTGGCCCAGGGCGTTGCCTACAATGCCTATCACGCCGCTTTTAGCGACCACCGCTTCGAACCATTGATCGCCGAAGAACTGGTCGAAACACTGGTCGAAATCAGCCTGTTGTCGGCCCCGGAGCCAATTGACTTCGAATCCGAGATTGATCTCCATGACCAGCTCGAACCGCTGATCGACGGCGTGATCCTGATGGAGGCCGAGCGGCGCGCTACTTTCCTGCCCAAGGTTTGGGAAAACCTTGCCGAGCCCGCGGACTTCATCCGCGAGCTCAAGCGCAAGGCCGGCCTGCCAGCCGATTACTGGTCCGGCACGATCAGCTTTGCCCGCTATCGGGCCACAACCTACAAGAGCTCATACTAGATCCTGTGTCAGTATTCCCACGGGCGATACCCAGAGGCGGGCAAGATGCGAGTTCTCGTTGTCAATTGCGGCAGTTCGTCCGTAAAACTCCGTGTTCTACAGTTCCCAAACGAGCCGGCAACTTGGGATGCCGGCCAACTATCGACCGTTCTTGAAGGTGCGGTGAAGGATATCGGCGGCAAGGCCGACGTGGAGATCCACGTGCCCGGTCAGCCACCCATAAGTGCGCGCGTGCCTGTTCCTGATCACGCGCGCGCCATTGAATGCCTTTTCGAGCGGTTGGCGCACGAGTCTGGCGACTCGGGTCGGGAAATATTGGCGGAAGGCGTGGACGCCGCCGGTCATCGGGTCGTGCACGGCGGAGATCGTTTCTCGGCGCCGGTGCTCATCGACGGCGGGGTTGCGGCGGATATCGATGCCCTCTCCGAACTCGCGCCGCTGCACAATCCGGCCTGCCTGGCAGGTATCCACGGTGCCCGGAGTGCATTGGGTCCAGGCATCCCGATGGTGGCAGTCTTCGATACGGCCTTTCATCAGACCATGCCGGATCGGGCCAAGCGCTACGCGCTGCCGGCCAAGCTATCCGAACGCCACGGCATCAGGCGCTACGGTTTTCACGGCATTGCGCATGCATCCCTGCTGGATGGCTATCTGCGTGCGAGCGGAAAACGGCGCGAGCAGTCACGTGTCATCACCCTGCAGCTGGGTAACGGCTGTTCGATAGCCGCCATCGACGCCGGTCGCAGCATTGACACATCCATGGGTTTTACCCCGCTGGAGGGGCTCGTCATGGGAACGCGATCCGGTGACCTGGACCCGTCCATTGTCAGCCACCTGTGCGAGAAGGAGAGCGTTGACCCGGCAGAAGTCGAACGCTGGCTGAACGAGGACTCCGGATTGCTGGGGCTGTCCGGCCGGACCAACGATATGCGAGAGCTGCTGGACGCTGTCACACAAGAGCAACACGCGCCGTCGAAACTGGCGGTGGACTTGTTCTGCTACCGGGCGAAGAAGTACGTGGGGGCCTATCTCGCCTCGCTGGACGGTGCAGATGCCGTGATATTCGGTGGCGGCATTGGCGAAGCTGCGCCGGAGATTCGTAACCGCATTTGCGCAGGCATGGACTGGTGTGGTGTCGTTCTCGATCCGGCGCGAAATGCGACTGCTGTTGGGCTGCTACCCGGGCAAGCCGCGCGGATTAGCGCAGAACACGCGACTGTCGACGTGTATGTCGTGGCGGCGGATGAAGAAAGCTGGATCGCGCAAGAAGCCGTCCGCTGCCTGCAAGAAACGCCGAAAAAATGATGCAAAGGAGATCGGCATGGAACAGCCGCTGTCGAAAAACGAACTCGAACTGATCGACGCCTACTGGCGGGCGGCCAACTATCTGTCCGTGGGCCAGATCTACCTCTACGACAATCCGCTCCTGAAGAAGCCGTTGTCGAAGGCGCACATCAAGCCACGATTGCTGGGGCACTGGGGCACGACGCCGGGCCTGAACTTCATCTACGCGCACCTGAATCGCGTCATCAAGCGCGACAAACTCAGCATGATCTACATCACCGGTCCGGGTCACGGCGGCCCGGGGCTGGTGGCCAACACCTACCTGGAGGGCATTTACAGCGAGGTCTATCCGAACATCCCCCAGGATGAAGAGGGCATGCAGCAACTCTTCAAGCAATTCTCCTTCCCCGGCGGCATCCCGAGCCACGTCGCGCCAGAAACGCCCGGTTCCATCCACGAGGGCGGCGAACTCGGCTACGCGCTGTCCCATGCCTACGGTGCGGCCTTCGACAATCCCGATCTGATCGTGGCCTGCGTCGTCGGTGACGGGGAAGCGGAAACCGGGCCGCTGGCCACGAGCTGGCATTCGAACAAGTTCCTGAATCCCGCAACCGACGGTGCCGTACTACCGATCCTGCATCTGAACGGCTACAAGATCGCGAACCCCTGCTTCCTCGCTCGCATTCCGCACGATGAACTGCAGAAGTACTTCGAGGGTATGGGCTACAAACCCTACTTCGTCGAGGGCAGCGATCCGCACGAGGTACACAAGGCACTGGCTACGACCATGGACACGGCGGTTGCCGAGATCCAGGCCATCTGGCGCGACGCCCGCGAGAACGGCAACGTCAAACGCCCGGCCTGGCCGATGATCGTGCTGCGTACACCGAAAGGCTGGACCTGCCCGGAGGAAATTGACGGCAAGAAGTGCGAGGACTACTGGCGCTCGCACCAGGTGCCGATGGGCGACATGGATTCCGAGGAGCACATCCGCATTCTCGAGGACTGGATGAAGAGCTACCGGCCGGACGAGCTGTTCGACGAGGACGGTCGACTGCTGCCCGAACTCGAAGCACTCGCGCCGGAAGGCAAGCGACGCATGAGCGACAACCCGCACGCGAACGGCGGCCTGCTGATGCGCAACCTGAAGATGCCGGACTTCCGCGACTACGCGGTCGACGTGCCGGCGCCGGGCGCCGTGACAGCGAGTGCGACGCGCGAGATGGGTACCTTGCTGCGCGACGTCATGAAGAAAAACCTGGCGACGAAGAACTTCCGCGTGTTCAGCCCGGACGAGAACAACTCAAACCGCTGGCAGGACATCCTCGAAGTCACCGATCGCTGCTACATGGCCGAGATCCTGCCGGAGGACGACAAGCTGAGTCCGGACGGCCGCGTCATGGAAGTCCTTAGTGAGCACCAGTGCCAGGGCTGGCTCGAGGGCTACCTGCTGACCGGCCGGCATGGCTTCTTCTCCTGCTATGAAGCCTTCATCCACATCATCGACTCGATGTTCAACCAGCACGCCAAGTGGCTGAAGGTCTGCAACGAGATCCCGTGGCGGCGACCGATCGCGTCGCTGAACTACCTGCTGAGCTCGCACGTCTGGCGCCAGGACCACAACGGTTTCAGTCACCAGGACCCGGGTTACGTCGACCTCG
>JASJBD010000112.1 GCA_030066665.1 Gammaproteobacteria bacterium
TTCTAAATGGTGATCAGGAGACTCGTTAGCGTAATCCTTACGGCACTGACTTTGGTGCCTGGAAACTACGCAACCGCCGGCGCTCACGGCGGTGCGAAAGCGTCCAAGGTCGAAGAGTTGCCGACGCGCAGCGGGGACTGGTCCCCCGCAGAGATCGCCAAAGGGCGCGAGCAACTGATTCGCGCATTTGACGCGGCCTGGATTCGCGTCATCGCCAGCGGCAAAGACCAGGAAATCCTTGCCACCGAGCCGCCGAATCAGCCGGGTGCCGCGCGCAGTTACATGGTTCGGCTGGTGGACTGTTTGCCCCAACCGGAAATAGCGGCTTGGCCCGAGGAGCCGGTGGGTATGTTCAAGGACATTCTGGACACCGGCGTGATCCGCCAACTGACCCAGGGCGTGCCGGAAACGCCGCAGAACACATCGTGGTATTTCTCGAGCATTAGTCAGAAATACCAGGACGCCGTCATCGAGGAAATTGAACAGCACTACGACGTGGAACTCACGGTCGAGACCGTGGTGCTGCCGCCGGGACGCCTGCCCGCGACATCGCTGCTCGTGGACAACAAGATTGACTTCATATCCCAGCTCAATGCCACTGGCGGCAACACGCAGGGCATGCGCCGACGGACCTCGCGGCGGTTCAGTTGCACGATGAGCGCATCGAGCCAGTTCATCCACATCCCGGAGAAAAGCGCGCTGGTGGGCGAGATCGAGAACCTGAATGACCTGATTGCGCGCCCTGGGGTGCGAATCTGCGCCGGTCCGCTGACCACGCAGACGGCGCGCGCCTTCATGCCGGAGCATACGGTCAAAACCAAGTACATCAATGATCTGACCGACTGCGACAAAGCGGTGAAGGAGGGGGAGCTCGACGTCATCATGAATCCGTTGCACGACCTCAGCATCGGTGGTATCGACGGCTACAGGTCGGTGCACACCCTGCTGGTCGCGGGCACACCGCTGTGGGTGGCCGCGGAGGGTATTGAATGCCCGTCCGATGGCAATCCGCGGACCGAGGATGAGTGCTTCGCGACCGATCCGCCGTAGGGTGCGGACGGCCAGTCACTTTTTTGCCAAGTTTCCGGTCGCTTCAGTCATTCAGCCGGCCGCGGGGGCTTGATACCCTGACGAGCCCTCGACCGTCAGGAATGCCGTCCCGCCCATGACCAGTCCGATCCAAAGCCTGCTCGTTGCGAATCGCAGCGAGATCGCCATCCGCGTGTTCCGCGCCGCGACCGAGCTCGGCCTGCGTACCGTCGCGATCTATACCGAAGAGGATCGCTTCGCGTTGCACCGCTTCAAGGCGGACGAGTCCTACCGCGTTGGCACAGGTGGCAATCCGATCGGCGCCTACCTCGATATCCCGGACGTGATTCGTATCGCGCGTGAGGCTGGCGTCGATGCCATTCACCCCGGCTACGGGTTCCTCGCGGAGAATCCCGACTTTGCCGATGCCTGCCGCGATGCCGGGATCATCTTCGTCGGCCCGCCGAGCGACGTAATGCGCAAACTCGGTAACAAGGTCGAAGCCCGCGAACTCGCCGAAAGTGCCGGCGTGCCCGTGATGCCGGCGACCGGGCCGTTGCCCCGCGACCTGGACCAGGCGAAAGCGCTGGCGCAAGAAATCGGTTACCCGGTGATGCTGAAAGCCAGCTGGGGCGGTGGCGGCCGCGGCATGCGGGTGCTCGAATCCGAGTCCGACCTGGTCGCGCAGCTCGACCCCGCGCGGCGCGAGGCGGCGAGCGCTTTCGGCAATGACGAGGTCTACCTCGAAAAACTCGTGCGTCGAGCGCGCCACGTCGAGGTGCAGATACTCGGTGATCAGCACGGCGAACTGGTGCATCTGTTCGAACGCGATTGCACCGTCCAACGCCGGCATCAGAAGGTTGTCGAGCGTGCCCCGGCGCCCTATTTCGACCAGGCGCAGCGCGAAGCGTTGTGCGGTGCCGCGCTCCGGCTGGGGAGAGCGGCCGGGTATGTCAATGCAGGCACCGTGGAGTTCCTGCAGGATATGGACTCGGGCGAGTTCTACTTCATCGAAGTCAATCCGCGCATCCAGGTCGAGCACACCGTTTCGGAGGAAGTGACCGGCGTTGACATCGTGCAGGCCCAGTTGCGCGTGGCGTCGGGCGAGGCCATCGGCAGCCGTCCGGCGCTGCCCGCGCAAACGGATATCAAGCTGAACGGGCACGCGCTCCAATGCCGCGTGACGACCGAAGATCCGGAGAACAACTTCGTTCCCGATTACGGACGTATCGCGACCTACCGTAGCGCGTCCGGCTTCGGTATCCGCCTGGATGGTGGCACGGCATTCGTCGGCGCGCGTGTGACCCCTTACTACGATTCACTGCTGGTCAAGGTCACCGCCTGGGCGCAGACTGCTGCTGCGGCGACCCGGCGGATGGATCGAGCCCTGCGCGAGTTTCGCGTGCGCGGTGTCAGCACCAACCTGGCGTTTCTCGAAAACCTGATTCAGCACCCGACCTTCACTGCAGCCGAGTACACCACGCGGTTTATCGACAACACGCCCGAGCTGTTCGAAATGCCGCGCAAGCGCGATCGCGCCACGAGACTGCTGAGCTATATCGGTGACGTCATTGTGAACGGTAATCCGGACGTCGCAGGTCGCGATCGGCCGGAGAGCTGGCCGGTGGCGCCGATACCGAAAGGCCTGCCCGAAGAGATTCCGGACGGCTTCCGCCAGCAGCTCGACACGCTCGGCGCGGAGGCCTTTGCCCGCTGGATCCGTGACGAACCGCGCGTGCTGCTGACCGATACCACCATGCGGGATGCGCACCAGTCGCTGCTGGCTACCCGCATGCGTACCTATGACCTGGTCGGCATCGCGCCGGCCTATGCACGGCTGTTGCCGGAGTTCTTCTCGCTGGAGTGCTGGGGCGGTGCCACCTTCGACGTCGCCATGCGCTTTTTGCAGGAGGATCCATGGGACCGCCTCGCACGCCTGCGTGACGCGATGCCCAACATGCTGCTGCAAATGCTCCTGCGGGGAGCAAACGCGGTGGGCTATACGAGTTACCCGGACAACGTCGTGCGCTATTTCATTCGACAGGCGGCCGCGACCGGTATCGACGTATTTCGCGTCTTCGATTCCCTGAACTGGGTCGAAAACATGCGCGTGGCTATGGATGCCGTGCTGGAAACCGGCAAGCTCTGCGAGGGTACGCTGTGTTACACCGGCGACATGCTGCACGACGGGGAGGGCAAGTACGACCTGGACTACTACCTCGGTCTGGGCCGCGAATTGCAGGCCGCCGGCGTGCACATGCTCGGCATCAAGGACATGGCCGGCGTGTGCCGCCCGGCCGCGGCCCGGCAACTCGTGAGCGCGCTGCGTGACGAGACCGGCCTGCCGGTGCATTTTCACACCCATGACACCAGCGGTGTGGCCGCAGCCACCGTCATTGCGGCGGTCGAAGCCGGCGCCGATATCGTCGACGGCGCAATCGATTCCATGAGCGGGCTGACGTCGCAACCGAATCTCAGCAGCATCATCGAAGTACTGGCCGACTCGGACCGTGATCCGGGTGTGAATACCGCGGCATTGCGGGAAATCTCGCACTACTGGGAGGTCGTGCGCCGGTATTACTCCCCGTTCGAGAGCGAAATCCGCGCCGGCACGGCGGATGTCTACCGGCATGCCATGCCGGGTGGGCAATACACGAACCTGCGTGAACAGGCACGCGCACTCGGTATCGAACATCGCTGGCCGGAAGTCGCCGAGACCTATTCGCAAGTCAACGAAATGTTCGGCGACATCGTCAAGGTCACGCCCACGTCGAAAGTCGTCGGCGACATGGCGTTATTCATGGTGACCAGCGGGCTTACCGCGGACGAGGTGCTGGACCCGGAGCGGGAAGTGGATTTTCCGGAGTCGGTTGTCGGCCTGTTTCGTGGTGACCTGGGCCAGCCACACGGGGGATTCCCGCCAGAGCTGCAACAGAAGATTCTGAAAGACGCACAGCCGCTCACTGAACGGCCCGGCGCCAGCCTGCCGCCGCTGGATCTCGACGAAGCCCGCGCGGCGGCGGCGAAAGGTACCGGCTGGAAACTCAGCGACACGGAGTTGTCCTCCTACACGCTGTATCCAAAAGTGTTCCGCGACTACGCCGGTCATCGGGCCCAGTTTGGCGACGTGAGCCAGTTGACGACGCCGGTGTTCTACTACGGCATGGAAGCAGGCGATGAAGCGGAGGCCGAGATCGAGAAGGGCAAGCGACTGATCATCCGCTATTTCACGACCAGTGAGCCGAACGCGGATGGGGAGCGCCGCGTGTTTTTCGAACTCAATGGCCAACCGCGCAGCGTCGTCATACTGGATCGCGAGGCCACCGCCACTCGCACGGTTCGGCCGAAGGCCGAACTGGGCAATCCGCTGCAGGTCGCGGCGCCGATGCCCGGGGTTGTCACAACCGTCATGGCCCAGGTCGGGCAGCGCGTTGGGAAGGGTGACGCACTGCTCGCGATCGAAGCAATGAAGATGGAGACCCAGCTGCACGCGGAGCAGGGCGGAAAAGTCGGCCAGGTCCTGGCCGAACCCGGAGCCCAGGTCGATACGGGCGACCTGCTGCTCGTCCTGGAATAAGCACCGGCATCACGGCATATTCGCAGCGTCAGGCGTTGACGGTTTCGAAGTAACGAATACTCGGCGGTCCAGCGAGCATGGTTGCGAGGGTATCGAGCACCCCGGTCTCCCGCCGCCAGGCCGTGTACTTTTCATAGCTGGCTTTCGCGTCCCAGTGCTCGACCATCACGATGGTCTTGCCGTCGTCATTGAGATACGCGGTGATGTCCTGGCAACCGTCGAAAGCGCGAGTCTCGGGCAGGCGCGCGGCGAGGAATTCGGTCATGTCCTCGACGCAGTCGGGCCTGGCCGCAACCTCCAGTAGTACCAAAATCCCCATGTCGTGCTCCCGCAGCGGCAGAAAAACCGTGTCGAGCACAATACCCCAATATTGGGGATATCCGAACAGCACGCCAAGTTTCTAGAATCTAATGCCGCTCACGACTCAGTCTGCTGACGTGGCTGAGACACCGAACGGTCTACACAGGGTGCAGTGGGAATATGAACCCGGCCACGCGGCCGGGTTTTTTTTGCCGTCGTTATGTCAACTTGCCGCCGAGTGGCAACGGGCGTAAGGTTTTTAAGAGGGAATTGCGCCTCCGAAAGCGGAAAAATAAGAAAAAGGGGAAGCCGGATGAGTCCATTAAAGATCAAGCCGCTGCTATTTTTCGCCGCGTTGGCGGCCTTGTTTTCCCAGACCGCGCTGGCAACGATTATTTCCGGTGCCGTGACTGGTGGCCAGTCGTTGGACCAGGGCGGCATGTTCATCAAATTGACGGTGCCGTTTACCGAGTCGGATCCGGACAACACGGTCGGTAACAACAACTTTCAGAGTCTGAATCTCTATGGCTTCGATGAGGGGCAGAACATCGAGATTACCGTGGATCTCGATGTCGACATCCTGGCGGATGGTATGGGCGGTGGCGGTGGCCCCGGCATCGTGCCGATGGGCAGCACGGTCGCCAGTCACTACATCTTCTTTGACCCTGACGGGACGAGAACCCAAATTGGGACCGTTACTTTCGATTCTGAAATTTTCGGCATCATTGACAGCACCGGCAATCTCGATGCCAGTGACTTCCTGATTAACACCGGCGTCGACTATTTGAACCCGGGCTTGCGCGGCCTTGAGGGTGGCGATTCCGTGACAATTACTGGTCTGCAAACGATTGTTGTCGACTGGCGGGCCGGGTCGCCCGGCGACTACATTCGGGTGCTGACCGAATTCTCGCCCGGCGCGGTCATCCCGGTTCCGGCTGCCATGTGGTTGTTCGGCTCGGGACTTGGTCTGCTCGGATGGCTGCGCCGCAAAAAGATCCAGAAGTGAATTAGGTACAACTACGAATTGCGTTCGAATCCGGGCGCAGTTATTTGTATGAGCCTCCGCAACCCGGAGGCTTACATGCTTGCAGAGGTTATTTTCACCATCTGTATGGTTGCCGGGGTAACCGCGGTCAGTCTGATCGGGCTGACTTTGCTGGGAGTTGCCCTGGACATCATCAAGGTCTAGTCGAGCCGCGCCATCGACCCACGGCTGACGGTGTCGGCCGACGTCATTGTCTATCCCGCGTCAACGCTGAAATCGATATCCACCGGGTTGCGGAATGCGGCATGCAGGTAGCAGGTTTGTTCGCCCATCTGCACTAGCGTGAGGTTATCCGTATCCGGATTGCCGCTGTCCAGGCATACGAAGGTATCGACCGGCATTGCGGCCGGCTGGTATGGCCGACCGTGAGCGAAACTGGTTTCCTGCACGATCCGGTAACCCCTGAGATCCTGTTTCGCAATTTGCGCATAACGGCCCAGCTGGGTCATGAAACAAAAAGCTACGCCGGCGGACAGGTAAGTCAGCCCGCAAGGCGCGCGTTCCTGGCCACCGATGTCAGCGGCATCGTCACTCAGGAAGACGAAACGGCTGCCGGCCGGCTTGATGCACTGCACGGCGATTTCTTTCAACCCATCGCCGCGCAGGCGGCCTTCGGTGTGTACATGCACCATGCGTTTCTGATTCGACTGTAACCCGACGGCTCCCTCGCTCTCGGGAGCCGGCGCGGCTTCATCCTTGTGGATAATCGCTTCGGCCGATGCGGCGGTCGTGTCGCCCGGCAAACGGCCGAACAGGTCGGCCGGATCCGCAAGCGTCGTCACCGCTTCCGCAATTTCGCCGGGCCAGGCCAGTGGCTTGCCGTTCAGTTCGATGCTGAAGCGGCTCGGCAGGAACTCCCTCAGGCTCAATGCGGTCGCGCTGCGATCTTCCAGCGCGATTGCCGCAATGTCTTCCAGTTCTGCGGCGTGCGTATCACCACTGGCGGTTAGCACCAGCCGGATCGGTTCGACACTGGCCGCCATCGTGCCTTTCACCGCGGATCCATCCATGGTGAAGAAGTTGTCCTGGCGCAGCTCCAGTTGATCAATGCGGATTTTGCGGTCGGCCGCCTCGGCAAGGAAATCCGACATGATCGTTGCGGCCAGACCGGCGGTGAAAAACGCGAGCGGAAACGGCGCCAGGTCCGTGCCGTTGAGCCACGGGCCTTCATCGCACAGCAGCCGCCAGACTGCGCCGGTTGGCCCATATTCGACAACCGCTTCTTTCTGCATGCCGTCCAGCGCGCGTGTGCGGGTGCGCAGGCGAACCAGCCGGTCGTTGCCGGTCAGCCGTTCGTGCCGGAGCACGTCCGCAGTTACGCGGTATGCGATCGCGGTATCAGTCTTCGCGGGCATGTCCGGTGATGCGAATACCCGCGCCGTCGAGTTTGTACTTCTTGTTCAGGAATATCAGGATCGACGTCAGGCCTTCAGCCACGGCGGAGTTGTCGATGGCCCCGGCATGCCACGCGCGCAGGCCGATTGCTTCGGCCAGTGCGACGACGGCAGCGCGCGCGTCAGGGTCGTTGCCGCAAACGAGCACGTCGCAATCTTCCTCGTCCAGTTCCCCGGAGCGCAGGTGAGCCGCCGCAACATTCTGGAACGCGGAAACGACGCGCACTTCGTCGCCGAGGAACTCCTGCGTCTGTTTTGCCGCGGAACCACCTTCGGGCAATTGCACCCGCATGACCTTGGGCGGAACCAGCGGGACCGTGGCGTCCACGAAGATCTTGCCTTGCACCTGGTCGTACACCGACTCGAGTGTTGGGCGCTGACTCGCGAACGGCACGGTCATGATCACAATATCGGCAGCGGCCGCGGCGTCCGGGTTTGCGAGGCCGGTGACCTGCACGTCTGGCGCGACTTCGAGCAGTTCGGCGACCGCGTGTTCGGCTTTCTCCGCCTTGCGCGAACCGATGGTCACCGGGTAACCGGCCTTTGCAAGCTGTAACGCGAGGCCCCAGCCCAGGTCGCCGGTGCCGCCGAGGATCGCAATCCTTGCTTTGTCGTTACTCATGTCCGGGCATCCTCAGGCTGCGGCATCCGCGATGCGACGAAATTCTTCGTCCGTGACCAGGCGCTCCTGCGACGTGCCCAGCTCCTTCACTTGTGCCAGCACGTTCGCATACGCCGACTCGGGGAGATCCAGCCCCAGTTCTTCGCTCTTGAGTTTGATACTAAGCAGGCCGCTCTTCTTTCCCAGCACGATGCGACGGGGCGCGCCGACCAGGTCGGACGAGTAGGGCTCGATTGCCGCCGGGATATGGAACTGATTGGCGACCGCGCCGCTTTCGCGCGTGAACAGGTTTTCACCGACCACGGGTCGCCAGCCGTCGACTTTGTAGTTGCCAGCTTCCTGCACCAGTGCCGACACCTGGCGCGCCTTCTCCAGGTTGATCTCGACCGGGACGTCGTAAAGACACTGCAGTGCCAGCGCGACTTCCAGCAGATCAGAATTGCCGGCGCGCTCGCCGATGCCATTGATCGTGCCCTGGATCCAGTCGGCACCGCCGCGAACCGCGGCAACAGCCAGCGCCGTACCCAGGCCAAAATCGTTGTGGCCATGAAAATGCAACGGAATATCCGGGCCGATCCAGCCGCGTACTTCACGGACCAGCAGTTCGGCCGCTTCCGGGGCGCAGGCGCCGATCGTATCGACCACGGCGATCTCACTGGCACCGGCTTCCAGCGCGGTGTCGTACACGCCGTGCAGGAAGTCCAGGTCGCTACGGGTGCTGTCGACCGCAAAAAACAGGACCTTCATATCATTCGCGACGGCGTGCTTGACTGCATCACGCACCTTGTTCACGACCTTGGGTCGATCAAAACCGTAGGCCTCGATCTTCAGGTCGCTGGTCGAGATTTCGATCAACGTCTGTGAAATGCCGAGCTCGATCAGCGCATCCAGGTCGGCCTGTACTGCCCGGGAAAAGCCCCAGATCTCCGAGCTCAGCCCTGCATTGAGAATTCGCTTGACCGCCTGTGAATCCGCTGCGGACACGCGCGGGAACCCGGCTTCGATGCGGCCGATTCCCAAATCAGCAATAGCGCTGGCGATCTGGAATTTTTCTTCCGGATTGAAGACGATGCCAACGGCCTGTTCGCCATCGCGCAGCGTGGTGTCGTACAGACGAA
>JASJBD010000113.1 GCA_030066665.1 Gammaproteobacteria bacterium
GAAATGGTGCCGAGGAGAGGACTTGAACCTCCACGGGGTTGCCCCCACATGGACCTGAACCATGCGCGTCTACCAATTCCGCCACCTGGGCATCAAGGGCTGGCGAGAAAGTGGCCGGACTTTACTGGCAGCCTGTATGCTTGTCAACGCGATGAAAAACAAGCCATACCTCTGACGTGGCCAGGCAATTCGGCCGCGGCCGCTCTTCGCGACGGGCTGGCCGCGACAGCATGCCCTACCGTCATCCGGTTCCCGAACCCGCCCGTATTCTCGCCGTTCTCGAGAAGCATGGCGTACCGCTGAGTCTCGACCAGCTTGCAGAAGCGGTCGAGGTTGATGTCGACAAACAGCGCGCGGCGCTGCGCCGCCGTCTGCAAAAAATGGCCGCTAATGGTCAGTTATTGATCAACCGCCGCGGCGAATACTGCCTGCTGCAAAAGATCG
This sequence comes from Gammaproteobacteria bacterium, assembly GCA_030066665.1. Lineage (GTDB taxonomy): Bacteria > Pseudomonadota > Gammaproteobacteria > Steroidobacterales > J054. Next base: position 445 of record JASJBD010000113.1, read on the forward strand.
ATGCGGTTGCCGGTCGGGTATCGGCGCACCCGGATGGCTTCGGCTTTGTCGTTCCAGACGACGGCAGCGACGACATCTACCTGCCATTCCAGGAAATGCGTCCGCTGCTGGATGGCGACCGAGTCGCGGTGCGCGTGGCGGGTGGTGGCCGCGGAGGCCGGCGTGCCGGCAGCCTGGTCGATATCCTCGAGCGCGCGAAGACTACTGCGGTCGGCCGGTATGAACGACGGCACGGAGTCGGGTATGTCATCGAAGCCGGTCGTTCACCACACCAGTTCCTCGTGCCGGACCATCAGCGCGGTAGCGCGAAACACGGCCAGCTGGTGAAGCTGCAGATCACAGAATATCCGGACCGGACTCGCGACGCTCAGGGCAAGATCATCCGCATCCTGGGTGACGCCACGGACAGCGGCATCATCACCGAAGTAGCAATCGAACAATTCGGTTTGCCGTGGCGCTGGTCGGATAAGGTGGAGCGGGCCGCAGCGGAATGGGGCAAGCGTGTGCGGCCGCGCGACAAGGAAGGACGCACTGACTTGCGCGATACGCCGCTGGTCACGATCGATGGTGCGGACGCGCGCGACTTCGACGACGCGGTGTTTGCCGAACCGGACGGTGACGGGTGGCGCCTGGTTGTCGCTATCGCTGACGTTTCCCACTACGTAACGCCGGACAGTCCGTTGGATCACGAAGCCCGCCAGCGCGGCACCTCCACCTATTTCCCGGATCGCGTCGTGCCGATGCTGCCGGAAGCGCTGTCGAACGGCCTGTGCTCACTGAACCCTGACGTTGACCGGCTCAGCATGGTCTGCGACATGCGCATTGGCAGTAACGGTAAAGCCAGTCGTGCGAATTTCTATCGTGCCGTCATTCGGTCCGCGGCACGATTGACTTATGCGGAGGTCGACGAGTTCCATCGAGACCGTCGGGGCCGCCCCGCGTTAAGCAAACTGCAGGAACAAATCGAAAACCTGTATGGGGTTTATCGGGTGCTGGCAGCGGCGCGCCGCCGCCGTGGTGCGCTGGATCTCGATTTACCCGAGGTACGCATCGAAATGGGTGACGACGGTCACGTGGCGCGAGTGCTGCCGCGGCATCGCACCGACGCCCATCGATTGATCGAGGAATGCATGATTGCGGCGAATGTGCAGGCTGCGAAGTTTCTCCGCCGCAAGCGACTTGCCACCCTATATAGAGTGCATGCGGGGCCGGGCGAAGAAAAATTCGAGGAGCTGCGACTCTTGTTGCAGGGGCTGGGTATCAAGGTGCCGGAGCAGGCCCGCAATGATCCGCGCCACTTGAATCGCGCGATGCGCGAAATCAACAAACGACCCGATGCCGCGCAATTATCGATGGCAGTGTTGCGGAGCCTCAGCCAGGCCGTGTACCAGCCGGAGAACATCGGCCATTTTGGCCTCGGACTGCAAACATATGCGCATTTCACATCGCCGATCAGGCGCTATCCAGATCTTCTGGTTCACCGCGGAATCGGTCATGTACTGGCGGCGGAACGACCCGGCGACTTCGGCTACGACATTGCCGCGATGGAGCAGGAGGGGCGCCGTTGTTCCGACCAGGAACGGCGTGCCGACGAGGCCGCGCGGTATGTCGAGGCCAGGTTGAAGGCTGCTTATCTGCTGGATCACCTTGGCGATACTTTGCCTGGGACTGTGACCGGTGTGACTCATTTTGGTTTGTTTGTGACACTCGACGATCTGTATGTTGACGGCCTGGTGCATGTCACGTCGCTGGGTAACGACTACTTTCACGTCACCGACAGCGGCCTGCGGTTGTCCGGTGAACGCAGCGGCAGGAGTTACGGACTCGGCGACACAGTGATGGTCACGGTACAGCGCGTCGATACCGACGAAGCGAAAATCGACTTTGCGCTGGCGGAGGCAACCGAGCCTCGCCGATCGAATCGCCGTGGAATGAGAGGGCGTCGCCGCCGTGGCTGACCGGGTCATCTATGGCCTGCATGCCGTGGGCCGGCTGCTGAAATCTGATCGCGAGCGCGTACTCGAGGTCTACCTGCAGCAAGGCCTCGGCCGAAAGCGTCTGGCCCGGCTCGGCAGGATCGGGAAAGTGCTGGTAACCGAATGCCTGGCTGACGAGCTGGAACAGCTGACCGGGACGAACAAACACCAGGGTGTTGCCGCCCGCATTGTCTCATCTACGGAGCTGACCGAGGCCGAGGCGCGGGCGATGGTGACCACACTGGACGACCCGGTCATCCTCGTGCTCGACGGCGTTCAGGACCCGCGCAATTTCGGGGCCTGCCTGCGCACGGCCGATGCGGCCGGCGTCGACCTGGTCGTGGCAGGCCGCAGCCGCAACGTCGGCCTGACGCCGGTAGTCAGCAAGGTCGCGGCGGGCGCGGCGGAGGTGCAACCGGTCGCGCTGGTGGCGAATCTGGCGCGCTTTCTTGGATTTCTGTCGGACGAGGACATCAACATCGTGGGCCTGGCTGGCGAGGCAGAAGCATCGATTTTCGACTGCGAACTTACAGGCCCGCTGGCTCTCGTGCTGGGCGCCGAGGAGTCCGGCCTGCGACGCCTGACCCGGGAGCATTGCGATCAACTCGTCGGCCTGCCCATGCTCGGGGCGGTCGAGAGCCTGAACGTGTCGGTCGCCGCCGGCATTTGCCTCTACGAGGCCCGCCGCCAGCGCCGCCTTCCCGATTCGGAGTAGGAGCGGCTTCAGCCACGATGTGCGTCGGAGCGAGTCCGCCCCGTGACCGGCGAGTGTCATCGGAAGTAAAGCGCAGCGCAGCGAGCCATGGAGATGAGACCCGCCGGTCACGGGGCAACGCCGCTGGAATCGCGGCTGAAGTCGCTCCTGCGGTGGCGCCCGGGTTGCTAGGCGGAAGGCCCTCCGGTAGCATTCGCCGCCTCCTTGCCACACCGCGAGCGGGTGGCTGTTAAACCATAGGGAGTCACAATGAGACACTACGAAATCGTGTTTCTGGTCCACCCGGACCAGAGCGAGCAGGTTCCTGCAATGATCGAGCGCTACACCGGCATGATCTCGGCTGGTGGTGGAACCGTACACCGACTGGAAGACTGGGGCCGGCGGCAGCTGGCGCATTCCATCGCCAAAGTTCACAAGGCGCACTATGTGCTGATGAACATCGAGTGCGACCAGGCAGCACTCGACGAAGTGCTGGGCGCATTCCGCTTCAGCGATGCGGTACTGCGTCACCTGGTGATCCGTCGCGACGAGCCCATCACCGATGCGTCGCCGCTGGCGAAAGCGCCCGAGGAAGACACCGAAGAGCGCCCGCGCGAGCCGCGTCGCGCCGCCCCGGCCGACGAGGCCGAGGCCCCGACGCCGACCGAGGCGACTGCCGAGCCTGCCCCGACGGAAGTGGCTGAAAGCGCCGCTGACGAAGCGCCGGCGGCCGAATAACAGCGAGGACCTGAGTAATGAGCAGATATTTTCGCCGCCGCAAGTTCTGTCGCTTCACTGCCGATGGAGTCAAAGAGATCGACTACAAGGATCTCGACACCTTGCGCAACTACATCACCGAAACCGGCAAGATTGTGCCGAGCCGCATCACCGGCACCAAAGCACATTATCAACGGCAACTCGCAACGGCCGTGAAGCGCGCCCGGTACCTGGCGCTGCTGCCGTACACCGACAAACACTGACAGTCGAGGCGCCGACGACTTGCCGCACCAGCGGCTTGTCCCCGGCTGGACCCGGTGAATAGTTTTGGTGGCTGGCTGGCCGAACGCCGTTTCCCGCGAATCCTGCTGATCGCCGGGACCTTCCCGCTCGGCCTGCTGGGTGTCGTCAGTCCCGCCGCTGTCGTCATGACTGCAATCGTGCGCGGCTGGCGCACGGCGCTGGAAGATACCGGCATGGCGTTGGTCGTCCTGGCCGGAGTGGTCGTCGCAGCCGGCGGCAGCCTGCAGGTGCTGTTGCTCAGCGGTGCGCTGACCTGGGGTTCGGCGCTGGCGCTGGGTACCGCGACCGGGCACTTCGCGTCATTGACTTTGCCCGTGCAGCTCCTGGTCCTGGTCGGCGCTGCCGGCGTGGTGGTGTTTGGTGCAGTCGTGGGTGATGTCGTGGCTTTCTGGGAGCCGATCCTGCAGACATTTGCATCGCAGCTCGGCGAACTCGGTTTGGACGTCGCCGACCCGGCCGTGCTCGCACCGCTCGCGCCAATGATGACGGGTCTGGCGGCGATCAGCATCATCAGCGGCAGTGTGATCGCGCTGTTGCTGGGTAGCTGGTGGGCCGCCGGTGCCAATGGTCCGGGTTTTGCCGCGATGTTTTTGCGCCTGCGGATGGGGCTGGTGCTCGGCATTGCGACAGCCATTGCGGGCATAGCCGCGCTGTTTAACGTCGGCTGGATGGCCAACAGCTTGCTGCTGGTATTGGGCACGGGATTCGCGTTGCAGGGAATCGCCGTGCTGCACTGGCAGGCACGGGCGCGGAGCTGGCCGTGGCCGCTGTTGGCGGTCGTGTATCTGCCGCTGGTGCTTGGCCCGATAATGATTTCGTTTGCGCTGCTGATGTTCGCGTCAATCGGATTTGTCGACAACTGGTATGGGCTGCGTCGTGGCAGCGTAGATGTGATTAAATAGCAGACCGGTCAGCTTCCGGCCGTCGGAGATCAAGAATCATGGAAGTTATTCTGCTGGAAAAGGTCGAGAATCTCGGCAACATGGGTGATCGGGTCAAAGTGCGGTCCGGTTTTGGCCGTAATTTCCTGTTGCCCAAGGGCAAGGCGGCATTAGCAACACCTGAGAACATCGAGATATTCGAAACCCGGCGCGCCGAACTCGAAGCCAAACAGGCTGCCGATCTGTCTGCCGCCCAGGCACGGGCCGCGGATCTCGAGAACCTGGAACTGAAGATCGTGAGCAAGGCCGGTACCGAAGGGAAACTATTCGGCTCGATTGGCACGATCGATATTGCCGAAGCCTGTGCCGAGGCGGGCATTGCCGTGCAACGTAGCGAGGTGCGTTTGCCAAACGGCCCCATTCGCCTGCTGGGCGAGCACGAGGTCGAACTGCACCTGCACACCGACGTGAACATCGTTATCCGGTTGCAGGTTATCGGCGAGGACGGCGCCACCGGGCCGGCCTTGCAGGAAGCAGGCGAGACGCCCGCGGAGGGTGCTGCCGAGGAGGCGGCACCGGCTGACGTCGAGGCGGCGCCAGTGGCTGGCGCGAGCGATACGGCAGAACCGGACGGGGCTGCCACAGACGAGCCCACTGCCGGCTGAGCCGGTCGCCATGGCGAGCGTTCCCGACGATCCGGGCCTGCTGTCGAGCGGCACCGATCACATTAATCTGCCGCCCAGCTCGGTACAGGCAGAACAGGCGTTGCTCGGGGGTCTCATGCTGGATAACTCCAGCTGGGATCGCGTTGCCGACCGGGTCGCCGAGCAAGACTTCTACCGCCCGGATCACCGGCTGATCTTTCGCGCCATTGAGAGTCTGTCCCAGCGGAATGAACCCTGCGATGCCGTCACCATCTCCGATCATCTGACTGCGCGTGCCGAACTCGACGACGCCGGCGGCATGGCGTACCTGGTGTCGCTGGTCAAGGACACGCCGAGTGCGGCGAATGTCACCGACTACGCGTCCATTATTCGCGACCGGGCATTGCTGCGAGAGTTGATCCGGGCCGGGAACGAGATCGCGGGCAGCGCCTATCACACCGAGGGTCGCCAGATCTCGGAGCTGGTCGACGCCGCGGAGCGGCGCGTCTTCGAGATCGCAGAGCGTGGCAAGCGCCGCGGCTCGGGCTTCGTGCGCATTCGCGAAGTCCTGAATGACACGGTCGATCGTCTCGATACGCTGCACCAGGCCGGTGGGGCCATTACCGGACTGGCGACCGGCTTCCACAAGTTCGACGACTATACGGCCGGCCTGCAGTCCGGTGATCTGGTGGTCGTGGCGGGCCGGCCATCGATGGGCAAGACGACGCTTGCGGTGAACATTGCCGAGAACGCGGCGCTCGGAAACGGCCTGCCCGTTGCGGTTTTCAGTATGGAGATGTCCGTCGAGCAGCTCGCCTTTCGGATGATCTCTTCGCTGGGCCGGGTCAACCAGGCTCATTTGCGTAACGGTCGCTTTGCCGACGAGGACTGGCCGCGTATCAACGGGGCCATTCAGCAGATGGCGGAGGCGCCGATTTTCATCGACGATACGCCCGCGCTGACGCCGACGGAGGTCCGCGCCCGCGCGCGCCGTTTGCAGCGCGAACACGGACTGCACCTGATCGTCGTCGATTACCTGCAGTTGATGACCGTGTCCGGCAGCACCGAGAACCGTGCGACCGAGATATCGGAGATTTCGCGCTCGCTGAAAGCCCTCGCGCGGGAACTCAATCTGCCAATCATCGCGCTGTCGCAGCTCAATCGCAGCGTGGAACAGCGGACGGACAAGAAACCGGTGATGTCAGACCTGCGCGAATCCGGCGCGATCGAGCAGGATGCCGACCTGATCGTGTTCATTTACCGGGAAGAGGTCTATGACAAGGACACGCCGCGCCAGGGCATTGCGGACATCAACATCGCGAAACAGCGAAACGGGCCCACGGGAGAGTTCCCGCTGACCTTCCTCGGGCAGTTCACGAAATTCGAGAATTACGCGCCGGAAACCGACGTCTTCGTATCGGCTTGAGCCTCAGTCGGCGAAGAAGCCCATCTTGATGCCAATGATCTCGACGACATCGTTGTCGCGTAATTCCTTCGCCTGAGCACCCAGCGTCTCGCCATTGAGTTTCGCCGGTTCCCTGCCGTCGGCATTTTCGACTTGCACGACGTGATAACCGTCGGACCGACGCGTTATGGCGACGACCTGAACACCCGGTCGGCCAAGTGTTGTAACGGCTTTTGCCAGGCTCACCTCGCGACCGGCGAAATTGCCATTCAGTACCTGGATCTTGGCAATCGGCAGCGGCTTGGAGCCAGCCGCGGTATCCATCATGCGTTGCTCGGCTGCCGACGGCGCCGCAACGGCGGCAGCCGCTTCGGCCTGTGCTTCGGCCATCGCCGCCTGCGCTTCGGCCGGCGCATGGTCCTTCACCATGTCGGCATTCTCGATCACCATGGTGCGCGAGAACTCATCCTGCTCGTCGTCGGCGGCATTGCTGTCGACGAAGCGCAGCTGGTGACGACCAACCGTGATCACGTCGCCGTGCTGCAAGGCGTGTTTCTTGATCAGCTTGCCATTGACATACGTGCCATTGGTGCTGTTCAGGTCCTCGAGGAACGAATCGTTCAGGATATTTATGATCAGCGAATGGTGGCCGCTGACGGTCGGGTTGTCGATGCGCACGTCATTGTCGGGGAGACGGCCGATCGTGTACCGCTCCTTCGACATGTTGTACTCAGCGAGCTGTTGACCATCCAGGTTCAGGATCAATCTAGCCATATCTGTAGCCTATCCAAATAAGCCCGAAATCTTTGCCCACAGGCCCCGTCTCGACGGAAACGGCTCCAGCACGTGAGCGAGGATAATAGAAATATTGTCTTTGCCACCGTGATCATTGCTGAGCTTGATCAGCTGCTGACTTGCGACGTCAAGGTTAGCACCAAAAGTGCTGATAGTTAAGTGAATATCTTCGTCTTCGACCATGTCACAGAGGCCATCCGAGCAGAGCAGGTAAACATCGTCGGGCTCGGCCTCGTACTCGTGAACATCGACCTGCACGACCGGCTCGACGCCCAGGGCGCGGGTCACATAGTTCCGGTTCGTCGAGCGCTGTGCCTCCTCGGCAGTGTAGAAGCCACGATCCACCAGCTCCTGCAACAGTGAGTGATCCATCGTGATCTGTTCGAAGCGGTTGTTCCGCAGCCGGTACAGCCTGGAATCGCCGACGTGGGCAACCGTCACGCGATTGTCGTAGAACAGGCAGGCGACGATTGTCGTGCCCATGCCCTCGCATTGCGGCTGGCTCTTGGCGGTCTGGTGAATGATCTTGTTCGCCCGCATGATGGCGTCGCGCAGCACAATACTCTGCCGCATCATGCCCGTCTCCGCCTCGGTGCCGTTGCGTTTTTCCCGATTACAGGCCTCGGTGACGAGTTCGAGCACGGTCTTCACGGCAATTCCGCTGGCAACCTCGCCGGCGTTGTAACCGCCCATGCCGTCCGCCAGCACCAGCAAGCCGGTATCCATGTTGGTGCCGATGGCGTCCTCATTATGATCCCTAACCTTCCCGACGTCGGTCATTTGGCTGGACGAGAACTTCTTCTGCAGGCTCATCATCGGGTCAGGATCCCCGGGTAATCAGCCGGGGAATTCCTTGCAACAGTCTCGCAGTGCCATGGCCATGGCGCGACCGTTCGGATACCGGTCTTCGGGGTCCTTGGCGAGCACCCGCTCGAACATTCCATCCACACAGTCTGGCAGATCATCGCGGAACTCGGCCAGCGGCGGCGCGTGCTCATTGACAATCTTGTCCATCAGCTTCGGAATGGAGTCCGCGCGGAACGGCGGTGCGCCGGTCAGCATCTGGTACAGCGTGATGCCGAGCGAATACAGGTCAGACTGGCCGGTCACGGCCGTGCCGGATAGCTGCTCTGGCGACATATAGGACGGCGTGCCCAGGATAATGCCGGTCTTGGTCCGGCTCGTGTCTGTGAGCCTGGCAATACCGAAGTCGGTCAGCTTCAGTTCATCCGAAGCGGCGTTGTACATGATGTTGGCCGGCTTGATATCGCGGTGGACGA
>JASJBD010000114.1 GCA_030066665.1 Gammaproteobacteria bacterium
TGGAAAGCCAGCTTGGCGAGCTGGAAAAAGAATATGCCGACCTGGAGGAGGTCTGGAAGAGCGAGAAGGCCGCGATGGCGGGCGCGACCCATATCAAGGAGGTCCTGGGCCCGGCGCGCCGCCTCCAGTTCCAGGCGCGCGTGCTCCAGCTCCTCCTTGATATGGGTCGCGCCCGCCATCGCGGCCTTCTCGCTCTTCCAGACCTCCTCCAGGTCGGCATATTCTTTTTCCAGCTCGCCAAGCTGGCTTTCCAGGTCATCGAGTCGCTTCAAGGAGGCGTCGTCGGACTCTTTCTTTAATGCCTCGCGCTCGATCTTCAACTGGATGATGCGCCGATCGAGACGATCCATGGCCTCGGGCTTCGAATCGATTTCCATGCGGATGCGCGAGCCGGCCTCGTCGACGAGGTCGATAGCCTTATCGGGTAACTGCCGGTCGGTGATGTAACGGTGTGACAGCGTCGCCGCGGCAACGATTGCCGGGTCGGTGATATCGACCCCGTGATGTACCTCGTAGCGTTCTTTCAGGCCACGCAGGATTGCAATCGTATCCTCGACATTCGGCTCGTCGATCAGCACTTTCTGGAAACGCCGTTCCAGCGCCGCGTCTTTTTCGACGTTCTGCCGATATTCATCCAGCGTGGTGGCGCCCACGCAATGCAACTCGCCGCGCGCCAGTGCCGGCTTCAGCATGTTGCCGGCATCCATCGCGCCCTCGGCCTTGCCTGCACCAACGAGTGTGTGCATCTCGTCGATAAACAGAATGATTTGCCCTTCCTGCTTTGCCAGATCACTCAACACACCCTTGAGCCGTTCCTCGAACTCGCCACGGAACTTGGCGCCGGCGATCAACGCGCCCAGATCCAGCGCCAGGATGCGCTTGTCCTTGAGACCCTCGGGCACCTCACTATTGATGATGCGCTGGGCCAACCCTTCAACGATCGCGGTCTTGCCGACGCCCGGCTCACCGATGAGTACCGGGTTGTTCTTGGTCCGCCGTTGCAGGATCTGGATGGTGCGACGAATCTCGTCATCGCGACCGATGATCGGATCCAGCTTGCCGGCGGCGGCTCGCTCGGTCAGATCGATGGTGTATTTTTCGAGCGCCTGGCGTGTGTCCTCGGCATTGGGGTCGTCGACCTGTGCGCCCCCGCGGATATCCTCGATCGCCTTGTCGACGGCACCGCGAACCACGCCACTGTCGGTCAGGATGCGGCCGAGATTGCTTTTGTCGTCACAGGCGGCCAGCACGAACAGTTCGCTGGAGATGTACTGATCGTTGCGTTCCTGCGCCAGTTTGTCGGTGACATTCAGCAAGCGGCCAAGGTCATTCGACACATGCACCTCGCCGGGCGTCCCCTGCACCTGGGGCAGTTGATCCAGCGCATCGCCGAGGCGCGAGCGCAGCAGATTCACATTGGCCCCGGCCTTGGTCAGCAACGGCCGCACTGTGCCCCCCTGCTGGTCCAGCAGCGCCAGCATCAGGTGAGCCGGTTCGATGAACTGGTGATCACGGCCGACGGCCAGCGACTGGGCGTCGGCCAGCGCCATCTGGAACTTGCTGGTCAGTTTGTCCATGCGCATCGGCGCGACTCCGAAAAATCAGACATTGACGTAAAAATGGGGCCGCCCTTCGATTTTTCAACGCAGCACGACGTGCAGACCGGGGCCGAACCGGGGGTTTTCCGTAAGCACGCTGCTCAGCGACTAGCGCCGGCCGAAGAACCTCGGTTCGACGCCGGTTCCTCTGCCAGCCAGATCAGGGTGGCCTGCCGTCCGCACGGACCGTCGCGGCGGTGCGAGAAAAAGCGCGCCTCGTCGCTGGCTGTGCACCAATGGCCGCCATAGATCGCCGTAATACCGGCCGCTTCGAGCCGCCCGCGTGCCAGGCGATACAGGTCAAGCTGCCAGCGGCCCCGGGTGTTGGCCGTGAATGCCGCGCCATCGGCCGCTCCAAACGCCTTCTTGACGTCGTCACTAACCTCGTAAGCGGCCGGACCAATGGCCGGCCCCAGCCACGTCAGCAGGTCTTCAGAATGCATCCCGTGCGCGGTGAAGTCGGCGACCGCGGCCTCGACAATACCCCCGGCCAGCCCGCGCCAGCCGGCATGAACCGCAGCCACACGACGGCCCGCAGTGTCGCAGACCAGCAACGGCAGGCAGTCGGCTGTCAGCACGGCACAGATGACGCCGGCGCGGGATGTCGCGGCAGCATCCGCTATGGTTGAGTCGCCGACCTGCTCGGCCGCCACTACCTGGTTACCGTGCACCTGGCGCAGCCAGGCTGGCGGGGCCTGCAGCGCGGCAACCGCCCGCAGCCGCTCGCGATTGCGGACGACCGCGGCCGGATCGTCAGCCACGTGATCACCCAGGTTCAGGCTGGCAAAAGGCCCCTCACTAAAGCCGCCGAGCCGGGTCGTCGCGACTGCGTGGACCGCGGCCGGCGCCGGCCATTCCGGCCGAATCAGCGGGACTTCGGTTCCGGCCATCGCAAGGCATCGAACTCATGAGGCTCAGTCCCCGGCCCGGCAAGCGCCATCAGCAGGGCCAGCAGATCCCGGGGTAACGGCGCGTGAAACTCCAGGCGGCTCCCGGTCTGGGGGTGCGCCAGCGCGAGCCGGCTGGCATGCAGCGCCTGGCGGGAAAACTCCCGCAGAAGCTGCGCGAGGCGGTCGTCCGTCCCCGGCGGCAGACGCAGTCGCCCACCGTAGCTGCGATCACCCACCAGCGGGTGATGAATATGTGCCAGGTGGACGCGAATCTGATGTGTCCGGCCGGTTTCGAGCCTGACCGCGAGATACGTGAACGCATCGAAACGTCGCAGGACGCGGTAATGGGTGACGGCGTCCCGGCCGCGCGCCACGACGGCCATGCGCGTGCGGTGGACCGGATGTCGTCCGATCGGGGCGGTCACCGTGCCGCCGGCTGTCATGCGACCCCAGCAGACTGCCCGGTATTCGCGGGTAATTCGCCGGTCCTGCAATTCCCGAACCAGCTGCGTATGCGCGGCGAGGGTGCGCGCCACGACCAGCAAGCCACTCGTATCCTTGTCCAGGCGGTGCAACAGCCCGGCGCGCGGCAGCGCCGCGAGTTCCGGCCAGCGATTGATCAAGCCGTTCACCAGCGTACCCGCGCGATTGCCGGCGCCGGGATGCACGACCAGACCGGCCGGTTTGTTGATGACGATCAAAGCCTCGTCGCAGTACAGCACGTCCAGGTCGATCGCTTCGGGGCGGTCTGCCGAATGCTGCTCGACGTCGACCTCCAGCCGGACCTGCTGGCCCGCGACAACAGCGGTTCGCGGCGCCGCTGGCGCGCCATCGAGCCGCACCCGGCCCGTGAGGATCCATTCCTTGATTCGCGAGCGCGAATAGTCCGGCAACAGCGTTGCCAGCGCCTGGTCGAGGCGCCGTCCCTCCAGCTCCTCCGGTATCCGGACGTCATGGTGAATTGCGTGCATGTATCGGCGCTGCTGACTTTCGCTTGGCGGCTTTAGTTTATACTCCCGCGCTCTGCCAGCCCGGGCCAGCATTCTTGTTCAGACAGCCGCACAGCACGCCGCCCCGACACACCCGCCGAATCCTCTTGCTGGGCCTCCTCGCCTACGTGTTAACGCTGGGCGCATGCGGCGGTAACAAGAAGACCCGGGATCTCGCCGGCACGCTGGACGAGCTGTACCAGCGTGGCACGAAGTCGATGAACAGTGGCAACTACCGCAATGCCATCCAGTATTTCGAAACCCTGACAGCGCGGTTTCCGTTTGCCAATCAAGCCAAGCAGGCGCAGCTGGATTTGCTCTATTGCTATTACCGCAATGGTGACAAGGATCTCGCTATCGACTCGGCGCTGCAGTTCGAACGCGAAAATCCGACGCACCCGCGGGTCGACTATGCGCTGTACATGCGCGGTCTCGCGCAGTTCTCCGGTGAGCACAATCGCTTTCACAGACTATTTCGACTCGACCTCGCGAAACGTCCGCCGGTCGATGCGCGCGAGTCATTCTCCGCCTTTTCGCAGCTCGTCAAGCGCTATCCGGACAGCGTGTACGCGGCAGACGCTCGCCAGCGCATGATCTTTCTGCGCAATCGCCTCGCCGACCACGAAATCTATGTCGCCCGGTACTACATGCGGCGCGGGGCCTACGCGGCGGCATTGAATCGCGCCCAGTACGTCATGAACACGTTCGACGGCGCGCCGGCCGTGGCCGATGCACTGGATGTTATGGTCGAGGCTTACGAGAACCTGGGGATGCGGGATCTGGCCGCCGATACGCGCAGCGTATTGCGTGAGAACTATCCTGATCGGCCCAGCGCCAAACCGCCCAAGAAAGAGAAAGCGTTCATTTTCTTTTGACGTGCCGGTAGCCCGAGGTAATCGGGTAGCGCCAGTCCCGGCCGAATGCACGACCGCTGATCCGCACGCCGGGCGGCGCCTGCCGGCGTTTGTATTCGTTGTGCCTGACGCGCTCCACGACGTCGACCACCGTCTCCTCGCGAATGCCCTTGGCGACAATCTCATCGACCGACAGGTTGTCCAGCATGAGCGCCTCGAGAATTTCGTCCAGCACGTCATAGGGCGGCAGCGAATCGCTGTCTTTTTGATCCGGCGCCAGCTCGGCCGACGGCGGCCGGTTGATCACACGCTCCGGAATGACCTCGCCGGCGCGGTTGCGATAGCGAGCCAGCCGATAGACGAGCGTCTTGTGGCAGTCCTTGATCGGCGCGAAGCCGCCCGCCATATCGCCATATAGGGTTGCGTAGCCGACCGCCATTTCGCTCTTGTTGCCGGTAGCGAGCACCATGCAACCGGTCTTGTTCGATATCGCCATCAGCAACATGCCCCGGCTGCGGGCCTGGATATTTTCCTCAGTCGTGTCGACCGGCAGGCCAGCGAACTGCTCGGCCAGCACGCCGGTTGTGGCAGACACGATCGGCTCGATCGGCAGAATGGAATACTTCACACCCAGGCGTTGCGCCTGTTCCGCCGCGTCCGCGCGACTCATATCGCTCGTCCAGCGATACGGCATCATCACCGCGTGGACGCGTTCTGCGCCCAGCGCGTCGACGGCGATAGCAAGCGTCAGCGCCGAATCGATACCGCCGGACAGGCCGAGCACGACGCCCGGAAAGCCGTTTTTTGTGACGTAGTCACGCACGCCGGTCACCAGGGCTGTGTAGACGCTTTCTTCACGCGACAGAATCGGCGCGAGCTCGCCGGCCTCAGGTATTGCCCGACCATCGGACCCGCGGGCGAAGTCCACACAGTAGAGGCCTTCGGCAAATGCGGGCGCGCGAAAATGCGTGTCGCGATCCGCACCCACGACACAGCAACCGCCATCGAACACCAGCTCGTCCTGCCCGCCGACCAGGTTTTGATAGACCATCGGCAGCCCGGTTTCGATCACGCGCTCGACGAGAATCTGTTCCCGGAGTTCCTGCTTCGCGCGGCGAAATGGTGACCCGTTGATCGCCGCGATCATCTCGGCGCCGGCCGCCCTGGCCTTGGCCGCGGGGTCGACCTCCCAGATGTCCTCGCAAATTGTCAGACCAACCCGCCAGCCATCGATGTCGAGCACCAGCGCTTCATCACCGGCTGAGAAATAGCGCTCCTCGTCAAATACGCTGTAGTTGGGTAGACAGTGCTTGCGGTAATTGCCAATCAGGCCAGCATCACGGAAGACGGCAGCCGAGTTGAAGATCCGGTCATGCGCATACTCGGGATACCCGACGACGACAGCGAGATCCTGGCTCGCGGTCCGGATTTCCTGGAGCGATTCCTCGACCAGCACCGGCAGTCCGGCGTGAAACAGCAAATCCTCCGGCGGATAGCCACAGACGGCCAGCTCGGGCAGCAGCAGCAGCTTGGCGCCCGCCGCGCGCGCGCGCTCGATGGCCCCCAGGATCAGGGCCGTATTGCCGGCAACGTCCCCGACCAGCGGGTTCATCTGCGCCAGTCCAATGCGGAGTTTGTCGCTCATGATTTGCGGTCGCGGTCCCGGGCGACCCGCCCGGTGTCATCGACGGGTGTCGTGCTAATTATCCGCCAAGTTGGGCCCGCATGGCGCTCCCGAGTTCCGCCGGCGAACGGACGGTCGCCACGCCGGCCTCTTCCAGCGCCGCATACTTGGCTGCGGCAGTACCCTCGCCACCAGAGATGATCGCACCAGCATGGCCCATGCGTTTGCCCGGTGGTGCCGTAACTCCGGCGACGTATGCGACCACCGGCTTCGTGACGTGATCGCGGATGTAACGCGCGGCGGCTTCCTCATCCGAACCGCCGATCTCGCCAACCATGATGATGCCTTCGGTCGCCGGATCCTGTTCGAACAGTTCGAGGCAATCGATGAAGTCCATGCCGCGCACCGGGTCGCCGCCAATGCCAACACAGGTGGTTTGCCCGAGGCCGTTATTGGTGGTCTGAAATACGGCTTCGTAGGTCAGCGTGCCGGAGCGGGAGATGACGCCCACCCTGCCGGGCTGATGAATGAAGCCGGGCATGATGCCGATCTTGCACTCGCCCGGCGTGATGATGCCGGGACAGTTCGGGCCGATCAGACGGCAGTCATGGTCTCGCAGCACGGCCTTGACCTTGACCATGTCCAGCACCGGGATACCTTCGGTGATGCAGACGACCAGTTTGACGCCGGCATCCGCGGCCGCCAGGATCGCGTCCGCCGCCGCGGGTGCTGGCACGAAGATCACGCTGACGTCGGCTCCCGTCGCTTCTACGGCGTCGCTGACCGTGTCGAAGATGGGCTGGCCCAGATGCTCCTCGCCGCCGCGACCCGGAGTTACGCCGGCGACGATGCGGGTGCCGTATTCAAGACACTGTTCGGCGTGGAACGAACCCTGTCGGCCGGTCAGTCCCTGCACGATGATTCTGGATTCCTTGTTGACGAGGATGCTCATCGAATTTCCTCTGCCTAGACCGCGCCGACGGCTTTCTTCGCCGCGTCGGTCAAATCATCGGCCGGCGTGATGGCGAGACCGCTCTCCGACAACAGGGCTTTGCCCTTGTCCACATTCGTCCCTTCGAGTCGCACGATCACGGGAATGCGCACGTCGATCTCCCTCACTGCCTGGACGATCCCCTCGGCGATCAGATCACAGCGAACAATCCCGCCGAAAATATTGACCAGGATCGCTTTGACACTCGGATTCGACAGAATCAGTTTGAATGCCGCCGCCACGCGATCCGGCGTGGCGCCCCCGCCCACGTCGAGGAAATTCGCCGGCTCGCCGCCGTGCAACTTGATGAGATCCATGGTGGCCATGGCCAAACCGGCGCCATTCACCATGCAGGCGATATTGCCATCCAGTGACACGTAATTCAGATCGTGCTCCGCGGCACTGCGCTCCATTTCGTCTTCCTGGGATGGATCGCGCATGGCCTGTAAATCCGCCTGACGAAACAACGCGTTTTCCTCGATGCCGATCTTGGCATCCAGCGCCAGCAGGTCGCCTTCGCCATTCACTATCAGCGGATTGATCTCGACCATGCTCGCATCCGACTCGATGAACAGCCGGTAGAGATTGCCCGCCAGTTTCACGAATTGCTTCACCTGATCCTTGTTCAGCCCGAGCCCATGCGCCAATTGCCGCGCCTGGTGCGGCAGCAGACCTGCCGCGGGATGCACGATTACCGTGATGATCTTCTCCGGCGTTTCTGCCGCGACTTCTTCGATGTCCATCCCGCCGGCCGCGGACGCAATCACTGCAATCCGCTCGGCCGCGCGGTCGACGAGCATGCTCACATACAGCTCGCGCTCGATCTGACTGCCGGCCTCGACGAATACCTGGTTGATCGGCAAACCTTCGGCCCCGGTCTGCTTGGTGATCAGCCGTTGGCCGAGCAATGCCGCGGCCGCTTCGCGCACTTCCTCCGCACTACGCGCGAGTTTGACGCCGCCCGCCTTGCCGCGACCACCCGCGTGCACCTGCGCCTTGACGACCCAGAGCTCACCACCGAGCCGACCGGCGGCAGCCTCCGCCTGGGCTGGCGTGGCCGCGGCTTCGCCCCGGGTCACCGGAATGCCGAAGCGCGCAAACAATTGTTTAGCCTGATATTCGTGGAGATTCATGAAACAGTCCGCAGACAGCCGGAGCGACGCCCCCGAGTGGCGCGTATTGTGGAGGAATCCTGAACCGAGTCCAAGCACCGGCGCGCGCCGGGACGTTTCGTGACGGGGATCACGCAGAGAACGCCATGATCCGACATAATGCTGTTGCCGGTCCCGAGCTTATTCATTAATACATGGCTATCGCTGAACAGACGCTGCAGCATCAGCTCAGGGAACCCCTGCCGGATTCAGCCCCGCCGGTCGCGACGGAGACGACGCGACGTATCCAGCGCCTGGTGGCGGGTTTTCGACTGCTGGTGGGGCTCGGCCTGCTGCTGGTCGCACTGCTCCAGCAGCAGCCGCCATTGCTCGAACCCCGATACCCGCAGCTGTTCATTGCCGTGGCCCTCATCTATTCGCTGCTGGCGGCCTTCATACTCGCGCTGCAGTGGCGCGCCGGCGCGATGGCGACACGCGCCACTGCGCTCTGCCTGTGCGTTGACGTAATCGCGGTTGCGCTGCTGATCCACACGGGCGGCGGCATATCCTCGGGCATCGGTGGTCTGCTGGTCGTGCTGACTGCCGCAGCGAGCCTGAGTCTGCGCCAGGATCACGCCCTGCTGGCCGCCGCGGTCAGCGCGCTGGCGGTCCTCGGTGAACAGACCCTGGCATTTGCGTCGGGGCTGGCACCGGCAAATGCATTTATTCCCACCGGCGTGCTGGGCGCAATTATTTTCCTGACCACGGCCGCAGCCAACCCGCTGGCCCGACGCCTGCAGGAGAGCGAGGCCCTGGCGCGACAGCGCGGTATCGACCTGGCCAATCTTGCCCAGCTCAACGATTACGTTATCCAGAACCTGCGGGAGAGTATCGTCGTTGTTGACGAACGCGATCAGGTGCGCCTCATTAACCAGTCAGCGGCCGATCTGCTGGGCGCCACCAGCCGCGAACCGGGCCAGTCGCTCGCTGAATTGTCACGCGAGCTCTATATGATTCTGCGTAATTGGCGGCGCGGCGATCTGGGGCCTGATTCCACGCTCGGCTTTCCGTCGACCGGCGGCGCGTCACGCATCAACACCTACTTCGCGCCGCTGGCGGATCGCGACGACGGCCCGGTACTCCTGTTCCTCGAGGATTCGACGCTGCTCGCGGAGAAAGTCCGGCAGACGAAACTCGCCGCACTCGGGCGACTCAGCGCCAGCATCGCGCACGAAATCCGCAACCCGGTCGGCGCGATG
>JASJBD010000115.1 GCA_030066665.1 Gammaproteobacteria bacterium
CATCGTCAACAATGCGCTGTTCCAGGATCAGAACCAGTTCAACAACATCATTTCCAATGACCTGTCCGGGGCCACCTCGAGCTTCACTAACAACAGCCTCTACTCGAAGACCGGCGCAGGGGTAACCACCATTGGCGGTGGGCCCTTCGGCATTACGCTGGACAATACCGCGAACGTCCAGATTCAGGCCGGCAGTCTGTTCATCGGCACCGCGCTCAACAATACAGGGCTCGTAGAGATTCAGGGAGGCACGCTCACCGCGAGCCCCGGCAGCCTGAACAACATGACGGGCGGAACCATCCAGCTGCAATCGGGAGCGCTGAATGTTCTTACCAACGGCACGCTGGACAACATGGGTACGGTCGAAGTGCTGGCCGATACGGCCGATTTGGATGGCAACGTCGTCCAGTATGTCGGCGATGAGCTGACCGGTGGTACGTGGATCGTGCGCGGCAGTGGCGCCATCGAGCTCCGTACCGACGACATGTTCGCCCAGGATATCGTCACCAGTGCCGGCGACATCACGCTGGATGGCCCGAACAGCAGCTTCGAACGGATCAACACGCTGACCACCAACAACGGCGCATTCCGGTTGATCAACCGCGGTTTCACGGCCGTTGCATCATTCAGTGGTGCCGGCACGCTGCAACTGGAGGCCGCAACGTTCACCGCACCCGATCTCACCATTGATTCCGGTGGCGACCTGATCGGCAACGGCACAGTCATCAGCACGACGTTGATCAATGGCACGGTTGCCCCGGGACCAAACGTCGATGAGCTGGTTTTCGATGGCAATCTGAGCTTCGATGGCGGCACCTACGATTGGGACGTCGAGAGCCTGACGGTGTTCGACCTGATCACCGTGCAGGGCGACACCGACTTCACGGCGTCTACCATCAATGTGAATCTCATCGGTTTCCAGCCGCAGATTGACGACACCTTCGACATTCTGACCGCGGACAGTATCACTGGCGTCGGGGAGTTGACCGTCACGGTTGGCGGACTGCCCAGCAATATCTTCGAGGCCAGCATCGTCGACATCGACTCGATCCAGGCACTGCGACTGACCGCAGTACCGATCCCGTCGGCACTGGCACTGTTCATCGTCCCGCTGCTCGGGATGTTCGGCGTCGCACGACGTCGGGCTGCGACGAAGGACTGACGAAATCCATGCCGGCCGGTTGGCCGGCCAATCGATCTCGGGGCGGCCAATGGTCGCCCCGTTTCGTTACTGGTTCGGCGGCGTAGTGTCCGGCACGCCGCGCCAGTTCTCCGGACCGAGGTCGAGCGACGACACATCCATCACATGCGTGTACAGGTACAGGCGGGTGCTCTCGGTCGTGGCCCGCGCGAACAGCATTTTCTTGCCATCCGGCGACAGGGACGGAAACCCGTCGAAACCCTTGAATACGGTTAATCGCACCGGGTCTCCACCCGCCAGGTCACCCAGGTAGATATCCCAGTTGCCATTTTTCATCCGCACGAACACATAGTGACGCCCATCGGGCGCCGGATACGGGGCCCAGTTCATGTCGCCATCGAAGGTGCGGGCAACACGATTCGTGCCATCGTGCTTGATCGTAAATACGGTCATCGGCCTCGGCCAGACGCGGTTCTCAAGGTCGCTGAGGGTCCAGGCCCGATACAGAATTGTTTCGCTGTCCGGCAGATAGAATGGCGCACCCTCCTCCCATTCGTCGGTGAACGTGATTTGCTGCTCGTCGGTGCCGTCCGGCCGGATCCGCCACAAGTCCATCTTGCCGTCTTTCTGGCGCCCGAACACAACCCACTCACCGTCGGGACTCACGGAGACCTCAGCGTCATACCACTCATTGTCCGTCAACCGTTGTACATTGCCGCCGTCGAGATCCGATACATAAAGCTCCGCGCCCTGCGGATAGTCACGCGCGTCGGACCAGTTGCCAATCTTCATGTCGAGGTTATCCCGCGTCGAGGTCCACACGATCCGCTTCATATCCGGAAAAAAGAAACTGCAGGCATCCTGGCCCTTGTCATTGATGCGCCGTATTTCGGTGCCCTGATCCGTGAATGTGTAGGTCAGCGGCGACATATTGCCACTCAGACGTCGTTGCGCAATCGGATCTTTCGTCTGCGCAATCACATGGAAGCTGTCCGGCGCGTAGTAGGCTTCGGCGTTCTCCGGCACATTGGGGATCATCCAGACCGGCAGCTCGTCGGGATGGATGGTGTTGATCCGCTCCGGCTGGCCCGCCGGCTCGGCCACCGCATTCAGCGGTAAGGTCACCAGTATGATGGCCGTTCGCTGCAGGATGTCCACAGGCATAGGCACGTTCCGTGCTCGACTCTACGGTAGTCTATCAGCGTCGCGACGCAGCCGTCTCACACGCGGAGCCGCGCGGTCCGACCGGTGTCATAGAATCACGAAGTTTGAATAGGTAATTGCCCGGATCCTGGAATGGCGGGGGCCCGGCTAGCATTCTCCAGAAGTCCGCGTGCAGAACCAGACAATGTCATTACGGATCGAAGCAGCGCAGCTCGGCCATCTGTTAGAAGTAATTCGTAATGCGGGCTATGACTTGCTTGGACCGACCGTGCGTGATGGGGCCATTGCGATCGACCGGATTTCGCAACTGTCGGATCTGCCGCAGGGCATCACTGACGAGCAGGAAAAAGGGCTCTATCGCCTACGGACTCAGGCATCGCCAAGCTATTTCGGTTTCAGCGCGCCGGCACAGACATTTCGTCGATTCCTGCAGCCACCGACGCAAACCATCTTTTGGGCCTCCCGAGACACACCAGGCGGTCCACTACGCATGCGTTCGGGAAGCAACGTCGACAGCAAGCTGGCGTTCATCGGCGTAAAGGCCTGTGACCTCGCTGCGATCGGAGTACACGATGTCGTGTTCGGTTGCGACCCCAACCCGCAACGACCGGCGGCTGATCCCCTGATCAAGGATCAGCTCTACGGCATGCGGCGCGAGAACCTGCTGATAATCGCTACGGAGTGCGGTCAGGCAGGTAGTACCTGCTTCTGCGCGTCAATGAACACTGGTCCGGAAATTGAGGCGGGCTACGATCTGCGGATTACGGAATTTGTCGATGGCGAACACTGGATGCTGATCGATGCCGGCAGCGAGCAGGGTGACACCCTGCTGAGCCATCTTGCGGGTCGGCCGGCGTCGGAAGATGATCTGACTACCAGAGAGCAGCTGCTGGAAAGGACGCGACGATCGATGGGCCGCAGTCTCGATACGCGCAATCTGCCCCAGCAACTGGCGCGCAGCTTCGACAGCCCCGCCTGGGAGGATATCGCTGAACGTTGCCTGTCGTGCGCGAACTGCACCTTGTCCTGCCCGACCTGCTTCTGCACCGATATCGAAGACGCAACTGACATCACCGGCCGGACAGCCATTCGAACACAGCGCTGGGATTCCTGCTTCAACAAGGAAATCTCGTGGCTGCATGGCGGACAGGTGCGCAAATCAACCGCATCGCGCTATCGCCAGTGGCTCACGCATAAACTGTCCACCTGGCATGATCAGTTCGGCTCCTCCGGTTGCGTCGGTTGCGGCCGCTGTATCACTTGGTGCCCGGTGGGCATCGACATTACCGAGGAAGCCGCCAGACTCACAGCCGGCACTGAGGCGTCATCATGATCAAGAAGTCAATCAGCGACCTGCTGAAAGAACACCCGTTCTTCGCGAGCCTGCCGGCGAACTATATTGAATTTATCGCGGGGTGTGGCCGCAATGCGGTTTACGAGGCCGGCGCCTACCTGGGCCGGGAAGGCGATCCCGCGGATGTCTTCTTCATCATTCGTTCGGGTCTGATCGGGATCGAGAGCTATGCACCAGACGAGGGTCCCATCACCGTCCAGACAATGACGGCAGGTAATGTCGTTGGCTGGTCGTGGATCGTGCCACCGTATCGTTGGCAGTTCGATGCCCG
The DNA here is from genome assembly GCA_030066665.1 of Gammaproteobacteria bacterium. GTDB lineage: Bacteria > Pseudomonadota > Gammaproteobacteria > Steroidobacterales > J054. The sequence goes on from JASJBD010000115.1 coordinate 3,931, forward strand.
AGCGCTCGAAACGACCAGGGTCGTGGCGCTGGACGGCAAGTGCCTGCGAGCGAAATGCGAGGAGGAGCCGCTGATGGGCTACCAGCTCATGAAAGCCTTCGCTGCCGAAATAACCGGTAGATTCCGCGCCAACCGCCTGCAGCTCCTCGATCTCTACGGACGCGCCCAGAAGTGACCGGACGGGATTCCGTTGACGGCCTGTGGGCGCCGCAGGCACTGCGCATCGCCAATAAGGTCCAGGAATCGACTGATGTGTTCAGCTTCGAACTTGAACTCGAGCAATCCTTCGACATCCGCCCGGGCCAATTCAACATGCTGTATGCATTCGGTAAAGGCGAAGTGCCAATATCGATGAGTGCCGGCCCGCCGACCACCACCCGCCTTGTCCACACGATTCGCAATGTGGGCAAGATCACGACTGATATCTGCGCGCGCGAGCCGGGAGAAGAGATCGAATTGCGCGGGCCGTTCGGCAACACCTGGCCGCTGGAGTCCGCACTTGGCGGCGACGTCGTGATCGTGGCCGGGGGTATTGGCCTCGCACCAATGCGACCCGTGATTCAGGCCCTGCTCGCCAACTTAGAGCAATATCGCAGAATCTCCGTGGTCTGCGGCGCGCGCTCACCCTACGAGCTGATCTTCAGGGAAGATGTTGAGGAATGGTCGGCGCGCCGGGACCTGGATTTCCACGCCACGGTCGATATTGCGCCCCGAGGCTGGACCGGCACGGTCGGCGTGGTTACGTCGGTGATCGAGCAATTATCCTTCGAGCCGCAGCGCACGACGGTCATGACCTGCGGCCCCGAGATCATGATGCGGTTCACTGCTGACGCATTCTGTGATCGAGGCGTCCCCGCTGAGTCGATTTTCCTGTCGATGGAGAGAAACATGAAATGCGCCGTGGGATTCTGCGGCCACTGCATGTATGGCCCGCACATCATCTGCCGCGACGGCCCTGTCTTCCGTTACAGTCGTTTGCGGGACTTGCTGCACATTCGGGAGCTCTGATCCAGTGGCGGTAAAAAAGAAACTGGCGGTATTCAAGTTTGCCTCCTGCGACGGCTGTCAACTCAGCATTCTCGACCTGGAAGACGAACTCTTGACCCTGGCGCAGGAAATCACCATCGCCAACTTTGCCGAAGCCAGTCGCGCCGTGCTGGATGGGCCGTATGATCTCACGCTGATTGAAGGCTCGATAACAACGCCGCACGATTTCGCACGTATCCGCGAACTGCGCGATATGTCAAAATTCCTGGTGACGATCGGCGCCTGCGCCACTGCAGGCGGAATACAGGCTTTGCGGAATTTCGCCGATGTCAGCGAATACACCCGGCTCGTCTACGCAAGGCCCGACTATGTAGAGACCCTGCACAAGTCCACGCCGATTGCCGAACACGTGCCGGTGGACTTTGAGCTTCGCGGTTGCCCGGTGAACAAGCATCAGCTGCTGGAGGTGATCTCGGCATTCATCGCCGATCGCAAGCCGAATATCTCCAGCGACAGTGTCTGCGTTGAGTGCAAGCGACGGGGTACCGTGTGTATCATGGTCGCCAAGGGAACCCCCTGCCTCGGGCCGCTGACACACTCAGGCTGCAATGCCCTCTGCCCGACTTATGATCGTGGCTGTTTTGGCTGCTATGGCCCGCAGGACAATTCGAGTCCTGCCGCCCTGACACAGTACTGGCAGGAATTGGGCACTGATCCGCAGGTAATGTTCCGATTGTTGCGCAATTTCAATCCCGCAACAGAACCGTTCCGCAGCGAGAGCGAGAAATGGGCACCGAAAACACCCGAACAATAGCCGTCGACTATCTGGCTCGCGTCGAGGGCGAAGGTGCGCTGTACGTTAAGGTACGGGGTGATCACGTGGTTGATGTGGAATTGCGCATCTTCGAGCCGCCGCGCTTTTTCGAGGCTTTTTTGCGGGGCCGCTCATGGCTCGAAGCACCGGACATAGCGGCGCGAATTTGTGGCATCTGTCCCGTTGCCTACCAGATGAGTGCCGTACATGCGATGGAGCGCATTGCTGGCGTGGAGGTCGGAGGACACCTGCGCGAGTTGCGGCGCCTGCTCTATTGTGGCGAATGGATTGAGAGCCATGTCCTGCATATTTTCCTGTTACATGCGCCGGACTTTCTCGGGTACCCGGATGCCATGCAGATGGCCGCGGATCACAAGAGCATCGTCGAGAAAGGACTCGAGCTGAAGAAACACGGCAATGCGATCGTGAATCTGCTCGGCGGCCGAGAGGTACACCCGATCAATGTGAAAGTTGGCGGTTTTTACAAGCTGCCGGATCAGTACTCCATGCGTGAACTCGAGGACCAGATCAAGCGCGCCCGCGATCTGGCCCTGGACACCGTGCGCTGGACCAGCAGCCTCGAGTTCCCTGGTCTCGAAATCGATCACGAACTGGTTTGCAACGGCAAGGCCGGCGAGTACCCAATGAACGAGGGCCGAATCGTATCGTCCGCAGGGCTCGATATTGCGGTCGACTCCTATGACGAGAATTTCATTGAAGAGCAGGTCGAGCACTCGAATGCGTTGCAATCACGCGTGAAAGGCCGCGGCGCCTACCTCACCGGGCCGCTGGCGCGCTTCAACCTGAATTTCGAGCTGCTGCATGAGCCCGTGAAGCAGGCTGCCCGGGAAGCGGGAGTGGTGGCTTCGCGCAATCCCTTCCAGAGCATCGTGATTCGTGCCCTGGAGGTCTTCTATGCCTGCGAGGAAGCGCTGCGGATTCTGCGCGATTACGACGCTGGCCTACCACCTGCAGTTGACGTTGACGCGCGCGCTGGCACTGGCTATGCCTGCACCGAAGCGCCGCGCGGAATTCTTTATCAACGCTTCAGCACCGACGCACAGGGCCAGGTGACTGACGCGAAAATCGTGCCACCCACCTCCCAGAACCAACTCGCAATCGAGCAAGATCTCGGCGCGCTTGTGCCTCAGCATCTGGACAAGACCGACGACGAGCTCACCCACCTGTGCGAGCAAGCGATCCGTAACTATGATCCCTGTATCTCATGTGCAACACATTTCCTGAAACTCGAACTGGATCGGGGTCCAGCGGACGCTTGAAAGTGCTGGGAATCGGCCAGGCGATGCGTGGCGACGACGCAGCCGGCATCGAGGCGTTGCGTTGGCTGCGGGATCGCTATCCGGAGCTCGACTGCGAGGAGCTGACAGGTGACCCAGCCGCGCTGTTAAACGCCTTTGCCAACGCCGATCACGTCGTGGTTCTCGATTGCGTCGCTGCAAAGCCCGGCGACACACAACCCCGGGTTATCGATGGTCTCAGGCAGGGACTCTCTGCCGGACAAGGCGCGTCGACCCATGCTTTCAGCTTGCGCGAAGCGATCGAACTCGGCCGCGCACTCGGTCGCCTACCCGAGCGACTGACAATATTCGGCATTCCCGGCCACGACTTCGAACTGGGCGCTTCCATGTCAACCGATACCTGCGCTGCACTGGCGCGGCTGACCGAACTCTTCCCGAAATGGCGACAGCAACATGCATGAGCGCAAGTTGGTAACCGACCTTATTGACCAGATCGAGTCCGTGGCCGCTCGGGAGAAAGCCGATCGTGTCGTACGCGTCCGGGCCTGGATCGGCGCGCTCTCGCATCTCACGGCAGTCAGTCTTCGTACCAGCTTCGAACAACACGCGGCGGATGGCGTTGCGGCGGGCGCCACACTCGACGTCACCGTGTCGAAAGACATCCACCATCCGGATGCCCGGGGAATCATCTTGCAGAGCATCGATGTGGCGGATGGGAACTGAGCGGCGAAAAGATCTGTCTCTGTCGCTCTTATACTATGGGAACTCCGGTTCGAGGGAATGGTTTTGATCACGCGCACCCGAATAATTCTTGACGATTTCATGCTGCCGGTGTCAATTGGCATTCACGATTTCGAGCGCACCGGTCCGCAACGCATTATCGTTCATGTCGAACTCGACGTGACGTCGCCTGAGACGGAGCGGGACGCAATCGACGATGTCGTCGACTACGATTTCCTGCGGAACGGGATACGTGAGCTGGTGGATGCTGGTCACTACAACCTGCAGGAAACACTCTGCGGACAAATCGTGGAGCTGTGCCTCACGAAGCCGAGCGTGCTTCGGGCAACCGTCTCGACACGCAAGCCTGATGTCTACGCTGACTGCCGCAGTGTCGGGGTGGAAATGACCGGCGAGCGCGATTCGGACTAGATCCGCGCAATCAGAGCCGAATCACCGTTCGACGTGCGCCGTAAAGAATCTCCAGTTCCGAGACCCCCTTGATGGAGCGCCCAATCCGCCGTAGCTGCGAGATCAGTCGCATCACCAGCAGTTCCCGGGACGCCGTCCCGTCGCCGGAGAAATCCGGATCAATGCCGATGTGGAGGAGGACGAGTTTTTCCGGGCGCGTTCGAGCGAAGAGCATAACGCCCACCAGCCGGCCCGATTCCGGGTCGCCGTCCAGCGCGAAGACCGTCTGCACGTCGCCGAGCTCGCCGACCGAGAATCGCAGGGTCCGGTCCGACTCTACGATCTGTGGCTCTCCGTACAACTCGATCGCGTTCATTATGTCGTCACGAAATTTGTGCTGCTGAACGTTGAAGAACATCAGTTCGGCCAGCTCATCGCGCCGGCTGAGCGGAAGAATGGACGAGTAGGTGAATTGATCGGACACGAAGTGAATTGTGCACCGATGCGGCACGGATTTGAGTGATTCGCGACAAAAAACCGGTCGCGCTTCGATGCCGTCGGCGTCTAATCCAGTGGCGCTCCGGATGGGACCCAGTTCGGTCCGATATTACCGCCAACGCCACCGACTCGAAGCACGCCATCCCGCGAGCCGTCTGATGGATGGATGTCATCACGCACGACTTCGCCTGCCCCTTCGTCGAAGTGATACAGCCCCGCGGTGTCGGCATCCCGCGTGAATGGCGTTTGGGGCCTGTTGAACGGCGCCAAATATCTCAATGCGGTTGAAATCCGGAGCTCGTCGATCACGCCCGAGAATGACGGGAATTGCGGCCCTGCATCATGTTTCTCCGCCCCGAGGACGATATAGGGATCGCTCTCGATACAGGGCTGACCACCACCCGGGCCGCAGAAGTTACCGGGCACACCATCGTCCGGATAGGAAATGTCCCCGGGCGGGCCGAAGCTGTTGGCATCGAGCTGACCATCCACGTAGATCCAGATTTCGCCATCCGACGCCCGACGCTGGAATGCGACGTGATGCCATTCATCATCGAGCACATTGGTCGATCCGCAAATCGTGATTTGCGACTGCCCATCGACACCGAAAACCAGAGTCCCGCCCGCCACGGAAATTCCGTAAGCACGCGGTCGCTGGTACCTGTCACGATCGAAGATAATGTTGCCGTAAATCCAGTTGTTGTTGGCGCCGCAATTGACTGGCGCTGAGGTGTTCTCCGCGACCACCCCGAGCATCCAGAATTCGATCGTGAAATCCGTGTCACCGATATCCAGCG
>JASJBD010000116.1 GCA_030066665.1 Gammaproteobacteria bacterium
CCTCGACGCGTGGAACGAACGCTGCAAACTGCTGTTCGTGTGCTCGCCCAATAATCCGACCGGCAACCAGATGCCAGAGGCGCAGATCAATGCGTTGGGCGCATCACTGAATGGGCGTGGCCTGATTGTCGTCGACGGTGCGTATCTCGAATTCGCCCGAGACGACCCGACGGCGCGGCTGCTGGAACGCCATGACAACGTCGTGGTGCTGCGCACGCTGTCCAAAGCCCTCGGCCTCGCAGGTGCGCGCTGCGGCGTGCTGCTGAGTTCCCGGGAAATTGTCGACCTGCTGGCGCCGCTTTTGCCCCCCTATTGCCTGTCGACACCCTGCCAGGAAGCGGTCTTTGCCGCGCTGGAGACCGGCGCCAGCCGGGAGAGCCGGCAGCGGCTCGAGCTGCTGGTCGATGAGCGGCGGCGGATGGCGGACACACTGAGTGGCAATGCGCGGGTGCGGAAAGTGTGGCCCAGCGACGCCAATTTCATCCTGGTCGAGTCGGCAGACGCGAAAGGCCTGGTCGATGACGCCACGGCCGCCGGGATCCTGATTCGCGATTTTTCCTGGGATCGCTGGACGCCGGACTGCGTGCGGATCACCGTCGGCACCCCTGAACAGAACGATCGGCTGCTGGAGGCGCTGGGCTAACCATGGGTGAGTTGAAACGCATCGCCTTTCTGGACCGCGACGGCACGCTCATCCAGGAGCCGCCCGACGAACAGGTCGACCGCCTGGACAAGGTCCAACTCGTGCCGGGCGTGCTGCCGGCTTTGCTCGAACTGCGCGACGCCGGCTTCGAGTTCGTCATGGTGACCAACCAGGACGGCCTGGGCACAGACAGTTTTCCGACCGCCGACTTTGAGCTGGTGCAGGACTTCGTCGCGGACCTGTTCGCGTCGCAAGGCATCGAATTCCGCGAGGTATTTGTCTGTCCACATTTGCCGGACGCCGGCTGCGCCTGTCGCAAACCGCGACCCGGTCTCCTGCGCGAGTTTCTCGACACGGTCCCAATCGATCGGCTGGCCAGCGTCGTGATTGGCGATCGACAGACCGACATCGAACTGGGCGCCAATATCAGCGTGCCGGCGTTGCGGCTGGACCCCCGCGATCCGGCGGCCTGGCATCGCATCGTCCGCTCACTGCTGGATGAACCGCGGCACGCCCATATAAAACGCGAAACAAAGGAAACGCGCATTGACGTGCAGGTAGATCTGGACCACGAAGAACCGATCGAGATCAGCACCGGCATCGGCTTTTTCGATCACATGCTGGACCAGATCGCCAAGCACGGCGGCTTTTCGCTACGGCTGACCTGCGACGGCGATCTGGATGTCGATGAACACCACACCGTGGAGGACACGGCGCTGGCACTGGGCGCGGCACTCAAGGAAGCGCTCGGCGACAAGCGGGGCATCTCCCGCTTCGGGTTCCTGCTGCCGATGGACGAGACGCGCGCCCAGGTGGCACTCGACCTGTCCGGGCGACCCTACCTGGTATTCGAGGGCGAGTTTGCGCGCGATCAGGTGGGCGGGCTCCCCACAGAACTCGTGCCGCACTTCTTTCGTTCGCTTTGCGACAGCCTCGGCGCATCCTTGCACATCACGGTCACCGGTGAAAACACCCATCACATGGTGGAGGCCTGCTTCAAGGCAACGGGCCGCGCGCTGCGCCAGGCCAAGACCCGGGAAGGCCAGGCATTGCCCAGCACGAAAGGCAGCCTGTGAACCCGGCAGATATTGCACTCATCGATGGCGGCGGCGCCAACATCGCGTCGCTGCAATTCGCGCTCGCGCGCCTCGGGCGCACCGGCGTCCTGACGACGGATCACGACATCATTCGCGCGGCGCAGCACGTGATTCTGCCCGGCGTTGGCGCTGCACGGGATGCGATGGAGCGCCTCGAGCGCGCCGGCCTGGTCGATATCATCCCGACACTGTCCCAGCCGGTGCTCGGCATTTGCTTAGGCTTGCAGTTGCTGTTCGACGCATCCGAGGAAGACCAGGCCCGGTGCCTCGGTATCTTGCCCGGCACGGCGACGCTGTTCGACGCGACACCTGAGCTGACGGTGCCGCACATGGGTTGGAACCGCGTGTACCAGGCACGCGCCTCGGGGTTACTCGAAGGCGTCGCCGACGGCGCGCATTTCTACTTCGTCCACAGCTACGCGCTGCCGGTGGGTGAATTCACGATCGGGCGCTGCGACTACGGTCGGGAATTCTCGGCAGTTGTCGAACGCGATAATTTCGTCGCGACGCAATTTCACCCGGAGCGCTCCGGCACGAACGGCGCGCGACTGCTCGCCAACTTTCTCGCCCGGTGAGTCGCTGATGGAAATTATCCCGGCCATTGATCTACTCGACGGCGGCGTCGTCCGCCTGTTCAAGGGTGACTTCGATCAGGTCACGCGCTACGCGCAGGATCCGGTCTCTCTGGCCCGGTCATACCTCGACGCCGGCCTGAAACGCCTGCATGCGGTCGACCTGGACGGTGCCAAAACCGGTGACCCGGTAAACATGCCGCTGATTGGCCAATTCGCGGCGACCGGACTGCGGGTGCAGGCCGGCGGCGGCATTCGCGACCAGGCCCGACTGGAGGGCCTGCTGGCAGCGGGTGCCGAGCGCGCCGTCATCGGTTCGGTCGCAGTCCAGGACCCGGATCGCGTCGCCGGCTGGCTGCAGGCCGTTGGCCCGCAACGTATTGTGCTGGCGCTGGATGTCCGGCTCGACGCTGGCATACCGGTCGCACAGACGCACGGCTGGACCCGCGGCAGCGGCGTCACGCTGTGGGAACTGCTCGACCACTATTTGCCGCTCGGGGTCCGGGACGTGCTGTGCACCGATATTGCGCTGGACGGCACCCTGGCGGGACCCAATGTCGATTTGTATCGCGACTGTGTCGAGCGTTACCCGGAAGCAAGCTTTATTGCTTCCGGCGGAGTCAGCCGCGCCGCAGATTTGCCCGCACTGGCCGCCACCGGTGTAGCCGGGGTCGTTTCCGGTAAAGCCCTGCTCGACGGACGACTGACACTGCAGGAGATTGAACAATTCTTGCGCGACGGATAATTCCCTGCCTCGACGTGCGCGATGGCCAGGTGGTAAAGGGCGTGCGGTTCCGCGACCACGTCGTGATGGGCGACATCATGGACCTCGCGGCCCGTTATCGTGAGGAAGGCGCCGACGAGCTCGTGTTCTACGACATTACGGCCAGCCCGGACGGACGTTCGGTGGATCGTCGCTGGATCAATCGCGTGGCCGAGGTCCTGGATATTCCCTTCTGCGTCGCCGGCGGCATTCGCAGTATCGCCGATGCCGAGGAGGTCCTGAATTTCGGCGCCGACAAAATCAGCATCAACAGTCCAGCGCTGGCGCGCCCGGACCTGATCGGCGAGCTGGCGCAACGGTTCGGTACACAGTGTGTCGTCGTCGGTATCGACAGCCGTGAAGAAGACGACGGCTATCGCGTGTACCAGTACACCGGCGACCCGGACAAGACGAAGCACAGCGGCCGCCTGACCGGCGACTGGGTGCGCGAAGTGCAGGAGCGCGGCGCCGGTGAAATCGTCTTGAACTGCATGAACCAGGATGGCGTCAGACAGGGGTATGATCTGCCGCAGCTCCGCCAGGTGCGCGAGCAATGCACCATCCCGCTGATCGCCTCGGGTGGTGCGGGTGAGATGACGCATTTCGCAGACGTCTTTCGCGCGGCCCGTGTGGATGGCGCGCTGGCCGCCAGCGTGTTTCATACGGCTGCGATCAACATTGCCGAATTGAAGCAATACCTGCGTGGACAGGGCGTGGAGATAAGAGAATGAGCAACACTGGACTCGAGTACCTGCTGGAACTGCAATCTACGATCGAAGGCCGCCGCGCTTCGTCGCCGGAACACAGTTACACAGCCCAGCTGTTTGCCGCCGGACCGTCGCGCATTGCCCAGAAAGTCGGCGAAGAAGGCGTCGAAGTCGCCATTGCCGCCGTCCAGGGCGATACACCGCGCCTGAAGGCCGAATCGGCAGACCTGCTCTATCACCTGATCGTCCTGCTGCGCAGTCAGGACATTACGTTGCAGGAAGTCGTCGTCGAACTGGCGCAGCGCCGGGGACAGGTCTCCGCGCAGGGCACCGGCACCTAGGCCGTCGGCAAATGCCTGGTGACTTCGGCCGTCATGCGGCCGGTGAGCATGAACCAGAACATTCGAAAGTCCGCGAGCAGTGACCAGACCGGATAGGTGAAGGTCGCGGGCCGATTCTTTTCGATAAGGAAGTGCGAAATCCAGGCCGGGCCATAGCCAGCAACGAACGCGACCAGCACCAGGCGCCAGTCGAAGATGACAGCGCCAGTCACGCAAACCAGCGCCAGCAGCGTACCGACAAAATGGAATTGCCGGGTCAGCAGCAGGCTATGTTCGCGCACGTAGTGCGGCCAGAAGTCAGCAAAAGTCTGGTACGTCTTCATCGTACACCAGGCGCCTGAATCTGACGGAACGTCAGGTTGACGCGCGGCCCGCAGGCCTGGCGCGATTTGTTGATGCCATGGCGCCAGTTCCGCTGTGTCTGGCCCTGCATCAGCAACAGACTACCCGAAGTCAGCGGCAGTTGAACGGACCTGATGGATTTTCTGCGCTTGTGCTGCAGCGTGAGCGTGCGTGTCGCGCCCAGGCTCAGCGATGCGATGACAGGCTCCGGACCGAGCTCCGGCTCGTCGTCGCTGTGCAAACCGACGCTGTCACGCTCATTGCGATAGTAGTTCAGCAACACGCTATTGAAGCTCACGCCCACTTGATGCTCGACGCGTGCTTTCAGCTCGAGCAACAGCGAAGACCATGGATGCGGGTGCAATCGCAGTCCCGAGTATTGGTACTCCGCGCCGGGATCACCGAACCACGCAGTAAGCCGCGGCTGCGGTCGGGTCCGACCGTAAACCACAATTTCCTGTTGCGCCCATGGCACCTCGGCCAGCATTCGTCGCATCAGGACGGCGTCCGGCCGCGGCAGCTCCAGGCGTGGCATGAAACAGATCTGGGCATCGTCGATGGCTAGTCGTGTCATCGGTGACACGACCCGGGCCGACAGCGTATGGAGATCAGGCGCGGTGGCAGCGTGAAACAGGTGGGTGTGGCACTGGCAGTCGCTGCAACCGAATCGCGCGACCGGCGTCAGCGAGTCCATCCCCGAAATAGCCCGGGCCCAGTCGTGCTCGAGCCGGCGTTCCGCGGTGCTGAACCAGGCGGCGTGCGGCTCGAGCTGCGCGCGCAGGTAATCGATATGCCAGCGCTTGGACCGGGCGCCGCGCAGATGACGACCAACCCGGGCGCGGATACCACCCGGCCCGAATGCGCTGCCAACATAAACATAGTAACCGGGCTGCAAATACAGCTCGCCCCAGCGACCAACCTGCACCCTGGCGCGCGCACGACTTTCGAGCACCAGCGCATACGTCCCCGGCGTGGCCGGCAGCACTTCCCGTTCAGCGCCAGTCATCGATCACGAATGCCCCGGGCTCACAGAAGGCGGCCAGGTCCGGACGGTGCATGCCAATTCCAGCCAGCGCAACGTTGAATCCGGCTGCATCGAGCGCGTCCCTGACCTCGGTGCGCGCGTCACTCACGCCCGCGGTGAGGTAGGTGGCCCCGGACCTCGCCGCGAATTGTTCGCAGGCTTGCAGCAGAGCGCGCAGTCTTTCCCTGCCGCCGCGGCCAGGGGACGCGGCGCCAAACTTGATGTAACAGTGGCCACTGCCTGCCTCGCTACCGGGGCCGAGATGACAGGCGGCGAAACCGTCAGGCTCGCCATTGCCCAGTAACACCGTATCGCCCAGATATTGAGCCCCTATGGATTCAACCTCGCGGGTGACATCGAGGCCCGGATAAATGCGGTCGGTGAGCCGGCGACATTCAAGCAGCGTGTCCTCGCGGGCGTCTGTCGGCATTTCGCCCCAGGTCACCCACGGTAAGTCACAACACGCGTCGGTGCACACGGTCTTCTCCATGACCTGTATACCGCGGCGCGGTCGAAAGCCGAACTTGGCGTAGAGCGCCTGGTGTTTCGCACTGTCGGCAAAAGTAAACAGACCGGCCTGGGTGATCTGCCAATGATCGATCAGCGCCACGACAGGTTCCATGAGCCGACTTGCCACGCCGAGCCCCCAGTATTCTGGCGCGACCGTTACCGGCCCCACGAACGCGAAGCTACCCCAGCGAGTCAGAAAACTCGAACCGATTACCTGATCGTGAAATTCTGCCACGAAGGCGGCGTCAGGATCCGCCGCGCGGCGACTGGCGAAGTATGCGGCGTCGCCCATGAACTCGGCCGGTTCGGCCAGCCCCATGTGCGTGCCAAACGCGACCCGCAGCACACGGTCGGCCGCCACGACATCCTGCGCAAGCATCGCGCGAATTCGGACAGCAGCGTCGATCATCGCGATGAATCCACCTAGGGAGCACTGAACGGATGCCCAAAATTGAAAGCGTCCACCGTTGGACCATTGTCACGCAGCAGTACCAGTTTGTGCTGGGCTTCTTCGATAGTGGGTCGATGACCCTGCGGTACCCACCAGAGAACGAGATACGCCTGCGACAGGCGATCGAACCACTCGCGACGCCGGCGCATGATTTCCGCATGAGCCGTGTTGTAAACGTAATCCTTCAGCGAGTCGAGATCCTGCCAGACCGACATGTTCACCAGCATGTCATCACCGAACGGCCGCAGTGCCGTGGCATCGCCCTCGTCCGTCTGCAGCCGCCACACGAAGCCCGGTGAGCCTTCCGCCAGCGCATTGATGCGCTCAAGGTTTGCCACAAACTCGGCCATACCGGGCGACTCCAGCGGCTGCGTCATTGCCGCAATATTCAGCTGGGCTAGTTCGTACCCGGCTGCTTGCGCTGTCATTGCGCAGCAAATCCGACCGACACCGCGGCAGTAACTATCGTGATGTGCCGAACCACCGTGCCAGCGTTCGGTTGGTCTGCGCCTTGACCTCCGCGTCTACGAAGCGACTGACCGTCGCGAGCGCGGCGGCCAGCACGGTCAAGTCATCGGAGTATCCTGCGAGCGGGGTAATGTCCGGCACCGCATCCGCCGGCAGCACGAAATACGCGAGTGCGCCATAGACGGTTGCCTTCGCCCATTTGGGTGTCTCGGGTCGTTCGGCGGCGTAGAACAGCCACAAGGCTTTCTCGATGACTTCGCGTCCCGCCGTTCGACCAAAGTCGACGAGCTTTCGCCAGAAGCCGCGTTCTGAATAGTCCTTCGCGAGGACGCTGATGGACAAAGCGCGCATTTGAGTCCCGTCCGCCGAAACCGTCAGAGGCGATATTTTAGCAAAGGATGTTTGCAGGCAGAGAGTCTGATCGGGCCCGCGCCCTGCCGTCAGAGCCTGTGTTGACTGGCTGCCAAGGCAGCGCGGATTTCAGCCGCTGACAGCTTCCCGACATGTCGGTGGACCTCGGTGCCCGCCGGGGAAAACTTCCGGTATTGGGGGAGTTTCAAGCTCGTCCGGTTGGCAGCGACAACCCGCACCGGATCCAGCGACATGCGGCGCGTCTCAGGTCGAAACGCGATTGCGCCCGGTTTCCTTGGCGCGGTACAAGGCAGCGTCGGCGGACGCAATAAAGCTCTCGAGGGTTTCCGTTTCGGTCATCTCGGCGACACCAACGGACACGGTCACCGACGGCAGCTCGGCGCCCTGCGCAAACGCGATTTTGGTCGAGGCCACCGTCGTGCGCACACGCTCGGCGACGGTTTTGGCCGCATCCTCCGGGCAATCGACCAGCAGCACGATGAACTCCTCGCCGCCGTAACGAGCCGCCATATCAGTTGGTCGCAGGCAGGTCTGCAAGGCTTGCGCGACGGCACCGAGCGCGCGATCGCCGGCAACATGGCCGTGCTCATCGTTGTATTGCTTGAAGTAGTCGATGTCGATCATTAACAGGCAAAACGGGCGTTCGCAGAGGTGCGCACGGTACATTTGCCGCGGCAGCATGGAATTCAGCCAATGGCGATTGAACAGGCCGGTCAATGCGTCGACGGTCGCATGGAAACGATATTGCTCGTACCGCTCGCGACCCTCGAATATCACCTGGTTGCCGACGCGCAGTCTCCGGGTCAGCGTAAACAGGAGATTGCCGGCAATCGCATGCGACGACTGCACCAGGATCCAGAGCAACTCCTCATCGATGCCCAGCACCCGCGTGTCTTCCTCCGCGACCACACAGGCGGATGTCGGCTGGCCGTCGATTACCGACAGTTCGGCAACGCTCTCCCCGGCTCCGATCTCCGCGATCGGCGTGGTTTCGGCAGACGCCAGCCGGACGCTGACGCGACCCGACAGCACCAGGTACAGGTGTTCGTTGGGCCGGCCGGCATGAACCAGGACTTCGCCGGCGGCCAAAGTCTTGGTGGGACAGTTCTTCAGCAACGGGCCGACCACGGCCAGGTCGGCCGAATCCAGCAGGGTCTGCTGACCCAGTTCAGTCTCGGAAATAGTGGCGGCAGTTGCCAGCTCCGGTTCGGCCTGTTTCGCTTTCATCGGCGGCGATTCGGTCGAATGCATGAGCCACTCCAATAATGCTGAACGTTCTCCTCTTAAGCCTGTTGTCGGCAGCGTCGCGAGCAACTTTAGCGCTAGAATGCGATCAGCAGCCGGGGCAATACGAGGATGCGGCTCAAACTGGCAGCGCTGTTCTCCCTGATTCTGCATGGCGCCGTTCTGGCGGCCATGGCCTGGCTTATTGCGCCCGAGATCGGGCGTCAGACCGAGCCGGCCGTAGTGCACCTCAATCTCGTCACCCGAGTGAGTGACGGTGATACCGCCGCCCCGACCGACGGGGACCTGGGTGGGCAGATCGATCAACTCGCGGCACCAAGCCCGGCCAAGCGCGATCTCACCGACAACCCGCCACCACCGGCAGCGGCACCGTTGGCCGGGCCGTTGTCGGACCCCATGGAATACGTAGACCCGGACTTGCGAACGGATATTGCACCAGGGGTGCGCAATCAGATGCCCGTTGTTACGGCAAGTCAGACAAGTGACCCAGTCGCAAAGCCGTTGTCCACGGCTGACGAGCGATCAACGTTGCGGCGAATTCCGGTGACATCGACGCAGCAAACAATGCTGAGAAAAAAACTCGACGAGTGGATCGACCGAATACCCGCGTTGCTTGAAGCCGATGCACCTGATGTCTGGGAGCACCATGGGCAAGAGTATTCGGCCACATTCCAGAATATCCCAACTCGCGATGAGATGGGCATCGAAAAGGTCGTGGTCGAAGTCGGCACGAAACACGACGGCGAACGCCTGTCGAGCAAGATTCACCTTGCCCGACTCGCGTTTTCACATTTCGGCCACTTCATCGACAAATGGGATCGCGACGTCGAAATGCATGACGACGAACTGGATGGCATGTTTCATTCGAATTCCACTGTCTATCTGAACTTCAGCCCGGATGTGCGGCCGGTTTTCAGGGGCCAGGCCACGACCGCCTCCGGCCGTATCGCCATTCGCAAT
>JASJBD010000117.1 GCA_030066665.1 Gammaproteobacteria bacterium
AGTAGAAACCCGGCCCATCGTCGACGCGGCTGCCGCCGGCCAGAATTTCCGCGCCTTCGTCCCGGGCGATGGCTGCATAGGACAGCACACGCTCGAGCTGTGCCGCGGAAATCAATGGGCCGACTTCGGTGTGGTCGTCGTCCGGCGAGCCGATGCGCAGCGCCGCCACGCGCTGCAGATAGCGATCGAGGAACTCGTTCGCGATTCGCCGGTGCAGCAACAGGCGTGTGCCCGCCAGGCATTGCTGCCCGTTGTTGGAGAAACTGGCCAGCATTGCGCTATCCAGCGCCCGGTCGAGGTCGGCGTCGTCCAGCACGATATTCGCGGATTTACCGCCGAGTTCGGTTACGACGCGTTTGAGGCCGGCGCCCGCCGTCGCGCCGATCATCCGGCCGGTCGTCGTGCCGCCGGTAAATGCGATGACGTCGACTTCCGGGTGCTCCACGAGCGCCTGCCCGGTGACCGGTCCCCGGCCATTCACCAGGTTTACAACCCCGTCGGGCAGGCCGGCATCGCGCAGCAGCTCCATCAGTAGCAGAAATGGCAGTGGCGTCAGCTCTGACGGTTTCAGGATGGCGCTGTTGCCAAACGCGATGGCGCCGGCCAGCTTCATCGTGGACAGCGCGAGCGGCGCATTCCACGGTGCGATCAGGCCGGCGACGCCGACCGGTTCGTGGCGAACGAGTGTCAGGTAATTCGAATCCTGATCGTACAGTGAATCGGTGGCCTGACTGATGAACTCCGCAAAAAATTCAAAATTGAGTTGGGCGCGAACGACGTGTCGGCCGCGCGTCTGACTGATGGGTATGCCGGCGCCGAGCGTCTCCAATTGCGCGAGTTCTTCCGCGTGCTCCACCAGCAAATCCCTGATACGCAGCAGGACCGCCTTGCGGTCCGCGATCGATGCCTTCGACCACACGCCCTGCTCATACGTTTTGCGAGCGTTGCTGACCGCAGCGGCCACAGCGGCCGCATCGTCCTCCGCCAGCTCCGTAGTCATTTCTTCGGTTGCCGGGTTGATGATCGGTAACCGTTCCGCGCTGCCGTCCGGTCGTTGCCAGGCGCCGTTGCGCCAGGGGCCGATGACCGCCGGTATCCGTGACTGTGAGTTCATTCGATTGCCTCCGCCTGACGCAGGCCGGTAATCATCGAGGAGCGCAGCAAGAACTCCCGGGCCGACTCGGGATTTGCGGCGATTTCCTGCAGCCGATGCAGTTCTGCGCGGCGCAACTGGGGGTCGCGTTGCTGCATGCGACGGCGGTTGCTATCCGCCTGTTTCAATATCTCTTCCCGCGCCACTGGTCGCCGCTGACGGTCATAGCGGTCCAGCAGCTCTGGCGATTCCCCGGCCAGGACCTGCACGAGCTTGTCCGTCAGGTTGAACGCATCGTGGATTCCGCAATTCATCCCCATTCCCCCGCTCGGGCTGTTGAGATGCGCCGCATCGCCGGCAAACACGATCCGGCCGACGCGGTAATGGTCGAGAATGCGCTGGTGGATGCGGTACGGTCTGGCCTCCAGCACGTCGTAACCGTTCCGGTTGCGGACGATCTGTTGCAGGCGTTGTTCGATGCGTTCGGGGCGGAGTGCTGCGTCGATCGATTCACCCTCCGCCGGGTACAGGCTGACCCGCCAGCGATTCGGGACACGCAGGAGGGAAAAAGTGCCGTCGACTGTCCACACATAGTTGACCCATGACAAACCTGGCAAATGCGCTTCGAACGGAAATGTCGTGGTGGCGAGAATCGTCGTTTCGGGATAGGTCAGACCAGCGAATTTCAGCTGCAGCTCGCGACGGAGCGTGCTGGATGCGCCATCAGCCGCGATCACGTAACTGGCCGTCGCTGAGCCAACATCATCGCCCGATTTCAGCTGCAACCTGACCGTCTCGTTTTGTTGCTCGACGCCGCTAACCTCGTGGCCCTGTCGCAGCTCTATTTGCGGTTCCGTGCTGGCCCGTTGTAGCGCCAGCGCGCTGAAATCGGCCTGTTCGTACTGCACCCGATACGGATGTCGCGTGTCTTGCTTGATTACATCCAGATTGAAGACCGCGGCTTCGTGGGTCTCGTGCATGCGCACTTGCCATTCCGGGGCCTTGAGTCCGTCCGAAAGGATCGCGTCCGTTAGATCCAGGCTTTCGAGCATGTCCAGCGTCGGTGGGTGGAACGTCGATGCACGCAGATCCGTCGGCGCTGCCGTGTCGCGTTCCAGCACGAGGCATTCGACGCCGTGGCGGGCCAGGTTCAGGGCCGCGCAAAGGCCAACGGGGCCGCCGCCAACAATGGCAACGGGCCAGACCTTCGGATGTTCCGCGGTAGTCATTCGCTGTTCTTGTCGTGCCCCCGGTTCGGCGCACACTATAGCGGTTACGCCACCGCCGTCCCAACGGGCAGGCCGGCGGTCTTCAACGTGCGCCGGATCACCCGATCGATGGCTTTTTCCCGGCCGCGCAGACGGTCCTTGATGCCGGCGATTGCGACCACGGCTGGTTCATCGGCGACCGCGGTCATGACGCACACGGCGCCGACGCCCTGGAGCAATAGGTCGTTGGCGTGATAGCCACGGTTCGTCCGGATTCGGCTGAGTATCCCCGGGATGCGCTTCAAATCAGCCCGCTCCGCGCCACGCAGCTCGGCCCGCAGTTGCTCGACCAGCAGGTCCAGTTGCGGGGCCGGCAGCGCGGCCATCAGGCAACGCCCTGCGGCACTGCGCGGCAAGAGTTCCCCGACGCCGGGCCGCAGCTGCACGGCAACGGGGTGCTCGGCCACCCGTGCATAGAGCACGTGCAGCCGTGTGCCCCGACGACCACTCAGGCTGGCTGTCTCGCCGGTCTTTGCAGCGATTCGATCGATTGCGTCGCAGACGGCAGGTGCCGGCGACAGGCGGTCGGGTATCCACGTGCCGAGAGCGGTCAGACTATTGTTCGGAATAAACGTTCGCGACGTGACGTCATAGTTCAGGTAGCCGAGCTCATGCAGGTTCTTCAACAGCGCCCGCAAGCTGGGCTGCGGTATGTCCAGTTCACGACGAATTTCCGCAGCGTTGAGTGGCTCGCGGCGGGACGCGAACAGCTCGAGAACCTGGAATGCCCGCCGCACGGATTTGGAAATATTCGCGGCCGGTGCGTTGCGGTCAGGCATCGGCTTGCGGGGAGCCCGGCATCAGGAACCGGTCCAGGTCGTAGAAGGACAGCAGCGCGGCACTGCCGAGGCTTGCCAGTGCCGGCAGCACCGCCGCCGAAAAGACGATCATGCGCGCGGTCGCGCTATCGACGGGCCCCGTCGAGCCGGCAGTGAAGCCGGTCAGTTGCAGCAACGCGCCGAAGATCAACGGCCCGAGCGCGAAAGCCGTCTTTTCCATCAGGCTGTAGACGGACGTAAACGTCGCTTCACGCCGCAAGCCGCTGCGCGCGGCGTCGTGTTCGATGGTATCGGGCAGCATTGCCTGGGCCGTCAGGGTCAGGCCGCCGGTCACGATGCCGAGGAAGAAACCCCGCAGGATGAATATGGTGTCCGCTTCCGTGGGACTCGCAACGAGCCAACTCAGCAGGACCGGCAAATAGACCGCTACCGCGATCCAGTAACAATTGCGTTTGCCAAGGCGCCTGCTGACTGCGAGCCAGGCCGGCATGGACAACAGCGTTCCTGCTGTCGACGCCAGGCCAAACAAGCCCAGTGATGCGGTCGGTCGCTCCAGCACCAGCACGACGAGGAACAACAAGGAGCTGATCGATATCGATACGCCGGTCATATGCAGCAATTTGGACAGGATCAGGGCAACAAATGGTCGATTACCCAATGCCAGGCGCCACTGCGTGCCCGGTGACAGGCTGGTCGGCGAGCGCGTGGTCTGCGCGGCCCGCCGAGTGCCGATGAACGCGGCGACCATGCTGACGCCGATAATCGCGCCGAGAACCCAGGACATCTGCATATAGCCAACGCGTCCGTCCCCGAACTCTGTGACAAGAAACGGCCCGAGGGAGCCGCCGGCCAGAATGCCCAGCGACGCGAACACCACACGGACCGACATCAGGCGAGAGCGTTCGTGATAGTCACGGGTCATCTCCGCCGGCATGGCGAGATAGGGGATGTTGAACATGGTGTAGCCCGTCGCGTACAGCAGCAGCGCGAGGGTGGCGTAGATGATCAAACCGGTTCGGGACAGATCCGGCGCACTGAACAACATGACGAATGCGGCACTGCTGATCAACGCTGCCATCAGCAGCCACGGCCGGCGGCGGCCCCATCGCGTATCAGTTCGGTCGCTGATGATCCCCATCAGCGGATCGGTCGCGATATCAAACAGCTTGGCGCCGAACAGCAGGCTGCCAGCCAGCGCGGGCTCCATGCCGATGACATTACTGAGATAGAAGAGCGCCAGAAACGTGACCCCGTTGATCAGGGTCGTGCCGCCCAGTGAGCCGATGCCCCAGCCGAATCTCAGGCCCCAGCCCAGGTTGCTCGGCGGCGCGTGGATGTGCAGTTCCGCGGCGCGATGAGGCATCGTCATAGGATTATAAATATAACATACATAGTATAATAATATTTGACTGCTTTTCGGCGGCGGCCCTAACATGCTGGCTGACGCCCGCAAAGACCGAGCCTGGCAGATGATCGACTTGCAGCACGACGAGCGTTCCCGGCAGTTGTTCGCGCTGGCACTGAATCGGTACGTCCAGACCACACTTGCCGAGGGCAGCCGGCTCACCTGCGAGCGTGTGGTCGATACCGATTTCATCGATACGGAAATCAATACCGATGCCAGTCGTAGCCAGCTACGTCGCCGGATCGAAGCCGAGCCGCTGCATCAGTACTGGCTGGCGATGATGCAAATCTGGCAGGACCTGTTATGGCGCTATTGCGGTGAAGTGGTCGAGCGGCAACTCGATGACCTGGTCGAAACCTGCCGGCCGGGACCTGCGGACCGCGGCAGCCTCAGGCTCGATCCGGCGTTGCAACTGCCGACTTATCAGTCCGCGGTCGACAACCATTCGTTTCCTGGCGGCTATCACACGGAAACACGGCCAAACGACGTGCGCCAGGGTGCCGTTTACGCGTTGTCCGCCGAGGTCTATTTGCTGGAGCAGACTGGCGCCAGGCACGATTATCGAGGACAGACGCTGATCGGCCACATCCTGGGGCGCTTCCCGGATTTCACGCCACAGCGGATTCTCGATCTCGGCTGTCTCTGCGGCGCCAGCACGGCGGCTTACTGCGAGCAATTCCCGGACGCGGAGATCCATGCCATTGACACATCCGCCCCCGCGCTGCGCTTTGGCCACGGTATGGCCGAGGAACGCGGACTGGCCATTCACTTTTCGCAGCAGAACGCCGAGGTCCCGGACTTCGACGCCGGATACTTCGACCTGATTGTGTCGCACGCATTGTTTCACGAGACCTCTTATGCCGCCTTTCCGAAAGTATTGGGCGAATGCTTTCGGCTGTTACGACCCGGCGGCATTACGGCTCATGTGGAAGTACCAGCACGCATTGAAGTGATGAGTCCCTGGGAATACCTGCGCAGCTCGTACGAGGGCTTTCACAATCAGGAGCCATTCTGGAACGCGCTGACGAGCTACGATTGGGTGGCCGCTGCGGACGCAGCAGGTTTTGCGCAGGCGGCGCAGGGTTTTCAGCGGACGCTGGCGGATGGTCGCCGGGATGCCGATCCGGCGACCTTTCTGCCGGTCGGGCAGGGAAAGCTGGATCTCAGTAACTGGTTCGTGATGTCGGCAGTCAAACCGGGGTGATGACATGACAGATCAACAGGATCACGTCGCCTACGTCCGGAACGGTCGCCCGGCGTTTTTCGATGATCCGGTCAACGACAAGCTGCTTGCCATGATCATGAGTCTGCTCGGCGAAATCTGCGTGCTGCGTGAGCGGCTCGACGCGCAGGAACGCCTGGCGCAGGCGCACGGGCTCTGGGCCCCGGAGGACATCGACACCTACGTGCCCGACACGGAGGCACAGGTCGCTCGCGCGCGGGAGCGCGACGCAGTGTTGCAGCGAGTCCTCAAGGTGCTGACCGAAGAAGTCGTCAGGCTGCGTCACGAATGATGCGCTGGCTGCCGCTGATTGGCGTATTCCTGGCCGCGCCAGTCTGGTCCGCCGATTGCGAAGCGCTCCTGGCAGTTGACGGACTGTTGGAACTACCGGACGCGCCCACGAACCTGACTGCCGCGGCGTCGATCGAAGTCGACGGCGGCCTGCCGGCCCATTGCCGGGTGCAGGGCTATGTCGCGCCGCAGGTCGGGTTCGAATTGCGGCTGCCCACGGCCGATTGGAATGGCAAATTGCTGATGCAGGGCTGCGGCGGCTTATGCGGCGCGATTTCGAGTGCGGCCTGTGACGATGCGCTGGCGCGTGGCTACGCGGTGGTGGCGACGGACATGGGGCATCAGGGTCCGGCCTTTCAATCGTTGTGGGCGCTTGACAACCTGCCGGCCGAGATCGATTTTGCCTATCGGGCGACGCATGTCGTCACGGTCGCGGCCAAGGTATTGGTCGAAGCGTTTTACGGTCGGGCCGCATCCCGGAGCTACTTTCGTGGATGTTCGACCGGCGGTCGCCAGGGCCTGGTGGAAGCACAACGCTTCCCCGAGGACTTCGACGGCATCATCGCCGGCGCGCCGGTGCTCGACGAGACCGGGACGGCGGCGCTGCACCTGATCTGGAGTGGCCGGGCCAACCTCGACGCACAGGGCCGCGCAATCCTGACACCCGCGCGTGTCGATGCAGTGCGTGCGCAGATACTCGCAGCTTGCGATGATATCGACGGGCGTCGCGACGGCATCATCGACGATCCCCGCCGGTGTCGGTGGCGCCGGGCCCTGAACGACTGTGGCACGAGCGAATTGCGCGTCGATTGTTTCAGCGCGGCCGAATTGCAGGTCCTCGATTATCTTTACGAAGGCGCGCGCACCTCGACCGGGCGGCGGCTTGTGCCCGGCGGCCTGATGCCCGGATCCGAATACGAGTGGGTGCCGTATTTCGTGGGTCGCGATGGTCCGGCGGTATTCCATCCTGATGGACCGATCAAGCAGCTCTACCAGGCATTGATCTTTTTCCGCGATCCCGGACCGGGTCACTCGGCCGCCGAGTTCGACTTCGATCGCGATCCGCCACGCCTCGCGTTGATGGAGACGCTGTACTCCGCCAGGAATCCCGATCTGCGTCGTTTCCGGGAGCGGGGCGGCAAGCTGATCATCTACCAGGGTTGGGACGACGTGGAAGTCACGCCGCTGAACATCATTGACTACTTCGAGACCGTGCAGCGCACCATGGGCGGGCGGGAATCGGCGCGGGAATTTGCGCGGCTTTTCATGATGCCGGGTGTCGCGCATTGTCGCCGTGGCCCCGGGGCCGACACGGTCGACTGGCTGGGCTACCTGGAGCGCTGGGTGGAGCAGGGTGACGCACCGGATCTGGTGACTGCGCACCACCTGGCCAAAGAGCAAACCTACCTCGGCTTGCCACGACCCCGCTTCCCACTGCCGGCGAACGCGGTGGCCTGGACTCGCAACATTGCGGCCTATTCCGGCCGCTGACAGAGACGCAGTCAATCGTTGCGGCGGGCCTAAGTCAGCTCGGGGCCGATCACATCATGAATCAGCCGGATCGAATCCTCCGGATCGTCGTAGAGGCGCATGGCCATCTCCGTAATGCCCGCATCCTTGAATTGCTGGCAGCGTTGCATGAGCCGGTCGATGTCACGGTAATCGCCGCAAAACGTCAGTTCGTCGACCAGTTTGTCGAGCAGGGCCGGCGGTATATCGCCGATGTCCGGCGTGTCGGTGCGATAGGCCCGGATGATGCCGTCCATGTGCTTTTCCACGAAGGTGACTTCGTCGGGTTCCAGGAAGGGTTCGATGTACCAGCGTTCGATCATGCCGCGCACCCATAGCTTTCGGCGAGCTTCCGCCGCTGCGACTTCGCGATCGCGCTTCACATGCCAGGCAAACAGATTGTTGATGTGGAATCCGGCAGCGCGACCCGCGTCGTTGAGAGCCGCCGTGAGCGTCGCCAGGGTTTCATCCAGCCGCCCCAGCGTCAGGTCGCTGAACATCACGCCGTCCGCAACGCGCGCGGCCATGCGCAGCATTTGTGGTTTGGTGGCGCCGACGTAGATCAGCGGCGGTGATTGGGTGGCCCACCCGGGTTGATAGCCCTCGACCTGGAACAGCTCACCATCGAAGTTCAGCGTGTCGCCGCTGCAGGCACCGCGCAGAAAATCGACGCATTCGCGCACACCGCGAACCATTTTCGGGTGCATGACATAGCGGCCCGATTTCAGATTCATCGCAATGAGCGTGCCGCCACCGCCACCGACAACGATACTCGCCCGACCGCCGGCAAACTCGTTCAGGGTCAGCAGCGAATTGGCTATTTTCAGCGGGTGCAGCTCGAACGGGCTCACGGCGATCGGGCCCATACGAAGCGTGGTCGACTCGCGTGCCAGCACGGAAAAGGCGAGAAAGGGATCGCGGGCGGACAAGTGGTTCGCTGTCCACACGGCATCGAAGCCGAGTTCTTCGGCCAGGCGGCCGAGGCGGAGAAACTCGTCGGCGGAATCAGGCTCGAATATCAGCTGAATGCGAATGAGGAATGCTCACGGTCAGCCGGCCTTCTTCTCCCGGAAGCGATCGAAGAAGTCGGCGCCCATGCCGGCCTCTTCCGCGAGTTGCTGAAAACGGCCCAGCGTGACCTTGTCGTCGTTGTGTTCCTGCGCGAACTGTTCGGTCTGTTCGGTGACCATCTGGCGTACCCCAGGTGGAATCGTCATGAGCGTCTTCAGGGCATCGTCGCTCCAGGTCATGCCCAGCTTGACCTCGCCGCCCTTGAAGCCGTCCGGCGTTTCTCCCAGCCGATGCTGAGTGATTGCGTAATTCACCGCGTGAAAATAGTCCATCCGGCTCTCGTCGCCGAGGCCGATCGGCAGGTTCATCTTGCGGATGCGTGCCTCGCGCGGCATGTCGATCAGTTCTTCGTCAAAGACCAGAGCTTCAATGTTGCCAATGACGATGCCACTGCTCTTTGGTAGCCGGATGATTTCGTCCACCGTGCATTCGGCAATCTGCGGGCACTCCTTGATCGTTGGCGGTTTGACTTTCAGTGACGGGATGGCTGTCAGTCCGGTGTGTTCCAGTTCGTTGACACCCTCCGGATAAAAACGTGCCGTTTCCATCATGTCGTCGAGGTGGTCCGCCGAGGGGCAGTTCACGACGAATTCGCCGGTCGCGCAGATATTCTTGAAGGTGTGAGAATCCTGCCGAAAGCCAACGATCATCCGCGGATTCTTCGCCATGACATCGTATTGCATGATGTGCGAATACGGTGCGGCATTGACGCGGCCCTGCTCATCGAGCGTGGTGATGATCGTAATCAGTTTCGGAAACAGCCAGATATCCGAATACCAGAACGGACGAATTTTGGCTGCTTTCTTCATGACACTACCTTCCGCGACGCGCGTGCCGGTCCTGCGGGCCGAGGCCGGGCGCGCGTCGCGGAAGGTAGTGTCATGAAGAAAGCAGCCAAAATTCGTCCGTTCTGGTATTCGGATATCTGGCTGTTTCCGAAACTGATTACGAT
>JASJBD010000118.1 GCA_030066665.1 Gammaproteobacteria bacterium
CAGCGGGTAGCCAATGAGTTGCAGCAGACGACTGGCCACCGGATCGAATTCAGCATTGGATCGACGGGGAAGCTCTATGCGCAAATCATCAATGGCGCGCCGTTTGATGCTTTCCTTGCCGCGGACCAGGCGCGACCGGCGCGACTGGAAGACACCGGGCGGGCGGTGGCCGGCAGCCGCGTAACCTACGCCGCCGGCACGCTGTTGCTCTGGAGTGCGGATCCGCAGCGCATCGGACGCGACGGACCGGCCGCACTGCGCGACCACGAGTTCGGCCGGCTCGCAATCGCACACCCGCACCTGGCGCCGTATGGTCAGGCCGCCCGCACGGTCCTGGTCCGGCTCGGCTTGTGGGACGCGCTGCAGGATCGGATCGTGCGTGGCGAAAATATTGCCCAGGCTTTCGCCATGACGGCCAGCGGTAATGCGCAGCTTGGCTTTATCGCCGCCGCCCAGCGACCGGATTACGGTAGTGGCTGGGATGTGCCGGCAACCTGGCACGAACCGATCCGCCAGGACGCAGTATTGCTGGAGTACGGTCGTGACAACGGCGCGGCCAGGGCGTTTCTCGACTACCTCGTGAGCGACCCGGTGCAGAACCGGCTCGCGACGCTCGGCTACGGGTCCAATCCCTGACATGGATCCGGGCCCGGTCTGGCTGACGCTGCGCCTCGCTGGCGTGACCACCGCAATCCTGTTGATCGTCGGAACGCCGCTGGCCTGGTGGCTGGCCCACACGCGCTCGCGTGCCGGTCCGGTCTTCGAAGCGTTGACGGCGCTGCCATTGGTCCTGCCGCCGACGGTGCTCGGCTTCTATCTGCTGATTCTGCTGAATCCGGCGGCACCCATCGGTGGGTTCTGGCGCGCTGTCACCGGTGATTCGCTGACGTTCTCCTTCAGCGGCCTGGTCGTCGCGTCCGTGCTGTATTCCCTGCCCTTCGTCGTGCAACCGCTGCAGACGGCGTTTGCGTCGCAGGGCCGCGGCGTCCTGGAGGCGGCCGCGACGCTGGGTGCCGGGCCGCTGGACCGGTTCATCAGCGTCGCATCCCCGCTGGCCGCGCGTGGTTATCTCACCGCCGCCGTGCTGGGATTCGCGCATACGGTGGGAGAATTCGGGGTCGTGCTAATGGTCGGTGGCAACATCCCGGGACGCACGCAGGTGATTTCGATCGCGATTTACGAACAGGTCGAAACCCTGAACTACGCCGACGCCCACCGGTTCTCGGCGTTACTGCTCGCGTTTTCTTTTCTCGCGCTGTTGCTGGTCTACAGTCTGAATCGGCGCGCGTTGCCGCGGGTGATCTGACGTGGCGCAGCTCGACATCGATGTCCAACTGCAACGCCAGGATTTCTCGCTGGCGGTCCGCGCGCGTATCGACATGCACGGCATTACGGCGCTGTTCGGACCCAGCGGCGGTGGCAAGACGACGTTGTTGCGACTGATTGCCGGCCTGGAGCCCGACGCGCGTGGCCGGGTGACGTTCGACGGCCACTGCTGGCAGGACGATGAAGTCATCGTGCCGGCGCATCGGCGTGGCGCCGGCCTGGTATTCCAGGACACGCGCCTGTTTCCCCATTTGACCGTGGCCGGCAATCTCCGCTTCGCCGCCAAGCGCGCGCCGGCGGCACGGCCCGGCGCAGACTTCCCGACCACAGTGGAAGCGCTGGATCTCGGTCCCCTGCTGGACCGCCGTGTCCAGGGCTTGTCCGGTGGCGAGCGGCAGCGCGTGGCGATCGGCCGAACCTTGCTGGCGCGGCCACAGCTCGTGCTGATGGACGAACCGCTGGCCGCGCTGGACGTGACCCGGCGGGCCGACCTGCTGCCCTACATCGAGTCTTTACCCACGACTTTCGATATGCCGTTTCTGTACGTCACCCACGCCCTCGATGAGGTCGCGCGACTGGCGGTACGCACCGTCGTGATGGCCGATGGTCGCATCCTGATGCAGGACGATACGCCGGCCGTACTCGAGCGCCTGGACCTGACGCCGCTGACCGGTCTGCCAGAGTCCGGCGTGTTGCTGGACGGGAGGGTCCTGTCACACGCGCCCGAGCTACAGCTCACCGAGGTCGACATTGCCGGTCAGCGCCTGTCGATTCCCGCACTCGACCGGGCGCCCGGCAGCGCGATCCGCCTCCGCGTCCGCGCCCGCGATGTGGCCCTGGCGTTGCTGAAACCGAAGCACATCAGCATTCGCAATGTGCTGCGGGCACGCGTTCTGGAAATCGATATCGATCGCGACACCGCCTTCGCTGAAGTGCTGCTCGACCTGAACGGCGCTCACCTGCGCGCCCGCATTACACGAGCATCGGCGGACGAACTCGGTTTGCGCCCCGGGAATGAGCTGTTCGCACTGGTGAAAAGCGTGGCTATGGACGGCGAGCCGCTGCGTCGCGACGTGTGAACCGCACCGCGGGGCGCAATTCGCTGTAATCAGCCTGTAACCCCCGGCGGCTCTAATAATCGAGTGTCCGCGTGGCCCGGCTGCCCGCGTGCGCATTAGAATGATTCGATGCAAAAACTCACCAGTGCCGCCCTCACCGCCATCCTGGCCGCCGCCTGTGCAGCCGCACCAGAGCCAGCAGCTGCTCCAGATCTGGCGGGCACGAACTGGCTCGCAGAAGACATCGACAACCTCGGCGTCCTCGACTACGCGCGCACGACGCTAAGTTTCCAGGCGCCGGACCAGGCGGTCGGGAATGCCGGCTGCAATCGTTTCTTCGGCGGGGTCAGCATCGTCGGCTACGAAATCGAGTTTGGCATGCTCGGCACCACACGCCGGGCCTGCGGGGAGGCCCTGATGGATCAGGAGATCCAATTCCTGCGGGCGCTCAGCCGCACCATCGCGTTTCGCCTGGATACCGAACAGCAGCTGCTCTATTTCATCGACGAGAATGGCACCGACATCGTGCGCTTCAGCGAACTGACTGAATAGCCTGCCCGTCAATCCGCCGGCACACAGCGATTCGCGGCCCAGGCCCGCAAACCCTGGACCTTCTCGGCCATGACCACCGACAGGGGCCGGGTGCGCATGAATTCGGCCAGCAGCAGGCCCGTGTCCGGTTCGCGCCCGGCCGCGTGCGCTGTATAGAGCGCGGCCACGACCCCCTGCTCCAGTTCGGCCCCGGAAAAGCCGTCACTGGCCTGAACCAGTTTGGCAAGATCGAAGCTTTTCGGCTCAAGATCACGCTTTTTCAGCTGAATTATGAGAATTTCGGCGCGTGAACGCGTATCCGGCAGGTCGACAAAAAAGATCTCGTCGAAGCGCCCCTTGCGGATCAATTCAGGCGGCAGGGCCGAAATATCATTTGCCGTGGCGACCACGAAGGCCTTACCGGCCTGTTCGGCCAGCCAGGTCAGGAATGTGCCCAAAACCCGCCTCGACGTGCCACTGTCGCCATCGCCGGTCGCCAGGCCTTTCTCGATTTCGTCGATCCACAGCACGCACGGCGCCATCAATTCAGCCTGGCGCAGGGCGCCGCGCAGGTTCTTCTCCGATTCACCATGGTATTTGTTGTACAGGCTGCCGAAATCCAGTCGCAGCAACGGCCGACCCAAAACGCCGGCCGTGGCGCGCGCCGCCAGGCTTTTGCCGCAACCCTGGACGCCAATCAATAGCAGGCCCTTGGGCGGCTCGAGACTGGCGGGAGGATCGGCCAGCACAGCGCGTCGCTGCTCCAGCCAGTGCTTTAGTTTGCGCAATCCCCCGATATCGGCAAATTGCGCCAGGTCATACTCGAAGCTGAGCAGACCGTCGCGATTCAGCAATTCGTACTTGGCCTGCATGACTTCCGGCACATCACAGGCGGTCAGCGCGCCGTCATTGTGGACCGCCGCGCGCGCCAGGCGTTCGATATCGCCGCGTGTGAGTCCCGCCAGGTTGCTGACCAGCTGGTCAAAGGCCTGCTGATCGATGTTGGCGTTGCCCCGATTGGCCTGGTTCCAGTTCTCGACGACTCGCGCAACCAGCATGGCCCGCTCGTTGTCATCCGGCAGCTGCATTTCAAACCGCGCCGACAGGCGCTCGAGGTCGGGCGGCAATTCCAGGTCATGCCCCACCAGTATCACCGTGCGCCGACCATCCGTGCTCTGCACCGCAATGTCTTTCAGCAGGCGTTGGTGCACCGGATCCGACAGGTAGGGATGAAAATCCAGCAGCACGTACAGCCCGGGTTCGTCGACGGCGCGAACGTGTTTGAGCACATTGGTAGGGTCGGCGTTGTGGGCCTGCACGCCGAGGTCGCGGTCGAGGCGCTGCAGACCATCGGTTACGGTCCAGCGAAACAGTGGCCGGGTGTCGCCGCCAAAAGCGCCGCGCGACATGTCCTCGAGCAGCCCGAGAAAACGGCCCTCTTCATGCGTTTCCACCGCGACGATAGGCACCCGCGACGCCAGGATGACGGCGAGATCATGCACGCTCGATCTCCAGCTGACCGTTGCACACAGGAATTGGCGCCAGAGCTTACAGCTGTCACCATGCAATGGCCACGCACGAGCCGGAGTTTTCGATGGAAGCCGTCTATTTCACGCTGGTCGCGATCATGCTGTACCTGCTCGCCGACTTCGTGCTCGACCGTGCCGAGCGCATGGCCGGACGGCGCTTCGAGCACCGCAGCCTGATCTTCTTCTTCATCCTGCTGATTTTCGCGCTGCTCAGCTTCGCCGCCATTCGCGCCTATACGGGATAACCCTGATAGGCGCTGGCGTTTTGCCGGTGCTAGGGTTATTTGCGTTGAATTCTCAACATCACCAGCGCACCAGGGAGTGGTACGTGTCACCGGTAGGGATACGTGCAGTTGGGGAGGTGCGTAATGGCCGAAGCCGATGATCCTCGCCCCGCGCAGTCGGGCGACGACGAATCCATTCCATTGATGCAGCGGGTGCTAGATAACCCGTTCCTATTGCTGTTTCTGGGTATCGCGGTTCCTGCGTTGACCTACTTGATCTGGGGAATCATCGAGATTGCCCAGGTCCCGATCGCTGACTAGGAGTAAGTGATATGGCACTCACACCTCCCAGTGAACGCATCTGGTGGAAAGAGCCGATCGCGAAGATCGAATTGACCTGGATTCTGATTGCCTTCTGCTGGGGACTCATCATGTTTTTCATGATGATTTACTGGCACGGCGCGGGTGAACAGAACCTGTCGAACGAGACTTACCGGATCAAGCCCGAGGTCTTCGCCGAAAGGGCTCAGGCCATGATCGACGAATACACCGTGCGCGAAGAAGAAGGCTTCCCGGTCGTCCGCCCGCCGCCCGGCAGTGACGTGTACCTGATCGCCCGCCTGTGGATGTGGTGGCCAATCCTGGAACTCGAGAAAGACCAGAGTTATCGCCTGCACCTGTCGTCGCTGGACTGGCAGCACGGCTTTTCGCTGCAGCCGGTCAACATCAACGTGCAGGTGCACCCGGGCTACGACCTGGTCATGACCATCAAGCCGGACGTCGCCGGCGAATATGGCGTTGTGTGTAACGAATACTGCGGCCTTGGCCACCACAACATGGTGGGCAAGATCTACGTCGTCGAATAGGGGGAGCGGAGACATGGCAACTGCAACTGAATTCCGGACCTGCCCCAACACCGGCCTGAAGGTAGACCTGGCGGCCGAGCGGCTGATCAAGGCCAACGCGGTCGTGGCAATAGTCTTTCTGGCCATTGGCGGCCTGTTCGGCATCCTCGTCGCGTTCACGCGCTGGCCGGCCGTACATCTGCTGCCAGCCGACTGGTTCTATCTCGCGCTGACGGCCCACGGCCTGGACGTGCTGCTGGTCTGGATCATCTTCTTTGAAATCGCCGTGCTGTACTTCGCGTCGGCGGTGCTGCTGAATTCCCGCCTGGCCGCGCCAAAGTTTGCCTGGGCGGGCTTCGTGCTGATGGTGGTCGGGGCCCTGATCACGAACGTGGCGGTCCTGCAGGGCGATTCCAGCGTAATGTTCACATCGTATGTGCCGATGCGGGCGGCGCCGAATTTCTACCTCGGACTGATCCTGTTCGCGGTGGGCGCACTGATCGGCTGTTTTGTCTTTTTCGGCACGCTGGTCGTGGCGAAAGCCGAGAAGACCTACGAAGGGTCGATTCCCCTGGTGACCTTCGGCGCCATGACCGCGGCGATCATCGCCGTGTTCACGATCGTCTCGGGCGCCATAATCCTGATTCCCACCTGGCTGTGGTCTTACGGACTGATTCCCGATATCGATCCGGTGATCTACAAGCTGATCTGGTGGGGCATGGGTCATTCCTCGCAACAGATCAACGTGTCGGCCCATGTGGCGATCTGGTACGCAATCGCGGCACTGGTCTTTGGCGCCAAACCGCTGTCTGAAAAAGTCAGCCGCATGGCCTTCCTGATGTACATCCTGTTTTTGCAGATCGCCTCGGCGCATCACATGCTGGTGGAACCCGGCCTGAGTTCGGAATGGAAGATCTTCAATACCAGTTACGCGATGTACCTGGCGGTGCTGGGCAGCATGGTGCACGGCATGACGGTGCCAGGCTCCATCGAGGCGGCGCAGAGAAAGAACGGCTATGACCGCGGCCTGTTCGAATGGTTGCGCAAGGCGCCGTGGGGCAACCCGGCGTTCTCCGGGATGTTCCTGTCGCTGCTGATGTTCGGTTTCCTGGGCGGCATTTCCGGCGTGGTGATGGGCGTCGAACAGATCAACCTCATCATGCATAACACGCTCTATGTGCCCGGACACTTCCACGCCACGGTCGTCGCCGGCACGACGCTCGCGTTCATGGCGATTACGTATGTGCTGGTGCCGCTAATATTCAGGAGAGAACTGATCCTGAAGGGCTGGGCCCGCCTGCAGCCATATGTATTTGGCATCGGTGTCGCGGGCAACTCGCTGTTCATGATGGGCGCCGGCACGCTCGGCGTGTCGCGGCGGCACTGGGACATCAGCTTCGCCGATGCGTCATTGCCGTTCGACTACCCGGCGGCCGCGTTCCTGATGATGGGCTTGAACGGCATCAGTGCGATTCTCGCGATGCTGGGTGGCCTGATGTTCGTCATCGTCGTGGTCGGGTCAGTGTTCTTTGGTCGCAAACTCGGTGCGGACGAGAAAGTCTCGCTCGGCGAGGTCGCCGGCAGCGGTCGCGCCGTGGCATCCTACGGCAGTTCCGACACGATCAAGATTCCCGGTACTGCCGTGCTGGTGGCGATCTTCTTCATCGCCTTTGTCCTGTACTATTTCGTGAACTGGAAATACCTGTCCGAAATCTGGCCGATGAGCTAGACCGGTCCGCCCGGATCGGTCGAGGACCGGTGCGGGCGCGGTTTCCAGACTAACGAAAGCAATGGCTGCGACATTAAAACTGATCTATCACGCCGCCAAGGTACGGCTGGGCTTTCTGATCATGGCCTGTGCGCTGGCGGGGATCGCGGTCAGCCCGGGGGACGGGCTGGCGCCATGGCGGGTGCTGGTGCTGAGCCTGGCGGTGCTGGTGAGTTCATCGGCGGCCGGGGCGTTTAACCAGCTGTATGAGCGCGACCTGGACGCGCGCATGAAGCGCACCCGCAAGCGGGCCTTTGTGACCGGCAAGCTGCAGGCCTCGTGGTACTGGTGGGTGGGCCTCGGGCTGATCACCCTGCTGGCGCTGACCGCGGCGGCGCTGGCCACCAATGTGGAAGCGGCCCTGTATATCTTCCTCGGGGCCTTTACCTACGGGGTGGTGTATACGGTGTGGCTGAAGACCCGCACCTGGCTGAATATTGTCATTGGCGGGCTGGCGGGCAGTTTTGCGGTGCTGGCTGGCGCGGCGGCGGTGGGTGAGACGTTTGCGCCGGCGCCGCTGCTTCTGGCGGTGGTGCTGTTTTTGTGGACGCCGCCGCATTTCTGGGCCTTGGCCTTTGCCTGCAAGGACGACTATGCCCGTGCCGGGGTACCGATGCTGCCGGTGGTGGTGAGCGAGCCGGTGGCCACGTGGAGCATTTTCGGGCATGCGCTGGTGCTGGT
The DNA here is from genome assembly GCA_030066665.1 of Gammaproteobacteria bacterium. Lineage (GTDB taxonomy): Bacteria > Pseudomonadota > Gammaproteobacteria > Steroidobacterales > J054. The sequence continues at coordinate 7,963 of JASJBD010000118.1, forward strand.
GGTGCTGTCGCTGGTGCCGGTCTTCTATGGCATGGGCTGGCTGTACCTGGTGGCCGCGGCCGGGGGTGGCTTGTATTTCCTGCGCGAGAGTTATGCGCTGATTTACAAGCCCAGTGTCGGGCAGGCCTGGAAGACCTTTGCGGCGTCCATCGTGCAGCTCGGCCTGCTGCTCACCGGCGCCATCTTCGATTCCCTGTTGCTGGGCTGACGGCGGCGGCCAATGCCACGGTTAACCAGAGTGTTACCGCTATTCGGCCTGTGCCTGGCATTCGCCGGTCAGGCCGAGACGATTGCGGAGCGTTACGAACCGGATCAGGCGCTGGCAATCAGTCAGGCGGCGATTGGTCGGCAAGTTGGCGATCACGCGTTTCTGGACCGCGACGCGCAGCCGTTCAACCTGGCGAGTCTGCGCGGGCGGCCCGCGATCGTCAGCATGATCTACACCAGCTGCCACCACGTTTGCCCGATGATTACCGAACACCTTGCGCGCGCCGTCGATATCGGCCGCGAGGCGCTGGGTGAAGACAGTTTCACCGTGGTCACGGTTGGTTTTGACACCGCAGTCGATGATCCCACCCGGATGCGCCAGTATGCCCAGGTCCGCCGTATCGAGGTGCCAGACTGGTATTTCCTGAGCGGTGACGAAGCGACGGTCGCGGCCTTGGCCGAAGATCTCGGTTTTATTTTCTTCGCCTCCCCGAAAGGCTTCGACCACCTCGCGCAGACATCGGTGCTGAATGGCGATGGCGTCGTTTATCGTCAGGTTTATGGTCAAAAATTCAAGACCCCCGCCCTGATAGAACCGTTGAAGGAGCTGGTCTTTGAAACCCCGGCCGAGGCTAGCCTGCTGGACGGCTGGCTCGATAATGTCTTGTTGTTCTGCACCGTCTACGATCCGGCCAGCGGCCGCTACAAGTTCGACTATTCGATCTTCGTCGCGGGCTTCGTCGGCATCTTGTGCCTCGGCGCCGTCGGCACGTTCATCGTGAGATCCTGGAAGGACGCGGTTTGATCGGGCCTGGTATGGCTGCGAGCGGCGTCGCATGAGCCCCGTGAAGACGCTGTTCCGGCGCGTCTTCGAACGTGTTGAAGCAGGCTTCGATCTGGCGTTTCCGGCGACGCTGAACCCGTTCCGCCAGCTCGGCGCGCTCGGTTGGTTCTTCTACTGGATCGTCGCAGTCAGCGGCATTTACCTGTACATCTTTTTCGACACCGGCATCACCCGCGCCTACGAATCCATTGAATGGATCATGAATGAGCAGTGGTATGCGGGGCAGGTCATGCGCGGCCTGCATCGCTATGCCTCCGATGCGCTGGTCATTGTCATCATCCTGCATTTGCTGCGCGAGTTTTCTCTCGATCGCATGCGCGGTACGCGCTGGTTCGCGTGGTTCACCGGCGTACCGTTGCTATGGTTCCTGTATGCCGCCGGTATCAGCGGCTACTGGCTCGTCTGGGACCAGCTCGCGCAGTACATCGCCCTGGCGACCTCGGAATGGCTGGATACCTTGCCACTGTTTGGCGAGCCCATCGCGAACAACTTTCTTAACAACACGACGCTGGGTGGACGCTTCTTCACACTAATGGTGTTCATT
>JASJBD010000025.1 GCA_030066665.1 Gammaproteobacteria bacterium
GTGACGCGGTTCACGGTCTGCGGCAAGATTCTGCGCCGCGTCGATAACAACGAGACAGCGGCGGCCGCCGATGATTCGAGCCGGGACACGCTGTGAATACGTCCCTGTACGCTCGCGCCCGACATCCATGTCGGGCGACGGTCCCGGCTCGAATCATCGGCGGCCGCCGCTGTCTCGTTGTTATCGACGCGGCGCAGAATCTTGCCGCAGACCGTGAACCGCGTCACACGCGAATCCTTCAAGTTCGATCTTGACGAGCCGATAACACCCTTGCAGAGCCTGAAAGGTCCCTACGGATATGTCCGCTAGGGAAGACCCGCAACAGGGACCCGATGAGCTGCGAATGAGTCAATTGAAGGAGACTTATCATGCCTAGCATCGTCAATACCAACGTGATGTCGCTGAATGCTCAGCGTAACCTGTCGCGTTCGGACAACATGCTGGCGACCTCGCTGGAGCGTCTCTCATCCGGTCTGCGCATTAACAGCGCCAAGGATGACGCTGCGGGTCTCGCCATCGCGAACCGGTTCACGACCCAGATTCGGGGCCTGAACCAGGCTGTCCGGAACGCCAATGACGGCATCTCCCTGGCCCAGACCGCCGAGTCTGCGCTGGACGAGCTGACCAACAACCTGCAGCGCATTCGTGAGCTGGCGGTGCAGTCCGCCAACGCCACGAATTCCGCGTCTGATCGCGCCGCCCTGGACCAGGAAGTCCAGCAGCGGATCGACGAGATCAACCGGATTGCGTCGCAGACTTCTTTCAATGGCCAGAAGGTTCTCGACGGTAGCTTCGGCGCCGCCCAGTTCCAGATTGGCGCCAACGTCGGCGAAACCATCACGGTCAACCTGACGACCGGCACGCGTGCCGACCAGATCGGTCAGATCGCCACCGGTACGGCCACGGTCAACGCCGGCGCGTTCACTGACGGCGCAGTCACGATCGAGGTCGGTGGCGGCGGCGCCGTTGCGGTTGGTGCTTCGGTTGCGGGCACGCAGGCTGGCCAGGATGCCGACAGCGCGTTCGCCAAGGTCAATGCAATCAATGCCGCGGGTATCTCGGGGCTGACCGCCACGACCACCAACGCGCAGACGGCCGCCTTCGGGACCATCGGTGAAGACGGTGCGACGGACGCCACGGTCGACCTGGTGATCAACGGCGAAGACATCTTCACCGGCTTCACGCTGGTCGCCGGCTCGGGTGAAACCCTGACGGCTGACGAAGTTGCCGCGCAGATCAACCTGCAGTCTTCGCGCACGGGTGTTTCCGCATCTGTCACGGGCACGGACGTGACCCTGACGGCTGCCGACGGCCGGAACATCACGGTTGCCCAGACGCTGGGCGGCGGTGCCACGGGCGCCGGCCTGGGCCAGACGGGCACGCTGTATGGCGACGTGACGCTGAGCGCTTCCGAGAATATCGTCGTCGATGACGCCGGTGACCTGCTCGGCTTCGGCGCCGGTCCGCAGTCGATCGCGGTCGACACCAACACGCTGAACTCGGTCGACGTGCTCAACGTCACCAATGCCGAGAACGCCATCCAGCGCGTCGACGCATCGCTGACCACCGTGTCATCGCTGCGCAGTCAGTTGGGTGCGGTGCAGAGCCGCTTCGAGTCCATCACGGCCAACCTGCAGACGGTTTCCGAAAACCTGCAGGCCTCGCGTAGCCGCATCCTGGATGCCGACTTCGCGGCCGAGACGGCCAACCTGACCAAGGCCCAGATCCTGCAGCAGGCAGGTGTTGCGGTCCTGGCGCAGGCCAACGCCGTCCCGCAGACCGTGCTCGGACTGCTCCGTTAATTCGGCGCAACCTGACAAACGGCGGTCGGTGCAAACCGGCCGCCGTTTTCTTTTGCATTCGTGATACAGCCGTTTTTTGGCCGCATGATGCACGCGAATTCCGTGAGCTGGTTCCTTGGACTATGTCAAAACTTGCTAAAGCCGGCTCCCCGCGATGCCGATAAATGCTACGAGAGCAACACCGTCTGCTACGGGCGGGCTTTGAGCACAGGCGACACGCCTGGATTGCGATCGACGAAACATGGACGCCATCAGTTCGACAAGAATGCAGGTCGCCGCGGCGACACCGGCGCGTCGGGAGGCTCCTGCCCCCGCCGGCGGCAAAGTCTTGCCGGCGTCCGGCAATGAAGCGCCGCCAGAGCCGGTAAAAATCGACCTGAACGCGGCCATCGCGCAGATCGAGTCCTATCTGTCCAGCTCGCAGCGGGCCCTGAAATTCAGGATGGACGAGGCCAGCGGCCGGGCCGTCATCACGGTCACAAACCCTGAAACCGGCGAGGTCATTCGCCAGATTCCGGGTGACGAAGTGCTCAAGATGGCTGCAGCGGTCAGCTCGGGCAATCCCCGCCTGATCGATACGCTCGTCTAGTGGCACGCATCTTGCTGTCAATGTATTGAGATTCCGACTGTCGGTCGCGTACGGCCGACCAGGACGGAGACCGGCGTGCGACTGCGACCACCGGATTTGATCTGTTGATATGGAACTGACTGCGACAGGACTGGGATCGGGACTCGACGTCAAGGGGCTCGTCGATCAACTTGTCGCCGCCGAGCGGCAGCCGGTCTCCAATCGCCTCAACCTGCGCGAAGCGCGGGCGAATGCAGAACTGTCAGCGCTGGGCAAGTTCAAAAGTGCGCTGGCCAGTTTCGAGGAGAGCCTGGACGCGCTCAGCGAACTGGAGAAATTCCAACAACGCATTACCAGTGTCAGCGATGACACGCTTATCACGGCCAGCGCGGATTCCGCTGCGGTGCCCGGTCGCTACAGCGTCCAGGTGGGTGCGCTGGCCACTGCACAAAAGATTGCATCGGGCCCGTTTGCAAGCGCGGATGCCGCGGTCGGCGATGGGCAACTGAGCATCTCCGTCGCCGGCGCAACAGCCAACATCATTATTGACCCGACCGCGAATACGCTGGCGGATATTCGGGATGCCATTAACGACTCCCTGGACAACCCGGGCGTACTGGCCACGATCGTGAATGCGACCGATGGCGCCCACCTGGTGCTCAGCTCCGCCGAAACCGGGGCGCTCAACACGATTACAGTCGCGGCGACGGGCGGCGATGGCGGACTTGACCAGTTGATTTATGACGCGGCGGCGCCGAGCAACCCGATGACGGAGCTCGAAGCCGCTGCCGATGCCGAGGTCAGGATCGACGGGTTTACGGTACGCAGTGCGACCAATGACGTTGCCGGCGCCATCGAAGGCGTCACCATCAACCTGCTCGAGGCCGACCCCGGCGAGCTGATCGACCTGAGCGTGGACTTCGACCAGACTGCGGCAAACGCAGCCGTTGGCGCATTCGTCAATGCTTACAACAGCCTGATCGACACCATCAAGGAAGTCACGGCGTTCAATGCCGAAACCGGCGAGGCGGCCCCGCTCCTCGGTGACTCGGTCGTGCGTGGTGTCAAAGACTCGCTGCGGCGGGCATTGGGCAACGCGTTCGATATTCCCGGCGCGAGTTTCCGCACCCTGGCCGACATTGGCATCACCACCGAGGCCAGCGGCAACCTGGAACTGGACGACACCAAGCTGTCGGAATCCATTACCGCCAGTTTCGACGGCGTCGGCGAGTTGTTCGCCAATGCCGACGGCATCGTCGCCGCGCTCCAAGTCCGGCTCGAGGGCGTAATGAGCAGCACCGGGCCAATCGATGCGCGCGAAACACGCCTGAAGGACCAGCTCGAATTCCTGGGTGACCAGCGTACGCGACTGGATGAACGCATGGAACGTGTGCGCGAACGGCTGCTGGATCAATTCAACGCAATGGATCGATTGGTGGCGTCATTGCAGAACACCAGTGCCTTCCTGGCACGAGAACTCGGCTAACGACAGCGCAGGCGAGTGGGGAAGATGAAACACAGCGATACCGGAGCACTGGGACACTATCGCAGCGTCGGCGCCTACGGCGCGGCCGCGGCGGCCGATCGTCAACAGCTGATCCAACAAATGATGGCCGGCGCGCACGATCGCATTGCGACCGCGCGTGGCCACATGCAGCGCGGTGAAACTGCTGCCAAAGGAGAAGCCATCTGCAAAGCCGTCGCGCTGATTGACGGTCTGCGCACCAGTCTCGATCTGGACAAGGGCGGCGAGATTGCGGCAAACCTTAATGCGCTGTACGACTACATGACACGTCGCCTGACGGAAGCGAACGTGCAAAACCGTCCGGAACTGCTCGACGAGGTCGCCGGTCTGCTCGCCGAAATCCGCTCGGCCTGGGAACAATTGCCGCAGCAAGCGCCCGAGCCGGCCTGAGTGCAATGTCATTACTCGACGAAATCCTGGCTCTCACCGATGCGGTCGAACGCTGTATCGACAGCGGCGATTGGCTGGGTGCCAGTGATGTGAACGCGCGCCGTCAGCAATTGCTGGTCGAGCTGTGTGGCGACGGTAACGAGCGCCGGCTCGATTCAGCCACGCGGGCAGCGCTGTCGCAGATCCTGCAGCGAAACCAGGCAACAGAATCGCGGCTGCGTGGTGAACGCAATCGCATCGCGGGTTCCGCGAGCAAGCTGAAACGCGGTCGACAAGCCCTGGATGCTTATCGACTCAACACCGGGGGCGCAGCCCAGGAGGCCTGATTTGAACGACGATGTCGCCGAAGGCTTCGAGGGCGTCGCGCTGCATGAGCGCCTCGGTCTGACCTGGACCGCGGGTGAACTCGATAACACGATCGAGCTCGACCACGTCAACCAGGAGACGAACCGCGTGCTGCAAGCCATGGCGGTATTTGAAGAGGCACCTCGTGAGGTCGCCAGCGACGCGAGCCAGCCCGGCCACGAGTTACAGCACCTGGAAGCCAAGACCGATGTGCTGCTGAGCCTGGTCGGCATGCTGATCGCCGAGCGGCAGTCGGCAGTCACCGAGCATTCCATGGTGTTGCGGGCCGCCAGCATCGAATGGGCCGGTCCCGCCGGCGAGGGACTGGCCCGCGGTGACACAGGCTATCTCCAGATCTATGCCAATCCCATGCTACCGCTGCCAATCCGCCTGCCCGCCCGCATCGTCGGCACCACCGAGCGCAATGGCACGCGCTGGCTGCTGACGCGTTTCGAGAACCTGGTGCCGGCAGTCGCCAACGGCATGGAAAAACTCGTGTTTCGCCGGCATCGCCGCCAGGTTGCGCTGTCACGGGGTACCGGCGTCCACTCGCAAACGGGTGTCTTTCAGATGCCAAAAAAATGACCTTTGACGCTGGCGGCGTACCAAATTTTTGACACGAAGGACGCCACCGAGAATCTGAATTATAAAAATCAATAGGTTGAGCACGCTCTAAGTGCTGGCACGCAAATTGCTTCTCTCCTGCGCAGGAGGACCATTGCGTGCCCGTGGAGAAACAGTCAGACAGTCAACGCGAGAGCCTGGAAGCGGCTTTTCTGGCCTTCAACGAAGTGTCGGACCAGCTGCAGAATTCGTACGCCGGTTTGCAGGCAGAGGTGAGCCGCCTGCAGCAGGAACTGGCGCAGGCCAATCGCAAGAGCGCCGACGAAGCGAAGAAAAATGCGGAACTCGCTGGTCGCCTTGCGGCGCTGCTCGAGGCTCTGCCCGGCGGCGTTGTCATGCTGGACGGCAACGGCGTCGTGCGGGAACTGAACGCGACCGCCACGGACTTCTTCGGGACACCCTTGCAGGACACTGCCTGGGCATCGGTTCGCGAGCGCGCTTTTCATCCCGGTAGTGGCGAGGCCGGTGATCTCGCCCTGCATGATGGCCGCCGCCTAAATCTCGCACAGCGGCTGCTCGATCCCGGTCCCGGTCGGGTCCTGTTGTTTACGGACGTCACCGAACACCACAAGGTTCAGGAATTGGTGGCTCGCCACCAGCGCCTCGCCGCGCTGGGAGAAATGGCTGCCGCCCTGGCCCACCAGATCCGCACTCCCCTGTCGGCTGCGTTGCTCTATACGGAGAACGCCGCCCGCGGCGACTTGAGCGTCGACAAGCGCGAATCGCTGTTGGCCAAGGCCGGCCGCTGCCTGCATGACCTGGAGCAACTCGTCGCGGACATGCTGCGTTTCGCGCGTGGCGCCAGCAATGCAGAGACGCCGGTTCGCCTCGGCGATTTGCTGGGCGCAGTGCGCGACGCGGTCGCCGGCATCAAGCGGGACAATCAGTCGATCGACATCGATGTCGACGATGCGGACCTGGTGATCGGCGCCAATCGCGAGGCGTTGACCGGCGCGATTCTCAACCTCGCCAGCAATGCCCTGCACCATGCCGGCGTCGAGGCAATAGTTGTAATTACCGCGCGTCGGCGCGGGAACACCCTGGAACTGCGCGTCAGCGATAACGGCCCCGGCGTACCGCGCGAATTTCAGGACAAGATCTTTGAACCTTTCTTCACGTCGCGCGCGGACGGTACCGGCCTTGGGCTTGCCGTCGTGAGATCCGTGGCTCGCGCGCATGGCGGCGACGTCACGCTCGATTCCACCAAACGCGATGGCGCTTCTTTTGTGATCCGGCTGCCGCTGGAGCAGCTGCGGGAGGCACAGGTCGAAGCGGAGGTCGCGGCGTGACGTCCATACCGGTGCTGCTGGTCGAAGACGATCTCGCGTTGCGCGAGGCGCTCGTGGAAACACTGAGTCTCGGCGGCTATGACGTGCGCGTCGCCACGGACGGCCGGGCCGCGCTGGAAGCCTTGCGCGACAACCCGGTCGCCGCGGTCGTCACCGACTATCAGATGAAGCCGATGGACGGCTTTGAATTGTTGCAGCGACTGCGCGCCGACTATCCACAATTACCCGTGCTGCTGATGACCGCCTACGGCACGATTCAGCATGCGGTGAAATCCATGCTCGAGGGTGCTACGGATTACCTCGTCAAACCGTTTTCCGCGCAAGTACTGATCGACAAGCTGGCGCGTCTGTTGCCTGAAGAAAGCGGCGAGCAGACGTTGATCACCGAAGACCCGAACATGCGCCACTTACTGGACCTGGCCCGGCGCGTCGCGCCGGGCGATTCCACTGTGCTGCTCACCGGCGAAAGCGGCACCGGCAAAGAGGTTTTTGCCCGCTACATCCACACCCACTCCGGACGGGCACTCAAGCCCTTTGTCGCTATTAACTGCGCGGCAATTCCGGAGAACATGCTCGAGGCAGTGCTGTTCGGTCACGAGAAAGGCGCTTTTACCGGCGCCCATGAAGCCAAGGCCGGGAAATTCGAACAGGCGCAGGGCGGGACCCTGCTGCTGGACGAGATCAGCGAGATGGACCTGAGCCTGCAGGCGAAACTGTTACGCGTCATCCAGGAGAAGGAAGTCGAACGTATCGGTGGCAAACGGAGTATCAGCCTCGATGTGCGCCTGCTCGCCACCACCAACCGGGACCTGCGCGGCCAGGTGCAGGCCGGCAAGTTCCGCGAAGACCTGTTTTACCGACTCAGCGTCTTCCCGATCGAATTGCCGCCTCTGCGTCAGCGGACGCGGGACATCACGCCGCTGGCCCGGCACTTCGTGCGCGAGTGCTGTGGGCCCACCCAGCAGGCGCCAACTCTCAACGACGAAGCCGTAACCACCCTGCTCCGACACAGCTGGCCGGGCAACGTGCGGGAACTGCAGAACGTTGTGCAGCGCGCGATGATTCTGTACAGCGGGCACCAGATTCGCGCCCGCGATCTGCACTTCGATGGTGGACCGGTCGCGGCGCCGCCCCGCGATGACGGCAACGCAACCGGCAGCGACGCCGGTCTGCAGGAAAACCTGCAGTCGATCGAGGGTCAGCTGATCCTGGATGCGCTCGATCAGGGCCACGGCAGTCGCAAGCGCGCGGCGGAAATTCTGGGCATCAGTCCCCGCACCCTGCGATACAAGATTGCCCGCCTGCGTGATGCGGGCATTGACATTCCGGGCCACCGGGAGACGGCGGCTGCGTGAGCGGCTGCGCCAAGTGGAGAGCACGATGAGCAACATGGAAATCAATCGAGTCCTGGCGCAAATGCGCGAGATGAGCGTAGCGCTGCAGCCGGCGCCCGACCCGGCTGCAACCGACGGTGCGAAATTCACCGAGGTCATGCAGCAGGCAATCACAAAGGTCAACGAGCAGCAGGCCGCCGCGACCGAGATGGTCAACAACTTTCAGACGGGCGCAACCGATGTCAGCGTGGCAGAGGTGATGGTGCAGATGCAGAAGGCCAGCCTGTCGTTTCGGGCCATGGCCGAGGTACGCAACAAGCTCGTGGATGCGTACCAGGAAATCATGAACATGCCGATCTAGGGCAACGACCGAGACAGTTTCGGAGACTAAGCGATGGCAGATAGCACCGCACTCACACTGGGACCATTGAGCGTCCTGGACCGGATACCGGGCATGCGACAGTTACTGATGCTGGTCGCACTGGCCGTGTCGATTTCAATCGGCGTGACCGCCGCGTTCTGGGCTCGCGAACCAAACTACAGCATGCTCTACAGCAATATCTCCGATCGCGACGCCGGCGAAATCGTGAACGTACTGGCAACCAGCGAGATTCCGTACCAGCTGGATCGCAAATCCGGCGCCGTCCTCGTTCCCGGGAATCGCATTCACGATGCGCGCCTGAAGCTTGCCGGCCAGGGACTGCCCCGCGGCACGGGCTTCGGACTGGAGATCATCGAGGGTGACACCGGTTTCTCGACCAGCCAGTTCATGGAAAACGCCCGCTATCATCACGCGCTGGAGACCGAGCTATCGCGCACCATTGCCAATCTGCGACCGGTGCAGAACGCCCGGGTGCACCTGGCGCTGCCAAAGAACACGGTCTTCCTGCGTGACAAACGCGAGCCGAGCGCATCCGTACTCGTGCACCTGTTTCCCGGCAGGAAGCTCGCGGAAAGCCAGGTCACGTCAATCGTGCACCTGGTTGCGTCCAGCATCCCGGAAATGGAGTCCGGTGCGGTGACCGTGGTGGACCAGCATGGTCGTTTACTGACCTCACCCGACGATTCATCCGATATCGCTTTGAGCGCACGGCAGTTCGAATATACGCGTCGCCTCGAGGAATCTTACGTCGAGCGCATCGTCAACCTGCTGACGCCGATGCTCGGGCCCGGCCGCGTCCGCGCCACAGTTTCCGCCGATCTCGACTTCACCGTGCGCGAGGAAACGCGCGAGGCGTTCGACCCCCAAAACAGTGTCGTGCGCAGCGAGCAACTGAGCGAAGACCGCCGCATGGGTGCCGGCGCGGCGGAAGGCGTGCCGGGCGCGTTGAGCAATCAGCCGCCGGAATCCGGCACCGAGGTTGCCGCAGCCCAGACGGCAGGCGACACGGCTGAGGAAGCGACGGCTGGTACCCCACTGAACGAGTCCACGCGCAGCACGCGCAATTTCGAAATCGACCGCACGCTGAGCCGGACGGTGCAGCCGGTCGGCCTGATTCAACGCCTGTCGGTCGCCGTCATCGTCGATGATCGTGAGTTTGTGGGGGACGACGGTGAAGTGACTCGCGAACCACTGTCGACGACCGAGATCGAGGAAGTCACGCGACTGGTGCGGGAAGCCGTCGGGTTCAACGCGGACCGCGGTGACAGCATCAGCATCAGCAATGTGAGCTTCGTGGTAGAAGAAGCGCCGCCACCGCTTGAGGAACCGGGATTCCTGTCCAGTCCGTTCGTTCGGGATGCCATTCGGCAAGGGCTCTGGGCACTGCTGCTCATCGCCCTGGGTCTCGGCATTATCCGGCCCATCATCCGCAGCCTGAGCAAGGGCCTGACCGGCGAGAGCGCCGCGGTGCCGGTGGCCGGGTATGCACCGATCAGCGGCGGCGCGGCGCCGGCTGGCGCGCCGCTCGCGGCCGGCACAGCTGCTGCGCCACCGGTCGAACAGCGCGCACCGCTGACCTTCGAGGACAAAATCAACGTGGCGCGTCAGCACGCGGACCGGAATCCGGAGCGCGTCGCACAGATCGTAAGAGGTTGGGTGCAGAGCGATGACTGACGTGACGAACCTGAGCGGCCCGGAACGCGCCGCAATCTTCTTGATGTCGCTATCCGAGGAAGAAGCCGCCGGCATCATGCAGCACATGGCCGTCTCCGAGGTCCAGAAACTCGGCCAGGCGATGGCCCAGATGCGCAAGGTAACGCGCGCGCAGGCCGACACCGTACTCGCGAACTTTACCGATAGCGTCGAATCCGAGGCACCCCTCGTCGGCCGTTCGCCGCAGTCACTAAAACGGTTGCTGACCAGTTCGCTCGGCGAAGAGCGCGCCACCAGCCTGATGGACCGGATCGTCGACGACGAACCGCGTGGCCTGGATTCCCTACAGCTAATGGAAGCCAAGGAAATCGCGGAGATCATTCACCGCGAACATCCGCAAGTAATTGCCATCGTGCTCGCCGGCCTGGAGCCGAAGAAATCCTCCCAGGTGATCAGTGAACTGCCGAGCCGCCTGGGTACCGATGTCGTGACGCGTATCGCGAAGATGGAAGAGGTGCCGCAGAGCGCGATTGAAGAACTCGACGAGGTGATGCAGCAACGGTTCTCGCAATCGGGCGGCTTCAAGGTCACGGCCATGGGCGGCATCCGCAATGCGGCAGAAATCCTGAACGCCGTTGAAAAAGAACTCGGCGGCAAGATCATCAGCGAGCTCGACGAGCGTGATCCGCCACTCAGCCAGGAAATCCAGGACAGCATGTTCGTGTTCGAGAACCTGATGGATGTCGACGATCGCGGCATCCAGGCGCTGGTCCGCGAAATCACGTCCGATGTGCTCGTCATTGCCCTGAAAGGCGCAGAGGAAGAGCTGCAGGAGAAAATCTTCAAGAACATGTCCAAGCGCGCTGCCGAATTGCTGCGTGATGATCTCGAAGCGAAGGGACCGGTGCGCATCAGCGACGTCGAGGACGCGCAGAAGCAAATCGTGCAAACCACGCGGCGTCTCGCCGACGATGGCACGATCATGATCGGCGGAGGCGGCGATGACTTCGTCTAACAAGCCACCGCGGGTCATCCCCGGCGAAACGCTCAGCAGCGAGCTGGTAACCTGGGAAGCGCCACCCGTCGCCGACCAGGCTGAAGTCGCTGCGAGCAACCTGGAGCAACAGATTGAGGCACTGCGCGAGCAGGCGCGCCAACAAGGCTATGCCGAGGGACACGCAGCCGGGCGGGCCGCGGCGCGCGAACAGATAGAGGCCCGCGCGGACGCGCTGGAAACGGCGCTGAACGCGCTGACCCGACCGATGGAACGACTCGACCATCGCGTCGAAGAGGAAATTCTCGCCCTCGTGCAGGCCATAACGCGGCAGCTCGTCAGACGTGAAATGCGCCAGGATCCCGGTGAACTGGTTGCCGTTATCCGGGCGGGCCTGGGTGCGCTACCGGTCGCATCCGAGGATGTCGTTGTACGCCTGCATCCGGAAGACGCGCAGCTGATTCGGGAACTGTTGAGCCCAACGGACGCTGACACGCCATGGCGTATTCAGGCGGACCCGGTGATCGAACGCGGCGGCTGTCAGATTGTCACCGCGTCATCCCAGATCGATGGTCGGCTGGAAACGCGGCTCGGCCGCGTCATCGCTGACATGCTCGATGACGAGCGCGGCGAGGAGCGCAGCGACGAACATAGCGAGGAAGCACGCCGCGATGACTGATGCGCGCGCCTATGAACTGGCCGTGACCCGCGGCGACCGCTGGGGTGATCGGTTCGCCGGTTTACGGGCGCGGGTGCGACGGGCGCCACTGGTCATCGAGGGCAAACTCGCGCGCGTCGCGGGCATGACTCTCGAAGCCACCGGTTGTGAAGCGGCCCTTGGCGCTCGCTGTTTGATTGATACCGGTGGCGACCACGAAGTCGAGGCGGAGGTCGTGGGGTTCGCCGATGATCGTCTCTATCTCATGCCCACCGAGGGCCTGCAGGGAATCAGGCCAAACGCTCGTGTCATCCCGACGCCCAGCGTCGCGAAGGTCGCGGTTGGGGATGAACTCCTGGGCCGCGTCATCGACGGGGCCGGCGAACCGCTCGATGGCCGGGGCCCCCTGCTCTGCGAGCACAAAGTGTCCCTGCTCGGCAAAGCCATCAATCCGCTGAGCCGCCAGCCCATTCAGGAACCGCTGGACGTTGGCGTGCGCTCCATCAACGCGCTGCTGACTGCAGGTCGCGGGCAACGCCTTGGACTGTTTGCCGGCAGCGGTGTTGGCAAGAGTTGCCTGTTGGCCATGATGACGCGATTCACGCAGGCCGACGTCATCGTCGTGGGCCTGATCGGGGAACGTGGCCGCGAGGTTAAGGAGTTCGTCGAAGACAACCTGGGCACGGCTGGCCTGGCGCGCGCCGTGGTTGTGGCAACGCCCGCCGACTGCTCGCCGCTGATGCGTGTGCACGGCGCCTGGACAGCCACTGCAATCGCCGAGTTCTTTCGCGACCAGGGTAAGGATGTCCTGTTGCTGATGGACTCGCTCACGCGATTCGCCCAGGCCCAGCGCGAAATCGGCCTGGCGATCGGTGAACCGCCGGCAACCAAAGGTTATCCACCCTCGGTCTTTGCCCGGTTGCCACAGCTGGTCGAACGCGCCGGCACCGGTATCCAGGGCCAGGGCTCCATCACCGCCTTCTACACGGTGCTCGCCGAAGGCGACGACGAACACGATCCGATCGTCGACGCGGCCCGGGCCACGCTCGACGGGCACGTGATGTTATCGAGGAATATTGCCGAGGCAGGCATTTATCCGCCAATCGATGTCGAGCCATCGGTCAGCCGTTCGATGATTCGCGTCGCCGGTTCGACGCAGCAGCAGGCAGCACAGCGCTTTCGTGAGATCTACTCCTACTACATGCGTCACCGCGACCTCATTACCGTGGGCGCTTATCGCTCGGGTGCGGACGCGCAGCTCGATCGCGCGGTGGCCTTGTGGCCGCGCATCGAAGCGTTTCTGCGACAGTCCCAGCATGAACCGGTAACCCTGGCAGACAGCGTCAATGAACTGATCGAACTGGTCCGCACCCCGCCGACGGAACCGGCCAACTCTGATGCACCGGAAGGAACCAACGCATGAGCAAACCAGCACAACTGGGCACCATTCGCACCCTGGCAGACAACGTCGAGCGGGAGTCGTCGCGCGCCGTCGCCGAGCGCCGGCGGACGCTGGCCGCCGAGGAACAGCGCCTGGCGCAGTTACGTGAGTATCTGCATGAGTACGCCGAACTGTCAGCTGCGGGTACGGGCATGCTGGTGGATACGGTGCGCATGCGGCGCGGTTTCGTCGCGAAAATCCGGGCAGGCATTGAACAGCAGGAGCGCCTGGTCGCGGGCCTGCGGGAGCAGTTGGACCACGACCTGCATCGCTGGCGCGATGCCCGTTCGCAATCGCTCGCGCTGGAGAAATACCAGGATCGACTGGCCGACGCCGCCAATCTGAAAGAGCAACGTCGCGACCAGGCCCGCACCGACGAAGTCGGACAGAAGATCTATCACGGCACCTGACGCGATTTCTGGCATGCATCTTGCTCCATTACTGGCGTCGGGCGTAACGACAACCCGACGGAGAGTCGATGGACGCAAGCAGTAACAATCCCGCCGCGTTGCTGATAGCCGGCACGGTCGTACAGCCAGCGACCCAGCCGGCTCCGGCGGCCCTGGCCGACTCTGGCCCGGTCGCCACATCGTCGCCAGACCGTGCGGATGCTGGAATGCGGCCGCCCGCCGAGAGCGAATTCTCGAATAAAATGAGGCAGTTGGAGGATCCAGCGGGGCCAAAAACGCCGGCGCAATCGCAACCCGCCAGCGATCATCACGAGGCCCCCACAGAAGCGACCGCGACGTCATCGAATGACACCGACACGACCAGGCCAGGACCGACCGAACCAGCGCCGGCCGAGGCAGAAGCCGCTGATGCAGCGCCGCCTGTCGACCTGGACCTGTTCGCGCACGGCGGCTTCTTGCCGGAAGATGCAGGTGAATCCCTGCCGGAGAACGGCAAGGTCTTGCCGCCCCTGACCGCGACGCAACCGACCGAATCGCCGGCCGACAACACCGCGCCGGCGACCGAGCCGGAGCCGGTTGGCCCGCCCGTGATGCCCGTCAGCATGACACCCGACTCCGACGGCATGCCGGTGCCGACAGGTGCCGAAACCCGCGCCACCGCCGCGACGACTGTCGCGCCACCAATGGCAACCGGCCGCGCGGAAGCACCCGTCAGCACGACTCCGCTAGTCGATGACGGACCACCGCTGCCGGCGACGACAAATCAGACTGCCACGGATACCCAGTCGCAATCCGGCGACGGTAATGCGCGCTCGACGGAGCAACAACTCGCCGCATTGAAGGACATGCTGACGCAGCCGGGCAGCAATACGACGGCCACGCGCGGCATTCCGGTCGCAGATCTGCCGAACCCGGCCACGCTGGCCGGTACCAGCAGATTGGGCAGTGAATTCTCCGGGCTGCTGTCCGAACTCGCGTCGGCTTCCGACCAGCGCCCGCTGCAGCCCCTGGCGGACGCCCGTGAATTTGCCGCCGGCCTGAACCAGCGACTCAGCGTGATGACACACAATGGCCTGCAAACGGCGCGTATTCAGCTGCACCCCGAGCAGCTTGGGCCGCTGGAAGTTCGCATCCAGGTCGAGGACGATGTGGCACAGGTCTGGTTCAGCGCCCAGCATGGCCAGACCCGGGAGGCACTCGAGCAAGCCCTGCCACGGCTGCGCGAACTCTTTGCCGACCAGGGATTGCAACTGATTCGCTCCGACGTCAGCGACGGGCAACCGGATTCCGGTGACAAGGCTGCGGGCGAGTCAAACAGCGATCGGGGCACTCCGGCGAAGCTGAGCCGCGACCATGGCGGCGCGCGCGAGGAATTCCTGCTCACCAGGCGGGCCCTGGGCAGTCTGCATTCGGGACACCTGCTGGACCTGCGCGTCTGAGCCGCCAGCAGACCGTCACCGCGGGCCAAATATTTGGCTATCGCCGGTCGATGCCCGTCAGGGAATTGGCAGCCAGCGAATGGGGCTCTCCAAGTCTCTGTTTCTAAATATGTTTCTTCAGCACTCGTTTCTGGCACGGCTCTTGCTAAACAAGGCATGGGTAATTGCCAGGAATCGAGAAAATGGCAGCTGAAGACACCGAAGTCGCACAAGCCACCGAAGCACCAGCGAAGGGCGGCATCGTCAAGACCCTCGGCATCGCCGTCGGTTTGTTCATCCTGATGCTCGCGAGCCAACTGATCGGCCCGATCATGGCGTGCAAAATCCTGCCCGACATGATGCCCGGTTGCGGCGGCGCGCCGACGCTGACGGAAGAGACAGCGAAACCGGAGAAGGACCTTGGGCCACCGCAATACCTCGCGCTGGATCCCGCCCTGGTCGTGAGTTTCGAAGACCAGAACGCGATCCGCTTCCTGCAGGTCACAGTCGAGGTCATGGCACGCGAAGAAGCCGCAATCGAAGCAGTGACGACGCATACGCCGGTCATCCGTAACAACCTGCTGATGCTGATGGGCGGCAAGACACTGACCGACCTGACCAGCCGCGATGGCAAAGAGCAACTTCGCCAGGATGCGCTGACCGAGGTCCAGGCCATCCTCAGCAAATTCGGCGATGCCACGATCGAGGATCTCTATTTCACCTCCTTTGTCGTGCAATAGGGTCGCGAGCGATGGAATCGAACGACATCCTGTCGGAAGAAGAGAGCCAGGCGCTGCGTCAGGCAGATGCCGAGGTCTCCGCGGGGGACGACGACGCCCCTTCTCCGGAAGGACAGGTGAAGGACCTCCATCCGGATCACTGGGAACGCATCGTTGCCGATCGCGTGCCCGCACTGGAATCCATTAGCGAACGTATGGTGAGCCTGTTGAAGACGACGGGCCGCGAGTTCTTTCGCCGCTCCGTCGAGGTCAGCGCTGAGCCGAGTCGCACACATCGCTGGGGTGCCTTCGCTCGCCGACTGCCCGTTCCAACCAGCCTGAACGTGCTGAATATTCAGCCCCTGAATATCAAGGGTGTTGTTTGCCTGGATCCCGAGTTCGTTTTCTCGCTGGTGGATGTGTTCTTCGGTGGCAACGGGAGTGGCGACCGTTGTGTCGAAAACCCCGACTTCACGCCAATGGAAGTTCGCCTCGTGCGGAAGTTCGTCAATCGGGTTTCCGAGAACATGCGGGAAGCCTGGCGTCCGTTTATCGATCTGACTTTCGAACTCGGCACCTCCGAGACCAACCCGATTTTTGCTTCCGTCGCCGCCGGCGCGGAGGCTGTCAGCGTGGCCGGATTCAAATTTGAATTTGGCGAGAAAGAGATGCTACTGCAGACGGTCCTGCCAGCGCGGCTGGTGGAGCCGATCCGCTTCCTGCGCGATGCGGGCCAGGCCGACGGCAGCGAGGGTGAAACCGCGAAGTGGCGGAACCGGCTCCGTGAGGATGTCCAGGATGCTTCGGTGGTGCTGCGCGCAGTGCTGGCTGAAACCCAGATTGACCTGCGGGACCTGGCAACCGCGGAACCGGGCGATGTGATTCCGCTGGAATTACCGCCAACCATGAATTTGATGGCCGGCAATCAGCCGGTGATCGAAGGCACTTTCGGCGTCAGAAAGGGCCACAACGCCGTGCGGGTCGGCAGATTCATCGACCGCAAGGCACTAGGAGAGAAATATGGACGAGACCACTAACACCGAGAACCCGGAAGCGACCGGCCAAGAAGGTCAGGAAGAATTCCAGGCCGCTGAATTCCAGCAGGTCGAGGAAAGTGACGGTGATGCCAGTGCCAACGTTCAGGCGAATCTGGATGTGATTCTCGACGTGCCCGTCACCCTGTCACTCGAGGTCGGCCGAACCGAGATGAGTGTCGGCAAGTTATTGCGACTGAGCCAGGGCGCCGTCGTGGAACTCGATCGTAACGCCGGCGAACCGCTGGACGTCATGGTGAACGGCGCATTGATCGCGCGCGGTGAGATCGTTGTCGTCAACGACAAGTTCGGCATCCGACTGGTCGACGTCGTATCACCTCCCGGACAGGCGTTGATTGAACAGGAGTAAACCAGTGCGCAAGTCGGTCTTTATCCTGATCGCCCTGGCATTGCCGGTCTTGCTGAGCCAATCGGGTCTGGCCTTGGCGCAGACCGGCGAAATCGGCTCGGCGGCCACGGATGTCTGGGGCCCGACGCTGCGCATGCTGCTCAGCCTGATCGCAGTGTTGGCAATCCTGGGCGGCTGCGTCTTGCTGGCCAAACGCCTGCGTGATGGCGGTGCGTTCAAGACCGGTTTGATCGAAGTCGTCAGCGGCATTTCGCTTGGCGGCCGCGACAAGGTCGTGCTGCTGCGAGTCGGCAACGAGCAGGTGCTGGTCGGCGTCAGCGCCTCCGGCATGCGGCCTCTGCACGTGCTCAGGGGACAGCCGAAACCCGAGCCCAGAGAATTCGATGACTACCTCGAAGCAACACAGGCGCTGGAGGTACCCCGATGAGGACACGCGTCCAGCTGTTGCTGCTGCTTGGCACTCTCGTACCAACGCTTGCCACGGGGGAACCCGGCATACCCGCAATTGCCATCGCCCAGGACGCCGCGGGCGGTCAGACCTGGTCACTCTCCATCCAGGTCCTGATGCTCATGACGGCACTCACGCTGCTGCCGTCACTGGTGCTCGCAGCCACCTCGTTCACCCGCATCGTGATCGTGCTGGCAATTCTGCGCCAGGCCATCGGGATGCCGCAGACACCGCCCAACCAGGTGCTGATCGGATTGGCCCTGTTTCTCAGTCTGTTCGTGATGGGGCCCGTCCTGACCGAAGTCTACGACAGCGGCATCCAGCCCTATATCGACGGCCAGATCGAATTGGACGAGGCTGCCGACGCCGCGCAGGCACCGTTGCGCAACTTCATGGTCAGCCAGGTGCGCGAGCCCGACCTGGAATTGTTCGCGGGGCTGGCCGGGAACGACGGTTACGAAACTGCGGACGATATTCCTCTCACGGTCCTGTTGCCGAGCTTCCTGACCAGCGAGCTGAAGACTGCCTTCCAGATCGGGTTCCTGACATTCATTCCGTTCCTGATTATCGACCTCGTGGTGTCCAGCGTGCTGATGTCAATGGGCATGATGATGCTGTCGCCAATGCTCATCTCCCTGCCCTTCAAGATCATGTTGTTCGTGCTGGTAGACGGTTGGGGGCTGATCATCGGCACGCTCGCCGCGAGTTTCACGATCTAGGGGGGTGCGATGACCGCGGACATCGTTCTGAACGTCGTCAGCGACGCCCTGACCATCGCGTCACTCCTGGCGGCGCCGTTATTGCTGACCGCGCTGGCCACCGGCGTGTTCATCGGCGTGCTGCAGGCCGCCACGCAAATCAACGAAATGACCCTGAGCTTCATCCCGAAGCTGCTGGCGCTCGTGGTTTCACTGCTGGTCGCGGGACCCTGGATGTTGCAGCTGATCGTCAACCACACCCGGAATCTGTTCATGAACATTCCCGGAATAATCGGCTGAGGCGGCGCAGTGATAGCGGTCTATCAAATCGCGGACCTGCTGATGGCAACGCTGTGGGCATTGCTGCGTGTTTCCGGGGT
Organism: Gammaproteobacteria bacterium; assembly: GCA_030066665.1. GTDB lineage: Bacteria > Pseudomonadota > Gammaproteobacteria > Steroidobacterales > J054. The sequence goes on from JASJBD010000025.1 coordinate 18,483, forward strand.
GGTGCTCATTGCACCGATCCTCGGCGCCGTCTTCACGCCGATGCGTCTCCGCATTCTGATCGCCGCGGTCATTGCGGTTGCCATGCTGCCGGCGATTCCGGCGATGCCGGAGATATCGCCGTTGAGCCCGCAGGGATTTCTCGCCGTCGCGAAAGAACTCAGTATCGGGCTGGCCATTGGTTTTGTGCTGAAGCTCGCCATCGAAGCGGCTGTATTCGCCGGTCAGGTCGTTTCGATGGGCATGGGCCTGAGTTTTGCCATGGTTGTCGATCCGCAGGCGGGCAGCACGCCGCTGTTGGGTCGGCTATATATCATCGTCGCGACCCTGCTGTTGCTGGCATCGAATGCCCACCTGGCGCTGATTGCACTGCTGGCGGAGAGCTACACCTTGCTGCCGCTCGGTGAGGCAGGGATCGGACCGGGACAGGCGCGCGCGCTCGTCGGCTTCGCCTCGATGATGTTTGTCGGCGCAATGCACCTCGCCTTGCCGGCAGTGATCGCCATCCTGATGGTCAATGTCGCCTTCGGCGTGATTAGTCGCGCGGCCCCGACTCTGAACCTGTTCGCAGTTGGATTTCCGATCACGTTGCTGCTTGGAATGATCCTGATGGTCGTCAGCGTGCGCACGCACGGGCCCATCTGGGATGCACAATTTGAATCATCCTTGCAGATGGTTGCGCGTCTGCTCGGGGGTGGCTGACGATGGCCGAAAACGAGCAGCAATTCCAGGAACGCACCGAACGCGCCACACCCAAACGGCTGCAGGAAGCCCGCGAACGTGGCCAGGTGCCGCGGTCGCGTGAATTGAATATGGCCGCGGTGATGGTTTGCGCAGCCATTGCGTTTTTTGCGATGAAGCCCACGCTCGGTGGGCACCTCGTGGCACTGATGCAGCAGAGCCTGAGCATCGATCCGGCGCTGCTGAACGATTCCCGCAGCATGGCTCAGGCGCTTGGCCAGGCCGGCCTGGGAACACTGCTCGCGTTCGCGCCGCTGCTCGGTGCAGTTGCCATTGCCGCCGTCGCCGGCGGCGTCGCAATCGGTGGTTGGACGTTCAGTCCGAAACCGCTGGAACCAAAACTCAGCAAGCTGGATCCGTTCAAGGGTCTGAAGCGCGTCTTTGGACTGCGTGGCCTGGTCGAGGTTGCGAAAGCCCTTGCCAAGGCTGGCCTGATTGGCGGCGTGGCGATCGCGTTTCTCTGGTTTTCGAGCAACACCATTTTCCGCCTCGGCCTCGAGCCGCTGAACGCGACGATGGCCGACTCCGGCCAGCTCGTCGCCACAATGCTGCTCGTCTGCAGCCTGTCATTGGTGGTGATCGCGCTTGCCGACGTGCCTTACCAGCTCTGGAACCACCAGAAAGAACTGCGCATGACCCGCAAGGAAGTGCAGGACGAGATGAAGGAGACCGAGGGTCGTCCGGAAGTCCGGCAACGCATTCGCGCACTGCAACAGGAACTGTCGAACCAGCGCATGCTGGAAGACGTGCCCAGCGCGGACGTCGTGATCACCAATCCGACCCATTTCGCGGTCGCGTTGAAATACAGCGAAGGTGAGATGTCGGCACCACGCGTGCTGGCCAAGGGTGTCGATCACATGGCGGCTCGCATTCGCAGCATCGCAGCAGACGAAAAGGTCGCCATCTTCGAAGCACCGTTGCTCGCCCGCGCGCTGTACTGGACCGTGGACATCGGTCACGAGATACCCCAGCAATTG
>JASJBD010000021.1 GCA_030066665.1 Gammaproteobacteria bacterium
CGCAGGATGATGGTCGCTTCGAAGTCTATGCCTACGTGCACAACGCCTTCGAAGAGGAATACCGGACCTACACCTTCGACTTCACGGGCGTGTTCGGCTTCAACCAGGCGAATGCCGGGTTGCCGCGCTGGTGGGGCTTGGGTGCCCGCATCAATTTTGGTGGCGGCCTCTGATTAGCCGTCTGATTAGCTAGCTGTACACGACGGGTCCCGGTGATGTTTGCCGGGGCCCGTCATTTCTCTCCGACCTGATGTCCCTGATTCTTCACCGTCTCATCGGGGACCCGTCCACGCCGGTGGACGTCAATTCCCGCGTATCCATCACCGCGGCAATCCTGATGGGGGTCATCGGCCCCGAAGTCTTCATCGTGCAGCCCGGGTTCGTGCAGGGCCTGGTGGAATACCTCGGTTTCAGTGACAGTGACGCGGGCTTCGTGGCGTCGGCCGAAATGTTCGGTATCGCCGCCACGACGATCGTAATGACGTTCTTCGCGCATCGCGTGAACTGGCGCGTCGTGTTCGCGTTGTCGTTGCTAGTGATGTTTGCGGCCAATGCGCTGAGCACGCTGGTCACCGAATTGCAGGCGTTCACGATTCTGCGTTTCATTGCCGGACTCGGTGCCGGTGGTTTGGTGTCGCTGAGTTTCGCGGCTATCGGGCTGACCAACAATCCGGATCGTAACTTCGGGTTCCTGATCATGTGGGTGCTGACCTACGGCGCGTTCGGTCTGCTGTTGATGCCGACGGCCTATGGTCTGACCGGCATGAGCGGGGTGCTGTGGTTTTTCGCGCTGTTCCCTCTTATCGGATTGCCGTTCGTGCGTTACCTGCCGGTCAACGGCGAGGAGCACGCGCAGATCGAAGCCGATGCGGTGGACCTGTCGGCATCATTCAAGGGCCTGGCGCTGTTCGCGATGCTGGCCTATTTCCTGGCACAGGGCGTGGTCTGGGCCTACCTGTTCCTGATCGGTATCTCCGGTGGCCTGACCGAACAACAGGTCGCGAATGGTCTGACAGTGTCGCAATTCGCGGGAATCGCCGGCGCTTTGCTGGCGGCAACCATGGCTAACCGGTATGGTCGCGCGATGCCGCTGACCGTTGGCATCCTCGGTGGCGCCGCGATGCTGTTCTTCCTGATCGGCGAGTTCTCGTTCGCCATATTCACCGCGGCCGTGGTGATTTACAACTTCGCCTGGAACATGGTGCATCCGTACCTGCTGGCCGCGATGGCGAGTTTCGACCGGCGCGGTCGCGTGGTCGTTTATGCTGTGGCCATGCAAATGATCGGCCTGGCCGTGGGCCCGGGTATGGCGGCGATGGTCATCAGCGAGGGCGACTACGTGAATGTAAACTGGTTCGGTGCCGGACTGTTCGCATTGAGTTGTCTGCTGATCCTGCCGCCGGTGTTGCGCCAGGCCAGGCAATATCGCGACACGCGGCAACTGATCGCCTGACACGCGGAGAAAAACAATGATCGGCAACTTGCAGGACAGGGTCGCGATCGTGACCGGGGCCGGGCAGGGTATTGGCGAAGGCATTGCCAAAGTGTTCGCCAAAGCCGGCGCGGCGGTGGTCGTGGCGACGCGCGGCGCAGAAACCGGCCAGGCAACTGTGGACGATATCGAGGCCGCTGGTGGCCGCGCTTGCCTGATCCAGACGGACGTCGGCCATCACGACCAGGTCGACGCGATGGTTGCCCAGACAGTGGAACGCTATGGCCGGTTGGACATCATGGTGCACAACGCCGCGGTGTACCCGGTGCGCACGATTGATGAGCTGAGCGATGCCGATCTCGATACGACGCTGGCCGTGAACCTGAAAGCAGCGTTCTGGCTGACCCAGGCGTCGCTGCCGCACTTCCGCCGGCAGGGCGGCGGGCGGCTGTTGTTCACGTCGTCGGTGACTGGGCCGACGGTGGCGATGCCCGGCACGGCGCATTACGCGGCGACAAAGGCGGGTATGAATGGCTTCATTCGCACCGCGGCGCTGGAATATGCGCGCGAGAACATCACCGTGAACGGTGTCGAACCCGGCTATATCCGCACACCGGCCATGGAGGCGCTGGGCGACGAGGCCGAGATTGCCGAAATGGCGCAGTCCATCCCGCTCGGCAAGCTCGGTGATCCCGAGGATATCGCGCATACTATGCTATTCCTCGCGTCGGATGAGGCCGGCTACATCACGGGCCAGACCATCGTGGTGGATGGTGGCTCCACGCTGCCCGAGAGTCCGGTAGTCTTACAGGCATTCTATGCGGGTGACTAAGCCCGTCTGACACGAGAAGAGCGATGGCAGAGAAATATCGTTTGACTATTGGCGGTCAGTCGGTCGAAGCCGACCGCTACGCCGAAGTCCGTAACCCGTCCACCGGCGATGTCGTTGGCCTGGCGCCGCAGGCGAGCAGCGCGCAACTGGCCCAGGCGATCGGCGCCGCAAAGGACGCCTTTCAGGCATGGCGGCATGCGGATGACGCCACCCGCGCCGCAGCCTGCGGCGCAATCGCCGGCGTGCTGACCGAGCATGCTGGCGAGCTGGCTGAGCTGCTCAGTCGCGAGCAGGGTAAGCCGCTCGGCGGCATGGGTGCCGAGTTCGAGCTGCAGGGCTGTATCGGCTGGGCCGGGTTTACCGGGCAACAAAGTCTGCCGGTGAAAGTGCTGGAAGACAGTCCCGACCGGCGCGTCGAGATGCATCGCGAACCGATCGGCGTGGTCGGTTCCATCACACCGTGGAACTGGCCGCTGATGATTGCCATCTGGCACATCGTGCCGGCGATTCGCACCGGTAACACCGTGGTCATCAAGCCGTCGCCGTTTACCCCGCTAGGTACCTTGCGCATGATCGAGCTGATCAGTGCAGTGCTGCCGCCAGGCGTGCTGAACTGCGTGTCAGGCGGCGACGAGCTGGGCGCCGAGCTGAGCCAGCATCCCGACATCGCGAAGGTGGTGTTTACCGGCTCGATCGCAACCGGCAAGAAGGTGATGGCCAGCGCCGCGGATACGCTGAAGACGCTCACGCTGGAGCTGGGCGGGAACGATCCGGCCATTGTCCTGCCGGATGTGAATCCTGAACAGATTGTCGAGGGCCTGTACTGGGGTTCGCTGATCAACTCCGGTCAGACCTGCGGCGCGATCAAGCGACTATACGTGCACGATGACATCTACGATCGCGTCTGCGATGCGCTGGTTGTGTTCAACGAAAATATTCCAATGGGCGATGGACTGACCGAAGGCAATCTGCTCGGACCGCTGCAGAACGGGCGCCAGTACGAAAAGGTCATCGAGCTCGTCGAGGACGCGAAAAAGCAGGGAGCGCGGATTCTGTGCGGAGGCGAAGCGGCTGAAGGGCCGGGCTATTTCTATCCGGTCACATTCGTCGCCGATATCAAGGACGGCACGCGCCTGGTGGACGAGGAGCAGTTCGGCCCGGTGCTGCCGATTATTCGTTACACCGACGTTGAAGACGCGATCCGCGCGGCCAATGGCACGGAATTCGGGCTGGATGCGTCGGTCTGGGGCGCGGACCCCGCGCAGACCGCGGCCATTGCAAACCGACTCGAAGCCGGCACGGTATTCATCAACAAGCATGCTGATATTGCGCCGCATGTGCCGTTCGGCGGCATCAAGTGTTCTGGTCTCGGTGTGGAATTCGGTGAGGAAGGTCTCGAGGCCTACACGCAGATCAAGATTATCAACGCAGCAGCCTGAGAGTGTGATGAAAAAGTTACTCCCGTTCTTGTTGGCCCTGCTCCTGCTCGTCATGGGCACGGCGATGGCGCAGCTGCAGCCTGAACCGATGGGCAAGATCGAAACCCTGCCGGAGAAATGGCCGGCGCACTGGGTGCTGGCACACGATGTGTCCTTTTCCCGCGTGATGGACGGCAGGACTATTGTGCTGGACCTGGACGAAGAAAATCCGGCGCGCGCCTACAAGGGCATGATGAACAATTCGTTCGCGGCTTTTATGGCGCAGGCGACGACCCGGCCCGAAATCTATTTCGCGTCGATTTACTACTCGCGCGGCACTCGCGGCGAGCGGATCGATGTGCTGGAGATCTACGACAAACAGACCCTGTCGCCGATTGGCGAGGTCGTGCTCGAGGTTCCTCGGGCCATCCTGCTGCCGCAGCGATTCACGATGCAGCTGACGCGCGACGAGAGCCTGGTATTGCTCTATAACTTCACGCCGGCGATGTCGGTCAGCGTGGTCGACCCGGTGGCGCGTGAATTGCGTGGCGAAGTGCCGACGCCTGGTTGCGCAGCGGTGTTCCCGACCGGCGAGCGCGGCTTCAGTTCAGTCTGTGCCGATGGCACGCTCTACACCGTGCAGCTGGATGCGGACGGCCAGCCTGCCTCGACCAGCCGCAGCGCCCAGTTCTTCGATGCCGGTGTCGATCCGCTGATCGAGAAAGCGGCCTGGCACGCCGGCAAGGCCTGGTTCCCGACGTTCATGGGTCAGCTGCAGCCGGTGGACTTCACCGGTGACCAGCCGGTGATCGGTGAGGCGTGGTCGATGATCGACGAGGAGACTACTGGCTGGCGACCGGGCGGCCTGGCTCCCGCGGCGGCCGACGCTGATGGTCGCGTGTATATGCTGGCGCATCCTGAAGGCCGCGAAGGCTCGCATCGTGACCCCGGGATGGAGGTCTGGGTCTTCGATCCCGATCAACAGCAGCGCGTCGACCGTTATGAGCTGGCGATGCCGGGCCTGGGTGTGTCGCTGACGCGCGACCGGGAAGCGCCACTGCTTGTGGTTCTGAATGTTGAAATGGCGCTGGACGTTTATGACGCACGCACTGGTGAACTGAGAAAGACCGTGGCGAATTTCGGTGCGGAAACGCCGCTGCTGGTATACGGAGCCGAATAGATGAAGTGGTTGGACCGATTGATTGAGGGCAGAACCCGCGATCTTGCCCAGCGCAGCTCACGCCGGAGTTTTCTCGCCCGCGTCGGGACCGTGGTGGCGGGCAGCGCGGCCACGCTGCCATTGTTGCCGGTAGCGCGGGCACAAGACGAGGGATCGGTGCCGGAATCTGGTGACCCGCATAGCTGTGATTACTGGCGCTATTGCGCGACCGATGGGTTCCTGTGCTCCTGCTGCGGTGGCTCGGCGAGCAGCTGTCCACCGGGCACCGAAATGTCGCCAATCACCTGGATCGGCACCTGTCTGAACCCGGTCGATAACACGAATTACATCATTTCGTACAACGATTGCTGCGGCAAGTCGGCCTGCGGACATTGCATGTGTACGCGGAATGAGGGGGATCGGCCGATCTACCGGCCGCAGCTCAACAACGAGTACAACTGGTGCCTCGGTACCCAGCACCAGACCTACAACTGCTCGGTCGCACGGGTGATTGGCAAGGCCTTCGACTAGTGAAGCAATTTCTGGCCGTCGCGAGCATGCTGTTCAGCACTGCCATATGGGCGACTGATGATGCCGCGCGCGCACGTGTCGACTACGCGCTGAACTGCCAGGGTTGTCATCTCGCCCGCGGGGAGGGCTTTGCCGGCAAAGTGCCGCGGATGACCGATTTCGTCGGGTACTACATGCATTCCGAGGATGGCCGGGCGTTCCTGATCCAGGTGCCAGGCGTTGCGTTATCGCCATTGAACGACGCCGACACGGCACGGCTGATGAACTGGATGCTGACCGAATTCAGCGCCGCGCAGCTCCCCGCTGATTATCGGCCCTACACCGTCGACGAAGTCGCGGCGCTGCGACGCCAGCCTGAAAACGATCCGAACCGGCGCCGCGCGGAGGTCCTCGCCAAGATTTCACGCCAGCTGCGTTGATTATGCGCTGGCCACTCGTCTTACCGGTGTTCTTCCTGTGTGCCGTTCCGGGCGCAGTGGCCGAAACGGCGACACTACAGGCTCCGGCGCGCATCGGCATCAATGCCAAGGTCGAGATCGCGTTCGATGGGCCCGAAGCAAACGGTGATTATCTGCAATTCGTAGACGCCGCCGGCGAACCAGTCCGGGGCGCCTATCAATACGTCGGCAATGCACGGGACGGCAAGGTTGCGTTGCGGGCGCCGCTGGAGCCTGGTGAATACGAGCTTGGCTACTTTGACGGCGCGTCCCGCACGGCCCTGGTCACCATGCCGATCGTCGTGGAACCGGTCAGCGCAACCGTCACTGCACCCGGAACAGTGGACGCCAATGCCACGATCGAGGTGAGCTTCGACGGACCGGACAACGAGGGCGACTACCTGCAGTTTGTCGATACCGCCGGCAATGCAGTGCGCGGCAGCTACCAGTATGCCGGCAACGCGCGCGACGGCGTCGTCAAGCTACGTGCGCCGGTCGAACCCGGCTCCTACACAGTGGCTTACTTCACCGGCAAGAAAGATATCGGTTCGACGCCCGTCGTAGTCGGCGGGGTCACAGCAACTCTTGGCGTCGAAGGTGAAGTTCCGGCCGGTGCGCATTTCGACGTTGCCTGGGAAGGCCCGAACAACTCGGGTGACCGGGTCGATTTGCTGGTACCTGACGGCAAGCGCGCGTCGAGCTATGCCTACGTAGGTAATCATCCGGACGGCGTGCTGCAGCTACGCGCACCCGAAGTACCGGGGACCTATCGAATCGCCTACTGGACCGCGAACCAGATCATTGGCGAAACGACAGTCACAGTGCTGGATGTGACGGCCGAAATCTCGGCCCCGGCTACTGTGGTCGGCAGTTCCCGCTTCACAGTCAACTGGGACGGGCCCGGGAATTACGGCGACACTATCCAGCTGGTCGTGCCCGGCACCGACGAAGATCTCGCGTACGCGTATATCGTGCCGGATGACGCGCGCAACGTCGCCCTCGCCGCACCGGAGACGCCGGGCGCGTTCGAGCTGCGCTACGTGACCCATGGCAGGCGGGTGCTGGCGACACGTGCCATTGAGGTCACCCCGCCAGTCGAACTGCCCGGCTCGCTCGCCGTCGTTGCCAGCAGCGCGATACAACTGGGGCCCGACGATGCCGTCGAGGTCGTGCTCGATGCCTCCGGCAGCATGCTGCAGCGACAGAATGGTGAACGCCGCATCGATATCGCCAAGCGTACGCTCGACCGCTTGCTGCGTGAAACCATTCCGGAAGGAACGCCGTTCGCCATGCGGGTGTTCGGCCATCAGGAAGCCGACAAGTGCCGTACAGACCTGGAAATCCCGTTGGCGCCGTTGTCTGCTGCGGCTGCGGACAGGCTAGCCGGCATCAATGCGATGAACCTCGCCAGAACACCCATCGCGGAATCACTGGAATTGACCGCCGCGGACCTGCGCACCGTGACCGGGGAGCGCATCATCGTGCTGGTGACCGACGGCGAGGAAACCTGCGATGGCGATCCGGCCGCCGCCATCGCCGGTTTGCGGGCGCAGGGGCATGATTTGCGTGTGAGTATCGTGGGTTATGCCATTGATGACGAAGGCTTGCGTGACACGTTTGCACGCTGGGCAAACCTCGGTGGCGGCGAGTACTTCGATGCCGCGGGCGAAGCGGACCTGACGGCGGCACTGGTGAATTCAGTCAGACCCTCCTTCGTCGTTACTGACAGCGAGCAGATCGCAATTGCGCGGGGCATAGCGGGCGGCGAGCCCATCGTATTGCCGCCCGGCAGTTACACCGTAATCGCGGGTCGACAGAGCCACGAGGTGCAGGTGCTGCCCGAACAGCGAGTGAACGTCACGCTGGACTGATGCAAACGCTGCTTGTCCGGGCTGAAAGACGGTTGGCTATTTGGCGTTGGCGATATTCTCGCTCAGACCCTGCCGCAGGATCTCGAGTGCCTGATCGGAGCGGCCGGTTTCCTTCAGGTTGTCGCCCAGCATCATGATCGCGGCATTGCGAATGGTTGGATTGCGCGTTTCATTCAGCACTTCACGAATAATCTCGACCGCGCGCGCCTTCTCGCCGCGTTCTTCGTAGACTTCCTGGATCTTCTGCATCTGCATGATCGCGGCTTTTTCCGGATCGGAATTGATCGCATGAGTCGCCTCGATGATGCCGAAGTAGTCGGTCATGATCTGCAGGAAAGCCTGCATCATTTCCAGATTCTCCGGAGTCTGTGCGTGTGACGCGGGTGTGACGGCGAGCAGCAGCGCGGCGATCAGGCCGATGCTGGTGTTTTTCGATTTACACATGGGGATTCTCCTCTTCGAGACCGATAATTCCTTCGATTCTGGATTGCGGTGGTTCGATGGACCGCAGACTCGGCTTGCGCGGCATCTTCGGTGCCTTCACGCTCTTCAGCTGCGACATACTGGGACTGCGCAACGCCGGCTTGTCCTGCATCAGGCGCGCCAGCGCGGTCAATGACGGTTTGTCCGGCAGCTTGTCTGGCGCGGGCGACTGTTGCATGCCGAGCTGTGCGACAAAGAGCACGGCGACCGCGGCGAGCGCCGTCGCGGTAATTGGCACCCAGCGGTGGGTCCGCGCCGGTTGCTTCGCGAGCCCGGCGCGCACGCGTGCGCGTAACTCGGGCGGCGCCTCGATGCGTCGGTAATTCTGCTTGAGTTGTTCAATATCGTCAGTCATCACGCCATTCCCGAATTGTCCAATTTGCCGCGCAGGTTCTGATTGGCCTTGTGCAGCAGGGCCTTGACGGTACCTTCACGGCAGCCCATCGCCCTGGCTGTCTCCTTGACCGAGAGCTCCTCGAAAATCCGCAATAAAACAACTTCCCGCTGTCTTTCCGGCAACACGTCTACCAGTTCCCGCACCTGTCTCGCAGTCTCGCGATGGAACACCTGCGCGTCCGGGAGATTCTCATAGTCGATCGGCTCCTGCTCCAGCGCTTCCGGTACCCGACGACGATTGAACTCGTTACAGACATTGCGCGTCACTCGGTACAACCAGGTGAACGGTGCCGCCCGGAAACGAAAGCCCCGCAGCCCCTTGAAGGCGCGTAGGAAGACTTCCTGGCTGACGTCCCCGGCATGCTGGCTGTCGTGTAGCCAGACACTGGCCAGGCGGAACACCCGATCCTGAAAGCGGCGCACAATCGCATCGAACGCCAGGCTGTCGCCCGACTTGAAGCGTTGTACCAGTTCGGCGTCGGATAGTTCATCCAGGTTCATTACTGCTGGTCTGCTTCCTTAGTGCCCGCCCCAGAGCGTCGGTTTACTGTAAACGGGAGGCCGCTCGTCGACAGGCGGCACACGCGCGGGCTGCGGTCCGCGCTTCGGTTGCTCAGTTAGTGCCGCGCCAGCGGGGCGCGTTTACCGCCAGGCGACATAAGCTGGCAGAAAGGACGACCCGCGAGCGAGCTGTCAGGCCACCGCTCGAAGCAGGTTGATCGGCGCCAGTTCCGGCCGCCGACAGTTCTCCAGCGGCACGATGGCGGTATAGATTAGGGCGTGCTGGCCGGACAGGCAGGCGTGGCTAACCATGTCCGTGAATACCATCCAGGCTGTGAATGGAGCGAACCGGAACTCGTGGTGCCCGGTTTGATCCTGCTGGAAAGCCGGTGTGTCTTTCATGAAATTGTGAAAGCGTCGCATCGTCCGGTCGTAGGGGCTGCTGTCCAGCACCTTGGCCAGCGGCGCCAGCCGCGCAACGCCGCTCAGGACCGACGTGCGCAAATGGTCAGTGACGCCTTTGTCGAGATCGCCGATTTCTGCGCGCGTCATGCCGGCCGTTGCGCCATAGCGCTCCAGCAACTCGGGCATCGCACCCTTGGTGCACCACACACGGTCGACGCTGGGATTCACGTTCACGAAAAAGCGCAACAGGCGATTGCCGTTCGTGGCGCCGTAGGCACCGGCATCGACATGCACGAGTTCGTTACTCGCATGCGGTTTCAGGTTTCGGCCCCGCTCTTCCATGGGCCGAAAGCTACTCGTGCCAACCTGCATGCCACGCGTCAGGGTCGGCATGACCTGATGGAGAAAGGCGGTGACTCGATCGCGATGATCTGTCAGCGTTCGATAAGCGAGTTCCGCGACCGGCGAATCTTCATCGAGCCCTTTGACCTTGTCGGCTTCCGGGTGATAACTGACATTCTTCAGCTTGATCTGTTTTGGCAATTCCTGTCGCAGGGTGTCGAGTTCAGCGTCGTTCGGGAGCTCGATCGGACAGGGTTCGAACTGCACGATATTGCCTGCCTCCAGCAAGTCGCCTACGTCATCCGGACGGGCCTGGGCGAGACGGTTCTGATCGAATATTTCCAGCATTGTTCTGATCTCCGCAGGCTGACATTTCAGTCTAGCGCAGGGCCAATTGCCCTGCTATCAGGGCTTGCCGAGGCGGGCCATCGCCAGGTTTACGTTGGCAGTGACGTCCTCCAGCGCTATGAGGTCCATGGCTGCCGGATCTCGCACCCGCGTGCCCCAGCGCATTTCTTCGACCGACCTGCCGTATTCGGCGCGCACGGCTTCGGGGTATTTGTCGACGACGAGGTCCTGGCAAAAGTAGGGCGCGGCCCGGAAACGGTTGGTGCTCGCGTAAAGGCCTACGCACAGGGTGCCGGCAGCGGTGGCCATGTGGGCTGGACCAGAATCGGGACAGATGACGAGATCGGCACGTTGAATAATGGCGAACAGTTGCTTCAGGCTGGTCTTGCCGACCAGGTTCATGACCGCCGGCGCGCCACCGGGCTCGATGACCGCTGCGAATTCCCGCTCGATGTTCGATGGTCCACCGGTCAGAAGTATTGTCGCCCCATGAGTATCGCGTAACCACGCAGCAAGCTGCGCATAGTTTTCTGCCCGCCAGTTACGGAAATTCCGGAAACGTGGATTGCTGCATGGGCTGATCACGACGACCGGGCCAGCGCCCGCGCAGACCTCGTCGGCGAATGCTCGATCCGCGTCGCTGACCGGGATGTCCCAGCGCAGGTCGCGCTCATCGAGGCCGAAAAATTCGGCGAAGCCGAAAAACCGATCCATCACATGGACGCGATCCTTTTCCGCGGTACGCGCGTTGGTGAACAACCATTGATAGTCGTTAACGCGCCCGCCGAGTCCGAGCCGCAGGTCTGCCTTCACGGCACGACTAACCAGATTGGCCCGCATGGATGGGTGCATGTGCAGGAGCAATGGAAACCGCCGACCTTTCAGCTGTGCGCGAATTTGCCGGCGACTGCCGCGCGGGTCCGACTTTTCATAGGTGATAAACTCGATACCGTCCACGCCCTCGAATAAGGCTCGTTCCGTCTTGCCGATGATCCAGTTGATTTCCGTGTTGGGCCAATGTGCCTGGAACGTTCTGATAACCGGCAAGGTGTGGCAGCAATCACCAATCGCCGACAGCCTGATCACACAGAGTGATTCGGGCGGCTGCGAGCGATTGAAGGGCATTTGAATCTTGGCCAGGCGGATCGAAACGATCGGGAAGTCCGTGATCGTATACGATGATTCCCTGGTCAGTCATATAGAAGAGCGTTTGTTCGAACCGGACAGCTGGCCAGATGCCGGGCAGGCACCGGGCTATGCCGGCGGCCGCGGCAGTACGCTATTCATCGAACATGGCGGGCAGCACTGGGTGCTGCGTCACTACCACCGCGGTGGTCTGATGAGCCGCTGGCTGGACGATCAGTTCCCCCGTTTCGGGGTCGCGCGGTCGCGGCCGTTTCGTGAGTGGGATTTGCTGGCCCGTCTGACCAAACTGAACCTGCCGTCGCCCCGCCCGGTCGCCGGACGCATCGTGATGCGCGGCCTCATCTACTCGGCCGACCTGATTACCGTGCGTATCCCGGACGTGGAACCGCTGTCCACTCGATTAGCCCGGGGTCCACTGAATCAGGCCGGCTGGCGACGTATCGGAGAACTGGTGGCGCGGTTTCACGCGGCCCGGGTATTTCACGCTGACCTGACCGCGCACAATATCCAGATCGACAGCGCCGGGCACATGTATCTCGTGGATTTCGATCGCGGCCGGCTGATGCCCGGGCCCGGCGCGTGGACGCAAAACAACATCAATCGCCTGTTACGCTCGCTGCGCAAGGTCAGCCAGGACGGCAGCATCGTGTTCACCGATGCCGAGTGGCAGTGGCTGTTGGCCGGTTACCACGCTGGCTAGCCCGCTCGGGAATTGGTTGCGTAGGGATCCTCGTATTCCGGCGGGCGGTGTTTGAAGCGGCGATGCACCCAGTAGTACTGCTCCGGGAATTCGCGAATGTGTTCCTCGAGAATATGGTGGACGCGAAGCGCGTCGGCGGCGGGATCATCGGTAGGGAAATCCTCGAGCGCTGGCAGCAGGCGGGCGAAGTAGCCCTGCGCGCCGGGCCGGCGCCCGGTCAGGAACGGCACGACGACCGTATCACCGACCTTGGCAATCTGGCTCAGTGCGGTATTGGTCATCGCCGGGACGCCGAAGAATGGCACGAGTGTGGCGCCTTTACCGAAAAAAGCCTGATCAGACGCATACCAGATCGGCACACCGCCCTGTTTCAGCAGCCGGTAGAACTGGCGCATGTCGCGCTTGCCAATCTGCGTCGGGACCGCCTTGACTCGCGCGCGATACAGCAATTCGTTGATCAGCTCGTTTTTACCCGGCCGATAAACCGCGGCCATGTTGTCCATGTGTTTGGCAACCATCCGTCCGGTGACCTCAATGGCCGGGAAGTGCCCGCTGAGCACGATGATGCCGCGACCCTCCTGCGAGGGCCTCAGGCAGTTTTCGAGACCTTCGATCTTCACCAGACGCTCCAGCCGCCGGTCGCTGGCCCAGGCTGCCAGCCCAAAATCGAAGATGCTCATGCCAAGCGACGCGAAATGCGCCCGCCGGATTCGACGGCGTGCTTGGGCATCCTCGTCCGGTAAACACAGGCGCAGATTCACGTCGACGATTCGTCGGCGTTCCGGCAGCACCAGCATCATCAGCCCGCCGATTACCCAGCTGAGCCAGACCAATACGCGGTATGGTAGAAGCACGATGAGGCGCAGCAGGCCGAAGCCCAGGAACAACGGCCAGTAGCGCGGTGCGAGGAACGACGTCAGTGGCTTGCTGTCGCTGGCGCGCATTCTTTACGGGCGGCTGGCGCCCGGTCGTGTCACCGGGCCTTGAAAAATCGGTTCGGCGCCACGATACGAATAATCTATCAGTTGAGGGCTTTGCAGCATGAAGAGAATCTTACTGTTTCTGGGCACGAATTTAGCAGTGCTGGCCGTCCTGGCCGTGGCAATGCAGCTGCTTGGGCTGGAAAGCTACCTGAACGAGCAGGGCGGGATCGACCTGACGAGCCTGCTGATTTTTTCGGCCATTATCGGTTTCAGTGGATCCCTGATTTCGCTGGCCATGTCGAAGACCGTCGCGAAATGGTCCACGGGCGCGAAGCCAATCGAGCAACCGTCCAACGAGGCCGAGGCCTGGCTGGTTGGCACCGTCCAGCGTCACGCCGCGGCGGCCGGTATCGGCATGCCCGAGGTCGCGATTTACGACTCGCCGGAACCCAATGCGTTTGCCACCGGCGCGCGCCGCAACAGCGCGCTGGTCGCGGTGAGCACAGGGCTGTTACAAAACACGCGTCGCAACGAAGTGGACGCCGTGCTGGGCCATGAAGTCGCGCACGTGGCGAACGGCGACATGGTGACGCTGACGCTGCTCCAGGGTGTCGTGAATACTTTCGTGATCTTTCTGTCACGCCTGGTCGGGTTTTTCGTGGACCGCGTAATTCTCAGAAACGAGCGCGGCTACGGTCCCGGTTTCTTCATTTCGTCATTAGTGGCCCAGCTCGTGCTGGGAATTCTCGCCAGCATGATTGTCATGTGGTTCTCCCGCCAGCGCGAGTTCCGCGCGGACGAAGGTGGTGCGAAACTGGCTGGCCGCGACAACATGATTGCGGCGCTCGATCGCTTGCGCAGCATGCAGCAGCCGAGTCGGTTGCCCGAAACCTTGCAGGCTTTTGGCATCTCGGGCGGTGGGACCGGTGGCTGGCGCCGGCTGCTGATGTCTCACCCGCCGCTGGAGGACCGCATCGCTTCTCTGCAGGCGACAAACCGGCCGCTCTGAATCAGGATGTCTCTTCGGGGTCCAGGGCCGCGGCCCCGTCGGACTCCTCCGATTCCTGCCCGGCGCCGCTGTCGTCGGGCGGCGCGAAGTTGGAATTGATGTCGGTCTGGCCCCATTCGGCCACTGCCAGCACGCTATTCGTCGGCGGCCCGTCCGTCTCGATGCCAATGCGGAACGCGGCAAACCCGGGCATCACAACCTGATTCACCGCCATGCCGAGCACGCGCCCGCGCGCCGTCGCGTAAAGGAGGTTCTGCTCGTTCGTGATCGGATCGGTGATCGTGCCGAGTACATCGCCCGGCTCCACCAGTTGGCCGAGCCTGACCAGGCCGAACAGCACCCCACCGTGGTCCGCGCGAATCCAGGTCGATTCATAGAAGACGGGTTCCGGCTGGCCGAGTAACTGGACCCGCCGAATCATGCTCGTGCTGGCGAGCAGGGAAAAAATGCCATCGACGCCTTCGCTCACCTTGCTCGATTGCAGGCGCAGCGGTTCGCCCGCCTCGAGCGTGACGGCCGGAATGCCCGCGTCAGTCGCCGCGCGACGCAGCGTGCCGGGTGCCCCCTCGCTGTGCAGAACCACCATGCCGCCGAAACCCTGCGTCAGTTCGCGCACCTGCCGGTAGCGCAGGTCGGCGCGCAATTGCGGCAGATTGGTGCGATAGAACGAGCCGGTATGCAGATCCACGAGCAAGTCGCATTGCCGAATGATTTCATTGAACAGCGAGTATGCGATGCGGGCGGCGGAACTACCGTCCGGGTTGCCCGGGAAATAGCGATTCAAATCCCGTCGGTCGGGCAGGTAACGTGACCCGCGTCGGAAGCCCTGCAGGTTGACGATCGGGACGCCAATTACCACCCCGCGGAGTTTTTCGGGTGACAGCTCATGCAGCACCCGGCGGACCATCTCGATGCCGTTCAGCTCATCGCCATGAATCGCGGCGGTCAGGCAGAGCGTCGGCCCGGGCTGGCGGCCATTGACGACCAGAACCGGTGTCGTAGTGGATATGCCCTCGAACACCTCGCTCGGCGACCAGGTCAGGCGGGTGGACGTCCCCGGCGGTATCTCCCGGTTCAGGACGGTAATGGTGCCGGGCTCAGGCTCGTCGGCGGCAATGCTGTCGGTGTCGGCCGTTGCCGTGTCCGAGACTTGCGGCGGCGCAGGTGGATTCTCCGGTGCCGCGTCGGGCGCCGGCGCTTCGGCGTCCGCGGTCGCGTTGGCGGGTGCCGGCTCGACAGCTTGCAGCTCGTCGGCCGGCGGGGCTTCGGTCAGGGGCACAAACTGGCGTTCCTGCAGGGCGCGCGACGCCGGCGATGGATCACAGCCTGCCAGCGCCAGCACCAGCGCGCAGGTGAGGAGCCGGGTCAGCACACGGCGGCCAATTACAGCTTGATCCACGGTCAAAGAAAGAGTTAGCTTATGTTGAGAAGTTGCTGACGTAAGGTACAAAAAAGCATAAGAAATTACTGTGCGACGGTAGCAGTTTTCCCGTCCCGGTAGAAGAACGCAGAAGCGCCCCGCGAACCTGCGCAAAAGGTACTTATGACGCATTGCAGCGCTCGATTATGTGAAGGCGGTTTGGCCGGCCCACGGCAGCTGCGGTTATGCTGAATTCGGCTTGCCAAGGGATTGGCCCCGGCCGATCGCGCCGGGTCGCTTTGACAGACAAGGAGACAGCGAGCAGCCACATGCCTCGTGTCGGTTACAAATTGTGCTCACGCTTGTACGCTGCTGCGGTACTGGCCGCGGCGGTGCTGGTTAGCCTCTGTCCGATGGCTTTTGCCGGCGACGGACTGGCACGCCCACCCGGCCTCGAAGCGGAAGTCGGTTTCTGGCGCCAGGTATTCACGGACGTGCAGTCGTCCGAGGCGCTCGTCCACGACGACCGCCATCTGGGGGTCGTTTACGAAAAGGTCAACATCCCCGACGGCGCGTCGGCGTCCAAACGCCGCCGTTTTGCCAACGACGTGCGCAAGCGGTATCGCAATATTCTGACGACTCTGGCCGGTGGCAAGCGCAGCGGACTGACTTCGGCCGAGCAGCGTGTGCTGGCTCTGTGGGGCGAGGATGTCAGCAATGCCGAATTGCGCCGCGCGGCGAAGCGCATTCGCTTCCAGCAGGGTCTTGCCGACCGCTTTCGTGACGGCTACATACGCTCCGGGCGGTGGCGTGACTACATCGTGGCCGAGTTGCGGGACGAGGGCGTGCCGATTGAATTGGCAGCGCTGCCGCACGTGGAATCGTCCTTCAACCCGAAGGCTCGTTCACATGTCGGCGCATCCGGGCTCTGGCAGTTCACCCGTTCGACCGGGCGCCGGTTCATGCAGGTGGACCATGTCGTTGACGGGCGTCGGGATCCATTTATTTCCAGCAGAGCCGCGGCGCAGCTGCTGAGCTACAACTACTCGATTCTGCAATCCTGGCCGCTGGCAATCACTGCTTACAACCACGGTGTCGCCGGGATGCGCCGGGCCGTGCGAACCGTTGGCACCGAGGATATCGAGACAATCATCCGGAATTACCAGGGGCGCGCCTTCGGATTCGCTTCACGCAACTTCTACGTCGCTTTTCTCGCGGCCGTCGAGGCGCAGGAAAACGTCGAACAGTATTTCGGTCCGTTGGAGCAGGATTCACCCCAGCATGACCTGGTTATCAATCTGCCGGACTACATGCCGGCAGCGGCGATCGTAGAGGCATTCGGACTGCCGGAAGGTACGCTTCGCCGCATGAACCCAGCGCTACTGGACCCGGTATGGAGCGGCACGAAACACGTGCCACGCGCTTTCCCGCTGCGTTTGCCGGAAGAACGTCTGGTGGATTCAGCGGAGCACCTGATGGCAGCGGTGCCCGAGCACCAGCGCTTCGCGGAACAGACGCCGGATCTTTATCACCGCGTGCGACGCGGCGACAGTCTGTCCGCGATTGCCCGACGTTATCGCACCAGCACGAATGAGCTGGTTGCGTTGAACGGTTTGCGCAGTCGACACAAAATCCGGGTCGGCCAGGTATTGCGGTTGCCTTATTCGGGCGATTTGCCAGCAACACCCGCCGCACCCAAGACACCAATCGAGCCCGGCACCGCCGTCTACGTCGTGCGGGCCGGCGATACCGTGGGCACTATTGCGTCCCGCGCCGGCATGACGGAGCGCGAGCTGCTGGCGATGAACGACATTCGCAACCGTAACCGCATTTATCCGGGCCAGGAACTGCGCCTGCGCCGTGCCGAAGTACAGCCGCCGTCGATCAGTATTGATCCCGCGGTCGTGCTTGCAGCTGCCGAGTCCTTACCGGCGCCCGAGCCGGTTCTGGCGGTGGAAGCGCAGCAGTCGGTCGCGGCGGCGCCCGAGCCCGTAACTATTACGCCGCCCGAACCCGAGCCACCTGAGCCCCGGCCACTCATTGTCGATGAACCAGTCGCGGTTGCGGATGCTGCCGACGACGGTACGGCCATCGAATTGCTGACTGACCCGGCCGACTACCTCGTCGATGCCAAGAGCAGCATCGAAGTGCAGGCGGCCGAAACGCTGGGGCATTACGCGGATTGGCTGGAAATTCGCACCCAGCGACTGCGGGATCTGAACGGCTACGCGTTCCGGCGGCCAGTCGTCATTGGTCAGCGTTTGCGGCTCGACTTCTCGCGCGTCGAGCCGGATGAGTTTGTGGCGCGTCGGATCGCTTATCACCGCTCGTTGCAGGAATCATTTTTCATGCAATACCGGGTGGCCGATACCACGGTCCATCGCATGAGGCGAGGCGAGTCGATCTGGGAGCTGGCCCAACAGCGTTACGAGGTGCCGGTGTGGCTGCTGCGCCAGTACAACCCGGATCTCGATCTCGACCGCGTGCGCCCGGGCCTGGCCGTGGTGTTCCCGCGCGTTGAGCAGGTCGACCGTGCCGCGCACAACAGCGCAGCGCTGGCGGAGGCCAATTGAGGCGCACTGACTTGATTGCAACGAGGCAATGGGATTAACTACAGGCCAGCCGGAATCATGAGGCTGCCAGTGATCAACGGACGATTTCTGCAGGCCGCCGCGGCGCTCATTCTGCTGCTGGCCGGTCTTTCCCCAAGTGCCGCCGAATTTCCCATGGCCGACCGGGTCGTGGTGTACAAGAGTGAGCGGATGCTGCAACTGATGCGCGGCGACGAGGTGCTGAAAGAAGCGCGCATCTGGCTGGGACTGTCACCGCGAGGCCACAAACAGGAAGAGGGCGACTCGCGCACACCGGAAGGCCGCTACCTGCTGACCAAGCGGAATCCCAATAGCGACTTTTTCCTCTCGATCCTGGTGAATTACCCCAACTCCCGGGATGTCGCCCGGGCCGCGCGACGCGGCGTATCACCGGGCGGCCAGATCATGATCCACGGTTTGCCGAACGAACCGAGTCGGACCGAGGAATACTATCGGCTGGCGGACTGGACCGATGGCTGCATTGCCGTAACCAATTCCGACATGGTCGATATCTGGCTGATGACCAGTGCCAACACGCCGATCGAAATCCTGCCCTGATGCATGAAGTGATCGAGGTCATGCCCGAGGGCAGCCTCGAGGTATTGTCACAGCAGGAAGTCAACGCTCTGCTGAGTGCTACCGCGGACAGCGGCCAGCATGAAATCCTGCGACGCTGTGCGCTCGCGGTGCTGAACGTTGGTAGCCGCACCGACAACACGCGCGAGATTCTCGAGCAGTACGCCGATTTTGAGGTCAACATCGTGCAGCAGGATCGCGGTGTGAAGCTCGCGCTCAAAAACGCACCGTCCGATGCATTCGTCGATGGCCGCATGATTCGCGGTATTCGTGAGCAGCTATTCGCCGTGCTGCGCGATGTGGTCTACGTGAACAGCAAGGTCGCCGCCGGCCACTTTGCGCTGGGCCATAGTGAAGGCATTACGGATGCGGTGTTCCACATCCTGAGGAATGCGCGGGTGTTGCGGATTCCCGCAGAACCGCGGCTGGTGGTCTGCTGGGGCGGCCATGCGATCAGCCGGGTCGAGTACGACTACACCAAGGAGCTGGGCTATCAGCTCGGGCTGCGCGAGCTGGATGTGTGCACCGGTTGCGGCGCGGGCGCCATGAAAGGACCGATGAAAGGGGCGACGATCGGTCATGCCAAGCAGCGGGTTCGCGGCGGTCGATATATCGGCATTACCGAGCCGGGCATCATCGCGGCGGAGTCGCCCAACCCGATCGTCAATGAATTGGTCATCATGCCGGACATGGAGAAGCGCCTGGAGGCGTTTGTGCGCGTCGCACATGCCATCGTCGTGTTCCCTGGTGGTGTAGGTACGGCCGAGGAATTGCTGTTTCTGCTCGGCATCTTGCTGAAGCCGGAGAATCGCGATGTGCCGGTGCCGCTGATCCTGACCGGCCCCGAGTCCAGCGCCCCGTATTTCGAGACTATCGACCGCTTCGTGGGTGCGACGCTGGGTGATGAGGCGCGACGTAAATACCGGATCGAAGTAGGTGATCCCGCCCGAGTGGCAGAATTGGTGCAAGACAGTATCGAGCACGTGGGCGCGTTTCGACATCAACAAAACGACGCCTACTACTTCAACTGGCGGCTGCAGGTCGATATGGATTTCCAGGCGCCATTCGAAGCGGATCACGCGACCATGGCCGGTCTCGAATTGCACCGGAATCAGGACGTCCACGATCTGGCCGTGCAATTACGACGGGCGTTTTCCGGCCTGGTGGCCGGCAATGTCAAAGAGCACGGCATTCAAGCTATCGAAGAACACGGACCGTTCGAGATGCGTGGTGAGCAGCACGTTATGTCAGAACTGGATAATCTGCTGACCAGTTTCGTTACGCAGCGGCGCATGCGACTCGCCACTGATACTTACGAACCCTGTTACCGCTTGCTGTCCTGAAAGCTGCGGGTGCAAAGCTCGCATAATCAACAGGTTAAATCCCGGCGCCTGTGATGTAGTTCCTCGTTGTCCGACGGGGCGTCTTCGTATTCTTCCACTCGACTACCGCATTGCGGAGATAACGATTATGAGTGAGTCAAAAACCGGGAAATTCGGATACCGATTTCCGGAAAACGGTGGGGGAAACAGAGAGCGTCGCGGTAATGGAGCGACGTTTGACCAGGGCCATGCGAGTGACCGGCTGGCGCCGGAAGCACGTCAGGGCAATGGTTTTGAGGCCTATCGTCGCTGGCTGACGCGCGTGCAGGCGCCGGGCAGCAGACGGGTGCCGCTGGATCCATCCCTTTACACCTGGAAAGGCTATCGGAACTGGAGTGACCGGGTAAGACGCGACTGGAAGGCCGAAGATTGATTGCAGGCCGCCGTTCCTGTCACGGCTACCCATTCACAGGATCTTGACCGTATTGCCACCTGGCAAAGAAAGAAGACTATGTCGGATACAAAGCATAGCGCCCCTCTGATCAAGAACCAGGATACCTTGCGCCGGCGTGCGTGGGTCGAACGTGCCCTCGCCGGGGTTCGTGGTCGCTCGTCGACCGCGGAAGATGCTCCGATCGATCAATCGGACTCCCCCAAGCCCAAGCTCTACGTGGTCGGGTCAAACCGCGCCCGCTGACGGACTGTTGCAATGGAATGCATCCTGCGCTGGCTGGACGAAGTCGACTCCGGCTATTTCGGCCTGCGCATGGTCTGGTCGCGTTACCAGCGACGATTCCTGACCATCATGCTCGCGATAGCGCTGGCGCTGGCCACGCTGTTCGTGTTGCCCCTGCGCTGATCATTCACGGTGTAGCTCCGCGACCGGGTTGAAATCCCGGCGCCCGACCCCATTTCGCCCAGACCGGCTGGAAAAGACCGCCGGGATCGCGCCCGTGCGGGCGCGTGATCCATCAGAACACGAAGGGCGATCGCGATGACAGCAGCCAGTGGCACCGAGACCCACGGATTTCAGGCAGAAGTTAAACAACTTCTTCACCTGATGATTCACTCCCTGTACAGCAACCGCGAGAT
>JASJBD010000119.1 GCA_030066665.1 Gammaproteobacteria bacterium
CACCAATGCGCAGCACGAACTGCTTAACGAGCTTCTTGTGCAGCAGGCCCATGCGCGCGGCCGGGTCTGTCAGCTACTGACCGACCTCGGCAAACGGTCACCGCAGCTGGATTTTCTGCAATTCCTGCGCGACACCAGGAAACGCCAGTCCGCATGACGTAAAAGGCAGCAACCTTCGACATCGCCATACAAACCAGAAATAGTGCACCACGAACCGCCCATCCTCTGGCATCTTCACGAAGGTGACGGCCCGCTGCTCGGACTTGCAGTGCATGCCGGTCACGAGATACGGCCCGAGTTAATGCCGTGGCTGGCTATCGACGAGGCCACCCGCTTCCGCGAGGAGGATCCTTACACCGATTACTGGACCCTGGCCTTCGATACTCAACTGCTGACGCGCCGGTCCCGTTTCGAGGTCGACCTCAACCGCCGGGCCGACGAAGCGATCTGTGTCCAGCCAGCCGACTGCTGGAATCTGCAGGTGTGGAAAGAACGCATCCCGGATGAACTAATTCAGCGTTCGCTGGCCGAACATGCCGCCTTCTATCGAGAATTGGAACGGCTCTGCAGGACACTGGAAGATCGATTCGGGCACTTCGTTGTTTTCGATCTGCATTCCTACAATCACCGTCGCGCAGGCACAGCCGGGCCGGCTGCCGACCCGGCGACGAACCCCGAAATCAACGTCGGCACTGGTTCCATGGACCGCCCGCGGTGGCAACAGCTGGTCGATGGCTTCATCGACGATCTGCGGAATTTCGATTTCCTGGGTCGGCATCTGGACGTCCGTGAAAACATCAACTTCCGTGGCCGCCATATTGCCGAGTTTGTGCATACACGATTTCCGAACGCAGGTTGTGTACTGGCTATCGAGGTCAAGAAGTTTTTCATGGACGAATGGAGCGGCCGCGCCGACTCGCTGCAAGTACAGACACTCCTGGAACTATTCAGAGCCGCGGTGCCGGGCGTACTGGAGACGCTGGCCACACAGTGACAAACGAGCACAGCATTGACCCGGAGCTGATCGAGTCGTTGCGCACCCGAGTGACGCGAAACGAGCTGATAAGAGACAAGCTCCCCGGCGGTGGCCGGATTCACATTGAACGACAGCAGCCGTTTCTGTGCGTTTATCGCTACCCGGGTGATCGCCCGGATCCCGGCACGGACAGCTTGTTGCTCGGTCAGGCCTCGTATGTCTTGCTCCCGGAATCGCCAGGAGAACCCGGTTCGATCGGGCAATTGATCAGTGCATTGGCCGGGCCTCTGATAGATGCATACGGCGCGGCTATCGTCCTGGAACTCTGGTGCACCAGTAGTCGCCCTGCGCCGAGCGAGACTACGACGACGTTGCCACCAGGTTTCCGTCTCGTGGCGCCGGCGCATCGTGCGCCCGCTGAGACGCTGGAAACCCTTGAGCGGGCCCTGCTGGTGGCCCACTGGCCGGGCGGCAAGCCAGACATCGGTGTGGACTACGTAGCACAGGTCGCGCCCGACGGGATGCAGCCACTGCTGACGAACGCTCAGCTCGCGGGTGGCAACATCACTGAACTGGGGCTCGAGCTGGCGCCCACGTACCGTGACCCGGAGGGCACCACGGTCTATCCGGAGGTCCTGCGACAGATTCGAGCGCAACTCGGCCACGCGCTGCGGCAGGCGTTCTTCACTTTTTCACATACCCGCGCGACCTATCGGCCGGCCCACTACCACGAGCTCGGGACGCGCGCGATGACCCCCGTGGTGCACGAGTCGGATCAGGCCCTGGCCGCGGTTTGCGATAGCTACGAACTCCTACTGCACGTCACACCAGTGAACACGCCGGCGGCCTGGCAGAAGTTCGAGGCGAGCGCCTATCAGCGCCTGCCGGAGTTTCACTATCGGCCGTTGCGCGCGGATCCCAGCGAATTGAAGGCGGCTCTGTACAGAATTCCGATCGACGATATCGAAGATCCGGCGCTGCACCATCTGTTCGCGACGAAACGCGACGAAACGGATCGTCAGATCACCATGCTCAGCGACCGGGAAACGTCACGATTCCTGCCAGAGAGCCTGCAGATCTATGGGCGTCCCGACGAGGATCTGATCCGGCTGGCCACAGCGCTGCTGGAACGACTGCCGGTCTCGATGCAAACGTCGGCCGAGGAACCAGGCCTGGACGCAGAGCGCTTCGCTGCGTCGGCGCGCGAAGAACTAGGTTACTACAAGCAGCAGGATGCCGAGTTTGAAGCGGAGGTCGAAATAAGCGACACGGTGCCGGGCCTGATGGTGTCCCGCGGCAAACTGTTGGTTGGTTACGACGCCAGCGTCGATACCGCGCGCGTCGATGCGACGCTGCATCACGAGGTCGGCACCCATCTGCTCACCTACCACAATGGTCTGGTGCAACCGTTTCAGCAGCTACATGCCGGGCTCGCGGGCTACGAAGAACTGCAGGAGGGCCTGGCCGTCTTCTCCGAGTACCTGGTCGACGGCCTCAATACATCGCGCCTGCGCTGGCTGGCCGCCCGGGTGCTCGCGGCGGAGTCCGTCGCCGACGGGGCCGATTTCATCGAGACGTTTCGCCTGCTCGAACGGCAATACGATTTTGATGTGCATTCTGCGTTCATCATCGCCATGCGCGTACATCGGGCCGGCGGCTTCACAAAGGATCTCATCTACCTCAAGGGTCTGGGCCGCCTGCTGCAGCAACTCGCGGCCGGCGTCGAGATCACTGAATTGCTGGTTGGCAAGATCTCGTTTGATCAGATTGAAGTGATCCGGGAGCTGCGCTGGCGGCAGGTACTCGAGGCCCCGCGGCTGCGGCCCCGCTATCTCGAAAACCCGTCGGCTCAACAGCGGCTGCTGCGAGCGAGCAGTGGCTTGACGGTGATGGACATGATCGGTACCTGAAATCATGCGTATCGCTTTTGTGGTCAATGACATCCGTACCGAGTGGGCGGACTACACGACAACGCACCTGGCGCGTGTTGCCCTGGCACGCGGCCACGAAACCTATCACCTCAGTGTGGGTGACTTCTCGTTGGGCCCGAACGAGGATTTTCACGTGACCGCGCGTCGCCCGCCAAGGCATAACTATCGGTCGCCCCATACGCTGCTGCGTGACCTGCAATCCGATGCATCCGTGGTGGAGCGGGTCCCGATCGAAGCTTTCGATGTGGTGCTGCTGCGCAATGACCCCGCGGAAGACCTGGTTGAGCGTCCGTGGGCGCGCCTGGCCGGTGTCAATTTTGGCCGGCTCTGTGTCGGGCGGAACGTCATGGTCTTCAACGATCCTGATGGTCTCGCGCACGCCGTGAACAAGATCTACCTGCACGCGTTCCCCAGCGAGATTCGCCCCCGCTCCATTGTTACTCGAAACCGTGACGAGATCCGCGCTTTCGTGCATGAATCACCGCAAGGTGCCGTATTGAAACCCATTGCCGGCTCTGGCGGTGCGCGGGTATTCCTGGTCGAGGAGCAGGACAGGCGCAACATCAACCAGATCATCGACGCCGTCCTCGCAGACGGCTACGCACTGGCGCAGGAATACCTGCCCGAAGCCGAGAGCGGCGATACGCGACTGTTTCTCCTGAACGGAGAAATTATGGAATCGCATGGCAAAATCGCGGCCGTGCGCCGCGAGTGTCAGGAAGGCGATCTGCGCAGTAATCTGAGTGCCGGTGGCGTCGCCCGTCCGGGACAGATTACCGACGCGATGCGCCGGATTGCGGACGCCGTGCGGCCTCGCCTGGTGCGGGACGGTATGTTTTTGGTCGGGGTCGACATCGTTGGCGACAAGGTGCTGGAGATCAACGTGTTCAGTCCCGGCGGCCTGAATGCCGCGGAGGACTTTACCGGCATCGATTTCTTCGCTGTCGTCATTGCGGCACTGGAGCGCAAGGTCGAGCTGAAGAGCGCCAGCCCGGGCGCCTTCTCGAACGTAGAGTTGGCGACTCGCTATTGACTAGATGCTGAGGCGGACGCGGGTGCCGCCGAGTTCACCGGCATCGATCTGCACACTGCCGCCGTACAGTTCCTCGACCGTTTCGCGCACGACGCCGAGGCCGATGCCCTGCCCCGGCAGGCGCGAATCCGCGCGCACTCCGCGCTTTAGCACCGCTTCGCGCAACTCGTCCGGAATACCGGGGCCATCGTCTTCCACGCTCAGAATCAGATGGAGACGCTGTTCGGCATCCAGTTCATTGTGCGCCGAAATGCGTACCAGCGACCGCCCCCATTTGCAGGCATTGTCGCCGAGATTGCCGAGCAGCTCGTCGAGATCGCCGGGGTCCCCGGCAAACACGATGTGCGGCGCAATGTCGCACTCGATGTCGAGCGGTTTGTCGTGGTAGATCTTTTTCAATGATTCGATCACGCGGACCGCGGCTGGGCGGACCTCGATCGGTGCCGCCAGCGGTGAACGGCCGGACATGGCCGCGCGTTGCACATGGTATTCGATGGATTGCTCCATGCGGTCGAGTTGTTCCGCCACGTTCTGTGCTGAGCCGGCCTCACCTGCGTCACCCGCACGCAAAACTGCCAGCGGTGTCTTCAGACTGTGCGCGAGATCCGACAAGGTATTGCGGTAGCGCTGCAGCCGCGCCTCGCGACCGTCAATCAGCGCGTTCAGGCCGGTCGTCAGGCGCTGCAATTCCTGCGGATAGTCTCCGCCGAGTGAATCACGCGAGCCGGTTTCGATCTCCCGCACTTCTTCGGCGACCCGGCGCACCGGCGCGAGGGACCAGATCAGCACCACGGCCTGCATCAACAACAACGCGACTGCGCCGCCACCGAGCCAGCGCCACAGGATGTTGCGAAACGCCGTGAACTCGGCATCCAGCGCCGCGCGACTTTCCGCGGCCTGAAAAATGAAAATCTTTTCCGCGCCGCCGTCCAGTTCCCAGATCACCGGGTAAGCCAGTGTCTGCAACAGGTCGCTGTCGTCCGGCGCGGTTTCAATCAGTCGGGAGGAGCCGGGGTCCTGTACGGTGGGATACGCGACCTCGAGTCCCAGGCTCGATTCCGAACGCCACAGCGTTTCGCCGTCGGTCATGGCAATGGCGGCGTAGGAACCCGAACCCGGCACCGCCAGTTTCGGTTCCGGCAGGCCGAAGGGCATGGTCAGGATGCCGTCCGCGTCGACGTCGGCGGCGCTCATCAGCATATAAATGCGCGCCAACAGTCGCTCGCGGCTCAGCTCTTCCACACTGCCGCGAAAGGAGCGCTCGATTGCCAGCCCCGTCAGCCCGGCAAACAACGCCACCACGACGGCGCCGGCCAGCAGCACCCGCAGCCGCAAGGACCAGCCGGTCCGCTTGCCTTTGGCCGTCACGCGTCGGCGGGCGGCGCGCGCATGCGATAGCCGCGCCCGCGCAGTGTTTCAATCGGGGCAATGCTGCGGTCCGGGTCGAGTTTCCGCCGCAGGCGGCCGACCAGCACTTCCACCACATTGCTGTCGCGGTCGGTTTCCTCGTCGTAGAGGTGCTCCGACAACGTCGTTTTCGAGATCACCTCGCCCGGGTGCATCATCAGGTATTCCAGCAGGCGGTATTCGTACGCGGTCAGGTCGACGTCGCGCTCGCCCACGCGCACTTCCTGCGAGCTGATGTCGAGTTCGATAGGTCCGTTCGACAGCGTGGTGCTGGCGAAGCCACTGGCACGACGCACCAGCGCCCGCAGGCGTGCCAGCACCTCCTCTATATGAAAGGGCTTGGTGAGGTAATCGTCAGCGCCAGTTTCCAGCCCTTCGACCTTCTCGGTCCAGCGACCCCGGGCGGTCAATACCAGCACCGGGAAGCTGTGACCATTCGACCGCCAGCGACTCAGCACTTCCAGCCCATCCAGATCAGGCAAGCCGAGGTCGAGTACCGCGACGTCGACGGGGTATTCGCTGCCCATGAACACGCCCTCTTCACCGCTGTCGGTTGCATCCACCGCATAGCCGGCCCGCTGCAGCGTTTTCACCAGCTGTTCGCGCAACGCGCGTTCATCTTCGACTACCAGCACTCGCATGGCTTGGACCTCCGGCGTACCGTCAGTTAAGCAGGCGTCCCGTGCGCGCATCGATGGTGAGGTTGCGCACCCGCTCGCCATCAAGCAGCACGCGCACGACATACACCGAACCCTTGCGTTCCACCTTCAGCACGCGGCCACCTGTGGCACCGCGCGCGATCGCGGCGGCTCCGTCCGGCGAGATCTCCGCCGCGAAGTTGGAACCGCGATTGTGCTGACCGGCCTGCACCGGGGCTGCGGCGAGAAACGCGGCGGCGGTGAGGGCGATCAGTGCAATCCGTGCGGCGACGCCTCGTTTCTCGTTGACCATCAGCTCTCGTAGTGTCGACTGCGGTAGGGTCTGCGGCCCGAGTAGTTATCGGGCTGGTACGCATCATTATAGGCGAGCGGCTCCACCTGCACACGAACCGGAATCGTGGCGCCAGGCGGGGTTGCGGTATGCGTCACAAAACTACGGCCGCGATACCGGTACGTCACTCGATACCCGTCAATGCGCTCTTCCTGGTGCACCACCTGCTCGATTTCACACACGCGTTGCGTCGTGACATAACGGCGCGGTGGCGGACTATGCCGGTACGAATGATCCCGACCAATCGACGCGCCGAGGAGCGCGCCCGCCGCCGTCAGCAGGTTCTTGGACCGCCGGCTGTCACCGATCGCATGACCGATGGCGCCGCCGATGATGCCACCGACGACGACGGGCGTTTTGGATCGATGCCGATGCGCAGCCTGGTACACGGGTTCCTCCCAGCAGACCTCGCGCGGCGTGGCCACATTGACGAGGCGCACCAGCGGCTCCACGTGGGTCACTGGCGCCTGAATTACCATCTCATCGTTCAGATAGCCGGCAAACGCCGGGCCGGTCAGGCCGACGGCGATCAGTGTGCTGATAACTTGCCAATGTCTCATCGTTCTCTCCTTAGTAATACACACTGCCCCTCGATCACGAGCTGGTCCGTATCTCGCGGCCGGCTCAACCTTTTTCACAGGCGCAGGATAGACAGACATGCATGAACCGTGGCTGAACGACGCGGTTCTGTTAAGACGCACCGCGACATTGTTCAGCAGTGATTAAGGCGGCTCGTTCTAGTTGCATGCGTGGGCCGAATTTCGGCTCGTGGAAACGTAAGGAGCAGATGTCATGAAACGCATGCAACGCACATTGATACTGACAGTCGCGCTCGCGCTGGGCATGACCACCGTCGCGAGCGCGCACGACGACCGCCGCCGCGACGGCAAGCGTGATGGGCCGCGCCATAGCCATTACCTGGATCACAAGCACTATCGCCAGGATCACGGCCATAGCCACTGGCGTGCTCAGAAACGCGCTCGCAAGCACTGGCGCACACACCAGCGGGCCCACGCGCACTGGCGCGCGCATAAGCGGGCTCAAAAGCAGGCGCGCCGCCACTGGCGGGCGCATAAACAAGCGCACCGCCATTGGCAGGCGCAGCGGCGCCACGCCCTGCGCCATGGGCACCGCCATACACGCCGTGACTATCGTTACTACGACGATTATTTCGGCGGCTATTACCCGGGTCGTTACCAGAGCAATGGCTTCAGCATCTGGTTCGACGGCATTGGTTTCCGTGTCGCGGATTCGGGCTACAACCACTAGGTCAGTGCGTACCAGGGTGCCGGGTCGGTTTTGGACGGGCCCGGCATCTCTTTTTTTGCCGATGTAACAAAAGCTACACCTGTGATTCAGGTCTATTCAGCTTCGGTTCAGCTTCGCTCACTACACTGATTCGTAAACGATGACGGCGCGCAACGCCGTTCGGCTCACGTAGTGGAGATAGCGATATGAACCCCAAGCTTGACCAAATGCGTGCCGTCGCACTCACTGCAATCACGGCACTACTCACCGCCGGCACGGCTCTCGGCGCCACCGTGGCTGCCAAGCCCAGCGGTCCGACCATCCGGCTGTTCCCCACCACAGTTATCGAGGACCTGCGCCTGACCAGCACGGTCGCGCAGGAAATGGAGACCGGGCTGCAGGAAGTCATCGGCCGACTCGACCAGCAGCAGCAGCTCTATACCGAGAGCAAATGCGAAGGCGCCGAGGATGATCCCGGCTGTCAACGCATGGCCAAGGCGCTGGGTGCAACTTACCTGGAGATGCTCGGCATCATGGAAGAGCGCCTGCCGGATATGGAACACACGGTAAACAACACCCGGCTGAGTCTCGAAAAACGCCTGCGCAGCGAGCTCGGCAACAAGATGACACCGTGGATGCTGCAGGAAACCCTGCTCGGCAACGGGCCGGAAGGTGCGCCCACGCCGGCGCCGAAACTGCGCGGCCGCTCCGGCATGCGCCTGAGTGAACGCTTCAAGCAGTACTACCAGCTCGTGTCGACATCCGGCAGCAGGAGCGATCAGTCACTCGCCGTGCTGGCCGCCGACGTTTATCTGGATATGGAAGAGACCAGCCTGCTGATCGCGCGCACCCGTGAGGAAATCGCGCGCGCGACGCTGATGGAACAGCTCAATCAGTCCTTCGGCATCGTCACGCCCGAAATGATGGAGGTCGTCGGCGGCGTGAAGTCGATCCTGTTTGGCGAAACCGGCAGCGACATCCAGATCGCGGGGCCCCCGCCGGGACAGATCCAGCAGGCCTATCGCAGCCCGCTCGAGAACTAAGGAGTGTTAGTCATGAACATTCGACAAACCATTGTGCAACTCGCCGGGCCGGCGACGGTTATCGCCATCGGCGTGATACTGGCCTCGTGCGCGACGACACCGCCGCCGTGTAACGGTCCGACCACCACGAACCTGAACGCGGCTATCGACCAGGTGCAGACGTCACTGGCCAACGGCTGCGAGGCCGAGTTCGATCGCTACTTCGATGATCTGTTGACGATCGCGGAAGGTGATCCGAAACCGGAAAACAAACGCGCCTTCAGTGAATTCCTGGTCTGGTCCAACGACCAGGGACTGCTGAGTCGCCGCCAGGCCGAGCGCTACTACAACCGCTACTTCAACGTGAAGTTCATGGCACTCGAAGGCGACTTCAATAACTGCTCGCACACCTGCCCGCGTCGCGACAAGGTGTACCGGGACATGGAGCGCGAGCTGAACGCGAAGGAACGCGGCCTGTTGAAGGTCAGTCTCGATAACGACGGTTACTACCGCGCGAACGAGCTCTACCAGGAAGTCGAGCTCGTCCTCGAGGCGACCTGCACCGCCTGCGCCGCGAAGTAATCGCGGATATCACAATGGAGCGTGAATCGCAGATGGCCCATGGAGTCAGGACATTCCTGGAGGGTCTGGTAGCCGGTGCCGCCGGCACACTCGTCGGCGGCACCGCGCTGCTTTATACGCTCGCGCACTACGAACTGCTGTCATTCCCGGCCAACCGCCTGCCCGATCTGAACGGCTGGCTCGACTGGGCCCATGTCAATCTTGGCTCGTCGATCCCGGTGTTTGCCATCCTGCTGCTGGCCTACTTCATCACGCTGGCGCGGCTGCGCAATCGGCTCGACCAGGGTGATGACGCCAACACGAACCAGATCGTGCAGCTCGATCACCTGACCGATATCTGGACCGCGCTGTTTTTCGGCACCGGGGTGATCTGGACCGCAATCGGCATGCGCGGCGCACTGATCTATGCGCTGGGCAATCCGGATGAGACCCTGCAGCAGGGTGCGTTCGCGATGCTCGAACGCATGGTCAACGGCGGGATCCTGCTGGCGCTGTCGACGACTATCTTTGGTGGCATCGGCGGTTACCTGATGCGCGTCTACAAG
>JASJBD010000120.1 GCA_030066665.1 Gammaproteobacteria bacterium
ACCGCATCGAATCTCTGGGCTGGAAACGCATCCATGGTAATCGCAGCGGTCTGGCCGGCACGGACCAACGGCGCGTCGACTTCGTCGATTGGGGCACTGATGTAGAGACAGCTGTCGTCTATCAGGTCGACCGTAGGCGGCGTCGGGATACCAACCGGTGACGGCGTGACGTACTCGCCGAGTTCACCGTTGATTTCGGCAATCACACCATCGAAGGGTGCGCGCAGAATGGTTCGTTCCAGGCGCGCTTCGGCAACTTCAACTTTCGCGTCGTTCACACGGGCTGCCTCGCGCGCGGCTTTGCAACCCGCCGACTTGGCGCGCGCGTCGCCTTCGGCGCGGTCGGTTTCTTCCTCGGACGACAAGCCGCGTTTCAGCAGGCTCGTCAATCGCTCCGCTTCGCGTTGCGCGACATCGGCGCGCACACAGGCTTCATCCGCGCGGCGCCGCGCCGCCAGCGCATCGCGCTGCGCGAGCAACAACTCGGCGCGAATATCGTCGTTCCAGAGTTCCAGCAATACCTGGTTTACGGTCACGGCGTCGCCAGTCTTCACGTTCAGAATCGCGAGCTGTCCGCCGAACGCCGGCGCAATGCCGGCGCGTCGGCAGGCATTCACAGTGCCCGCGCGGGTATTCGACACACTTGCCGTCACCGTGCCGCGATCGACCTCGCTGATAGCGACTCGCACGGGTTTCGGGCGCAACAGGGCGACACCGGCTGCGATGCCGGCGATCAGCAGGACGACGAGCGTCAGCCAGGTACTTTTCTTCAAGGTATGGCGCTTCCGTGGCCCACGAGGGGCGCCAGTATAAAGGCGCGCGACCTGCCGCTTGATATGGGCTTTCCGAGGTAGTACTGTATCTTTATACAGTGCAAGAGAATATGCCAAACGAGCCGATCCCAGGCCGCGGTACCAGTCGCAACCCCGCGGGCCGCTTTGCCACGCTGACCCGGGCCCTGTCGCCGGACCTGGCCGACGAGTGCCCGGAGCCCGCTGCCGCGACCGAACTGCTGCCGGAGCTGAGCAAAAGCATTCTGTGCCAGAACAATTCTCCCGACGTGCCTTTTCGGCAGTCGATCAATCCCTATCGTGGCTGTGAGCACGGCTGCGTGTATTGCTACGCGCGCCCGGCCCATGCTTACGTCGACCTGTCGCCCGGCCTGGATTTCGAAACGAAGATCTTCTTCAAACCCGATGCTGCGAATTTGTTGCGCAAGAGTTTCAACCGGCCGGCCTATCGTGTGTCAACCATCTCCCTGGGTGCAAACACTGATCCCTACCAACCCGCGGAGCGCCGGCTCGGCATCACGCGGGAAATTCTGACGGTGATGGCCGAGTACCGGCATCCGGTTGCGATAGTGACCAAGTCCGCACTGGTAGAGCGCGATCTCGATCTGCTGTCAGACCTCGCGCGTGACAATCTGATTCGCGTGCTGATCAGCGTGACCAGTCTGGACGATGACTTGAAGCGCAGTCTTGAACCTCGCGCGGCATCACCGGCACGCCGGCTCAAGACCATTAGGCATCTCTCGCAGGCAGGCGTCCCGGTGGGTGCGCTGATCGCGCCAGTGATTCCGGGACTTAATGAACACGAACTGGACCGGCTGGTCGAGGCTGTGGCGCGCGCAGGCGCCGACCACGCCGCCTATATCCTGTTGCGTTTGCCGTGGGAGGTTCGGGACCTGTTCGTCGACTGGCTAGAAACGCACCGACCGTTGCGCGCCAAGCGGGTGATGAACCTGTTGCGACAATTCCGGCACGGCCGCGACAACGACCCCTGCTTCGGAAGCCGCATGCGCGGCGAGGGCACCCTGGCCGAACTGCTGGGACAGCGCTTCACGCAGGCCTGCCGCCGTAACAATCTCGCGACAGGAGATCGTCCATCTCTGAACATCGGGGCGTTTTGGCGGCCGCCAGGAGGCCACTCACAAATGCCCCTGTTCTGACGCGTTATTCCCGCACCGCCGTAAGCCGGTACTTGATAGTCAATTCATCGGCAACCGCGAGGGCGCCGAGGAATACGCTGAAAGGTTCGAGGCCCAGGTCAGCGTGCAGGACGGCGAATTCACCGCTGGCCTGCAACAGGTCACCGTCAAGAGTGACCCGGGCCGGAATATCGATGCGGTTGATCTGACCACGCAGCGCAACGTCCGTCGCGATAGTCAGGTCGGGCAATTCCCCGCTGACTCCGCGGCTCGTCAGCGAGATTTCCGGGAAGAGTTCGGCATTCAACACACGTTCACCGAGCATATTCTCGCGCGTGCCATCGATCGCGTCCTGGTCAAGCTCGCCGGGAAAGTCGTCGCCTTCCTCGTCACGCAGCGCTGGCAAATCGATCTGCAAGTCGGCGACCGGGAGAGTAATCCGCAGCGCAGCTTGCCGTGGATCTTTGCCCAACCAGACCTTGCCAGACAGGGACTGGCTGCTGATGACGTGATTGTGGCCCAGGCTCGCGAGGGTGCCGGCACGATAGACCAGCACCCGCAGTTCCGAATCGACGGGACTGACCCGGTAAACACGCGCATCCGCCGGCACGTCGGGCGGCCGATCCGGGTCGGGCGCGGCGACCTGTGGCGCCCGGCCGCAGCCCGCAGCCAGCGTAATCAGTAGCAGTATGACCCAGTGTCGGCTCGTCACGATTCAGTCTCCGTCCAGGTGACGGTGACATGCTACTGCGGCTTGTCGCGCGCTGCGAACGGCTTTTATATTGGCCGTTCAGAAGCCCACGCAGGATTTACCCGATGTCCGAGTTCGAACTGCAAGTAAACGGCCGGCGTTTGTCGGTGGAGGCCGCCGAGGATATGCCCTTGCTGTGGGTCCTGCGGGATCTGCTCAACTTGACCGGGACCAAGTACGGGTGTGGCAGGGGCCTGTGCGGTTCCTGTACCGTGCACGTTGACGGTCAACCGATCCGGAGCTGCCTGACGCCCGCCGCAAGCCTCGCGGGACAAGCAATCACGACAATCGAAGGGCTCGATGAAACCCACCCGGTCATTCGCGCCTGGATCGAACTCAGCGTGCCCCAGTGCGGCTACTGCCAGCCCGGTCAGATCATGTCGGCCACTGCTTTGCTGGCCAGCAATCCGGATCCGACCGACGAGGACATCGTCAACGCGATGAACGGCAATATTTGCCGCTGTGGCACGTACCTGCGCATACGCAAAGCCATCAACCGTGCGGCGGAACTCACGCGGGAAAGTGCCGCGGCGTGACTGCCCTGGACCGCCGCCAGTTCCTGCAGGTGACCGCCACGGTCGCTGGCGGACTCAGTATTGGCATTCCATGGAGTCGCGCGAACGACGATACCGATGTCAGGACGAGCGCATTCCTGTTATTGCACGCCGACGGTACAGCGACGATTACGGTACCGCATACCGAGCTCGGGCAAGGTGTGCTGACATCCCTGGCGGTGCTGATCGCAGAAGAACTGGAACTGCCACTCGATCAGGTCCACGCGCAACACGCGGTGGCAGATGCCAGCCGGTACGGGAACCAGACCACGTCCGGCAGCAACTCCATTCGGACACGCTTTTTGCCGATGCGTCGCGCAGGCGCTGCCGCACGCGAAATGCTGCGGGCGGCAGCCGCGGGTCGCTGGGGCGTTGCGGTTTCCGAGTGCCTGCCGGCCAATGGCGTCATCTCGCATCCGGATACGGGTCGATCGTTCCGCTACGGCGACCTGCTGAGTGATCTGGCCGACGCGCCGGTGCCGCAGGACCCGCCCCTCAAGCCGGCGCGACAATTCAGTCTGATTGGCCGAACCCGGCCGCACCTCGATATCACCGACCTGGTAACCGGGCGAGCGCGCTATGGCCTGGATACCAGGCCCCCGGAATCGTTGTTTGCCGCGGTCGCACGTTGCCCGGTCTTCGGTGGCGCGCTTGGCACCTCCGACTCAGCCGCTGCGCTGCGCGTGCCGGGAGTGATTAAAATCGTGGCGGTGCCAGCCGTTCCGGGGAATCCGGGCGTCGCACCCGGTCTGGCCGTGATCGCAGACAATAGCTGGGCGGCTCTGAAAGGGCGTGATTTGCTGTCCATCGACTGGCGCATGCCGGCAGGCGCGCTGGAAAGTGACGCCCTCATCACGGCGCGACTGGAAGAACTTCTCGCCCGGGAACCGGGGGACCTGCTTTTCACGCAGGGCGATCCGGGCAGCCAGCTCGAGACTGCGGCCGCAGATACGATCCACTCAGCGGACTACAACGCCCCGTTTCTCGCTCACGCCACGATGGAGCCGATGAACTGTTGCGCGCATGTTTCCAACAACCGGGTCGAACTGTGGGCACCCACCCAATCCCCGAACCTGGCGCAGTCGCTGGTCGCCGCCGCGCTTGGTGTGGATACGGCGCAGGTCCGCCTGCACGTCACCCGGGCGGGTGGCGGGTTCGGCCGACGCCTGAACATCGATTACGCGGTGGAAGCCGCGTTGATCGCGCGGGAACTCGAGCAGCCTGTCAAAGTGATCTGGTCACGCGAAGATGACATGCAGCACGATTTCTACCGCCCGCGTTCCGCTCACCGGCTGGTTGCGCGGGTCGATAACAAGGGCCGGCCAATTGCGTGGCGGCACCACTTGAGCTCGCCCGCCATTTTTGCGGCATTCGAATTTGGTTCATTCAGCGAACGACCGGGATTCTACGAAGCAACGGGCGCGCTCGATATGCCTTATGGCATTCCCGCTCGTGACTGTGGTTTTTCGTTGTTGCCTTCCAGGGTACCGCGCGGCTGGTGGCGGGCCGTGTCGACGACGCACACTGTCTTTGCCGTGGAGAGTTTCATTGACGAACTCGCACACGCGGCGGGCACCGATCCGCTCGCCTACCGACTCGACCTGATCGATGAGCTGCCGGCCGACGTGCCCCTGCGGGATCCCGACTTTCCGTTCGAGCCGGAGCGCATGAAAGGCGCACTGATGCTGGCAGCCGGAGCCGCGGACTGGGGCAGGAAGCTGCCGGCTGGTCACGCCCAGGGACTGGCCTGCTCATGGGACCATCTGACTTATGCCGCGCAGGTCGTCCATGTGTCGATCCCGGCACCGGGCCAGCTGCGCATCCACAAAGTTACGAGCGCGATCGACTGCGGCCTGGTCGTGAATCCGGGAAATGTCAGGGCCCAGGTGGAGGGCAGCGTAATCCAGGGACTATCGGCCGCACTGGGCGAACAGATTACCCTGCGAGACGGGCGGGTATTCCAGCAGAATTTCCATGACTACCCGGTGATGCGGCTGGCGCAGGCACCGCCGGCTATCAACGTCAGGATCCGACCCAGTAACGCGGCGCCAACCGGCGCCGGTGAACCTGCGCTGCCACCCGTGGCGCCGGCGTTGGCCAACGCAATATTCGCCGCGACGGGTACGCGCCTGCGCTCCCTGCCTATCGACCGGGCGCAGCTGCGCGCCGCAACCGGGTGACAGCGATCAGGCCCTCGCGCGCCGCCCGAATTGATCGACCCAACGATCGCTGAATTCGTCCGCGGGCAGCGGTTTACTGAAGTAATAGCCCTGGCCAATATCGCAGTACATCGCAACGAGTGTCTGCAGCACTTCCAGCGTCTCGATTCCTTCAGCCACGACCTGCATGTTGACCGCGTGACCCAGCTGGATAACCGACGCCACGATATTCCGGTCCCGATGGCTTTTCTCCAGCGTGGCGATGAACGAGCGATCGATCTTCAGTTCCTGCGCCGGAATCGTGCGCAGGTAGGCGAGACTCGAATAACCCGTACCGAAATCATCGATGGCGAGGCGCAGGCCCAGTTTTCGCAAAGCACGGAGCGTCCGGCCGTTGGCTTTCGGATCATCCATCAGGGCCGTCTCGGTCACCTCCAGAACCAGCTGGTCGGGAGGCAGACCCCAGATCTCCAGTGCGTCAGCCACGACATCGACCAGGTCCGGATCGGTCAGGTTGGCCGGTGACAGGTTGACCGCAACGGACAGCCCGGAGGCCCGTTCGCGCCATTCGCAGGCGGTCCGCAATGCCGCGTTCAGGCAAAAGCGCAGCACCGATCGAATGCCACGGGTCTGCTCGATCGCCGGCAGGAACTCGGCCGGCGGACGCAGGCCGTTGTCGGGGCAGCGCCAGCGAATCAGGGCCTCGGCGCCGAGCAGCTGCCCGCTGGCGAGCGCGAGTTTCGGCTGGTAATGCAATTCGAACTGATCCTGGCGAAGCGCGCCGTCGACATCGAAAATCGCCTGGGACGCGGCATCTGTCTCCGGTTTGTCGAGCTCCGGACCGAAGACGATGCAGGTCTCGTCGCGGCGCCGGGCCGCACGCAGCGACTTCTCGCACTGGCGCAACAACTCGTCAGTCGAGGTCGCCAGGCCGGGCAACAGCGAAACACCCATGTGCGCATTGACGCGCGCCCGGCTGGTTTCAATAGTGACCGGCATTTGTACTTCCCGAATGACGCGCTCCGCGGCGAGCACCGCGTGACTCTCGTTCAGCGGGTTGGCAATCAGCAGGGCCAGCGTCGCGCCATGCACCGGAAATACGCGATCCTGGCGGCGGGCCAGCCCGGTGATCCGCCGCACCATTTCCTCGAGTACGTGATCACCGCCCAGATAGCCAAAGTTCGCGTTCACGGCGCGCAGGCCGGCAATGCGAATCAAAACCAGCGCAACAGAGTCGATTCCGTCGGTGTGCCGAAGGTTGTTGATCTCCCGCAGCAATAGCGAGTAGCGGAAACTGGGGATGGCGGGGTCGCTCACGGTCCCGGCCCGAGGTCAGTGGAAATAGTCGCCCGGATCGATGCCAAACGCGCCGGCTTCATGGCCCTTGGTGATCCAGCGGGCACCGCGGTCGCCGTCCCTCTCGGAGAACTTCTTCAGGTCGATGGTCTTGTTGACGCGCACCGGTTGCTTTTCTTCGTCCATCAACAACATGACCTTCGGACGCAGGCGGCGCACGCTGTTCTGCTCGATCACGATCCCGACCTCACCGGTATTCAGCTCGACGATGCTGCCGGTCGGGAACATGCCGAGTGCCTGCACGAACTGCTCGACCAGTTCCCGCTGAAATTTCTTGCCGGCCAGCAGATTCAGTTCACGAACCGCGTCATAAGACGACTTCGCGGCGGCATGCGGCCGATCGCTGATCATCGCGTCGTAGCAGTCGACGATGCCGGAGATCCTGCCGAATACCGGGATCTCGGCTCCCGACAAGCCTTTTGGATAGCCGGAGCCATCGTAGCGTTCGTGATGGCTGCTGATCATGTCGAGAATACGATCGCTGATACCGTGGGTTTTGTTCGCGATCTGCACGCTGTAGTCGACGTGCATCTGCATGATCTGGTGCTCTTCCTCTGTCAGCGGGCCTTCCTTGGCGTAGATCGAGGCCGGGATTCGCACTTTGCCGACATCCAGTAGCATTCCGCCCATCGCGAGGGTGTCGAGCCCGCTCCGGTCGAACCCGAGGTGTCGGCCGAGTACCACGGCCCAGATCGACGTTGCGATGGAGTGGTTGTACGCATACTCATCCCGTTTGCGCAGATAGACCAGCCATGCCATTGCGTCCTGGTTGCGCAACACACTGTCGACCATCGGGGTCACGGCATTCTTGACCTTGTCGACGTCGATCGACGATCCCTGACGCAGGTCATCCAGAATCTCGTTCATCGCGTCCACGGCAATGCCATAGGCGTGGGTCGCACGCGGTGCTTCCTGGCGGGTGGAGACCTTGTTCGTGTAGGTCTTGGTCCCACCGACGCGTTTTTGCAAGGTGCCCGTCGCATCGAAGCGGCTCAGGGCGTTCATCAGGCGATAGCTCAGGCTCGGCGGCTTGATGCGTCGGCGCTGGCCTTTCCGCTCTTCGAACGGATCGTGGTTCTTGCCGACGGAATTGTGGGCCTCGAGGATCTTTTCTTTGGGCACCTGGCTGCGGTCGACGTCGACGTAGACGTGTTTGCAGAACTTTCGCAGCAGGCCGATTTCGCTGTTTTCGCGGACCTCGAATCCCTGGAACAGGAAGGGCGTTTCCAGCCACGGCCGGTCGAGCTGGGCAACGTACATTCCCAGCTCGAGATGAACCGTATCGATCTTGACCCGCTTATGCATCCCTCGGCAAACCTGCCCGCCGCAACCCCAGCCACGCTTGTCATAATAGTCATGGGCGCCGCGCCAGGCGTGGCACGGATCACATTTCAGCGCCAGCGAACCGGACCAGCGTCACGATCAACGGCATCCCGAGCGCCGGGCCGGACGACCGCCTGTCAACCGCCCGTCATCCAGCCCGTTAGACAAATATTCAGCCGCTGCTCGGAGACTTGCTTATGCATCGCATTCTCGTCGCTGTCGCAACCCTGGGGTTAGCCGCCTGCTATGGCACCCCGGGACCGATCATCGATACCCAGGGCGTCAACATGGCGCAGTACGAGCAGGACCTGGCTGACTGCGAGGTCTATCGTGACGAGGTCAACACGGCCGCCGGCGTGGCCAAGGGCACTGCGGCCGGCGCGGCGGTCGGCGGCGCGACCGGGGCGATCACCGGCCGACCGGGTGAAGCCGCCGGCGTCGGCGCAATCTGGGGCGGCGCGCGCTCGGCGCAGCTCAATGACCGGGAAAAGGACCGCGTCGTGAAGAACTGTCTGCGCGGCCGCGGTTACCGCGTGCTCAACTAGTGCTGGCCGGCATCGGGCAGCTCACTCCCGTACCGCCGAGGCCACAGTAACCGCCCGGGTTCTTTGCCAGGTATTGCTGGTGATAATCCTCGGCGAAATAGAACTCGGGCGCCGCGATGATTTCCGTCGTGATTTTCGGATAGCCACGCGCATCGAGCTCGTCCTGGTATCTATCCCGTGACTGTCGCGCAGCCTCGGCCTGCCGATCATCGTAGGTATAGATACCGGACCGATACTGAGTCCCGGTGTCGTTGCCCTGCCTCATGCCCTGCGTTGGGTCATGGGATTCCCAGAAGACCCGCAGCAGATCCTCGTAATCGACCTCGGCGGGATCGTAAATGACCCGCACCACTTCGTTGTGGCCGGTGCGACCCGAACAAACCTCTTCGTAAGTCGGATTCGGAGTGAAACCGGCAGCATAGCCGACGGCCGTGGAGTACACGCCCGGGAGTTGCCAGAAACAGCGCTCGGCGCCCCAGAAACAACCGAGCCCGAACATCGCGGTGCGGTAGGTATCCGGGAACGGCCCGCGCAGCGGATTGTCATTTACAAAATGACGCTCCGGCACCGGCATTGCCTCGGCCCGTCCCGGCAGTGCGTCGGCCGGATCCGGCATCGTCGATTTGCGTCTACTGAACAGCATGATGCGAAGGTTAGGTATTATTACCCAACGGCACGCCAGTTGCCGCCAAGAATTATGAGAGAAGGAATTCCGTCTTGCTGCCATGCGCTAATTGCCGTCATCGGCCTTGTTGCGACGGCCAGCGCCCAGCAGGCTGACCAGTCGATCGATGCGCCGCCGCCTGCCGTTGGCGGCAGACCGGCCGCGCAGCCGGCCGAGCCTGCGACCACGGCGACCCCGACGGACATCCCGCAGCCGCCCGAACCCGAGCCCGCAGCCAACCCGACCGACGTTCCGGAGCCAGCGGACGATGAGCTGGCAGACCGGCCGATCCTGCCCGAGGCGGAACCAACCGAACCGACGGGCGAGACCCTCGAACCGCGACTGGCCGCCCACCAGCGAATGCTCGACCTGGCCGAGGAGGAGCGCTTCGATGAAGCGGTCGGAGCCGCGCAGCAGGTCGTGAAATTGACCGAGGAGGAATTCGGGCCGGATTCGCTGGAGCTGGCATCGCCGATCGACAACCTGGCGACGGTACAAATGCTGAATGGCGATCTCGTCGACGCCGAAGGCAATTACCAGCGCAGTATCGCGTTGATCGAGCGACGCGAGGGGATTTTATCCAAGCGCCTGATCAATCCCTATATTGGCCTCGGCGCAAC
>JASJBD010000022.1 GCA_030066665.1 Gammaproteobacteria bacterium
GTTCTGCAACCGGCAGCAGCAACGGTCGCAACGAATTGCGCCAGGAACTCGTAGTCATCTCGGTCGTCGATACCGATTCGCGTCTTTACGGTGGCCGGTCGTCCCCAGGCGTCACCAACCGCCGCCACGCAGTCGGCCACCAACGCCGGCTCGTCCATCAGGCACGCCCCGAACCGGCCCGACTGCACACGATCACTCGGGCAGCCGACGTTCAGATTGATTTCGGCATAAGGGTAACCATCTCGCACGATAGCGGCGGCTTGCGCCAACTCGCCCGGATCGCTGCCACCGAGCTGGAGGGCCACCGGCTGCTCCGCGGGATCGAAGGCAAGCAGCCTGTCTGCGTCGCCGTAGAGAATCGCCCGCGCGGTGATCATTTCTGTGTAGAGACCGACTTTGCAGGCAAGCAGCCGAAAGAAGTAACGGCAATGCCGATTCGTATGGTCCATCATCGGCGCGACACAGACCCGGTGTTCCATGCCGTTTTCGCGGACTGGCAGGTTCACATCGCCACTACTCGAGGTCGCGGGCCGTCTCTTCAATCAGAAAATCGACGACCTCGCGCAAGGCTTCGGTTTCGCTCGCGCCTGCCTGCAACGCGGCCTCGTACGCGGCCAACTGGCGATGCGCGCTGGTGCCACGCTCGATGATACGCCGCAGACCCTCAACCTCTTTCGTACAGCCCAGCGCATCCGCGTCCTCCCGGATGAGTTCCAGGATTTCCTCGACGAGGTCAGCCACCGGCACGATCTGGCCCTTCGCCAGATCCAGCAGGCCCTCGTCAACGCCGTAGCGCATGGCGCGCCAGCGATTCTCGTTGAGCAGGAAATGACTGTAAATCCGCCAGCGCTGATTTTCGAGGCGCAGGCGGTACAGAAAGCGCAGCAGGCAAAGCGTCAGCCCGGCCAGCGCCACCGCGTCATCGAGCGTGGTGCAGACATCGAAAATGCGCGTTTCCAGCGTCGGATAGCGGGCGCTGGGCCGCAGATCCCACCAGATCTTCGTCGCGTCCTCCAACAGTCCCGCATCCACCAGCACGTCGACGTGGCGTTGATACTCGGGATAGCTTTCGAAATCCTCCGGCAAGCCTGTGCGCGGCAGGGCATCGAAAATCGTCAGGCGGTAGGAGCGCAGTCCAGTGTTCTGACCTTCCCAGAATGGCGATGAGGTGCTCAAAGCCAGTAAATGCGGCAGGAAATACCGCATCTGGTTCATCAGGTCGATGCGCAATTCATTGTCCTCGCAACCCACATGCACGTGCATACCGCAAATCAGCAGTCGCCTCGCGGCCGCCTGCATTTCGTCGGACAAATCGTCGTAGCGCTCCACCTTTGAGTGGCGTTGTTCGGTCCAGAGACCAAACGGGTGCGTCGATGCCGCGATAGGCGCCAGCCCGGCCTCACGGGTAACCTCGATCACGACCTTGCGCAGGTGCGCCAGGTCG
Source organism: Gammaproteobacteria bacterium (assembly GCA_030066665.1). Classification (GTDB taxonomy): domain Bacteria; phylum Pseudomonadota; class Gammaproteobacteria; order Steroidobacterales; genus J054. Next base: position 1,445 of record JASJBD010000022.1, read on the forward strand.
GCACGCGCTTCACCGAGATTGCGGCATACCCGGGTGCCAACCTCGATCTGCGAACGCAGGAACTCGGGCGAAATTTGCTGCTGGCTCCGCCGTCGGCACTCCTCCATGATGGACTCCGGCGGATCACTGACCAGGTCGAGAGTTGCGCGGTCGACGAGCAGGTATTCCTCTTCGATCCCAATTGTCAGGCTCGGTTCTTTCAGCAACATGCTGCCTACCTCCGTCAGCGCGTGCCGGGCCAGTGTGAGTACAGCTCCGGATCATCCAGGATCGGTCGGAGCGCATCCGCGAGCAGGCCACCCCAGTGTTCAGCCCCTTCCAGAGTGGTAATCAGGTCCTGACGAATCTCGATCCCCACGTGCGCCAGACCCTCGGATTCCGCGTGATGATCAACCGTAAAGTCGGCCGGATGCTTGCCCGAGTATGGTTCATTATCCCCAACCAGGACACCGTCCTGGCTGCGCAGCGCGGGAATCAACTGCTCCGGCAGTCGCGGATCCTTGTCCCAGAGAATGCCAATCTGCCACGGTCGCATCGTTTCACCGAATACCGGTGTAAAACTGTGAATGGCGATCAGTGCCGGCGCCGTCGCCATGGCCTCGAGACGAGCCAATTCATCGCGCACACAATGATGATACGGCCAGTACAGCTCCTCGGCGCGGACGCGGCGCGCCTTGCCGGACAGATTCTGGTTGCCCGGCACCTGGTAACCGTCAACGACAGCCGGAAAAGCGGTCGGATCGTCGAGGCGGCGATTGCAATCAACCACCAGGCGCGAGTATTCGGTGAGCACCGCGGGGAGATTCAACGCCTCGCTCAGGTGCCGCGTGACCGCGGCAGCGCCGATATCGAGCGCGATGTGATCGGCCAGCGCCTCCGGCGGCAAACCGAGCGTCCCGAGCGCAGCCGGGATGCGCGCCGCAGCATGATCGCAAACCAGCAAGGCCGGTGCAGCCGCGACCCGGTCCAGCACGGTGCAGGCCCCCGGTTCGCCCGGCTCCAGCAAACCAGCGTCCGACGCCGGCGCGTGTTGGTCAATTGAATCCATCTAGATCGAAACACCGGCCGAAACCCGGACAGCAGCCAAATGTTCCGGTTGACGGCCGGGCGGCGTCAAGTGCTGGTGGAAATCCGACGATCGGCTGGTTTGCCGGCCTACTGGCGATCGATAATGATTGCGTATTTTTCAATCAGATCGTAGAGCGTGGGTCGCGTAATGCCCAGCAGTTTCGCCGCCTGCGATATGTTGCCCGACGCATAGACCAGCGCACGCTCAATGGCTGCCGTCTCGGATTCGCGTCGTACCTCACGGAGGTTCAGGTTCGGCCCGTCGGCATCGGCGTCCGCCAGGCCGAGGTCAGCGGCGGTCACCTGCTTACCCTCAGCCATAATGACCGCACCCTTGATCTTGTTTTCCAGCTCGCGCACGTTGCCGGGCCAGTCATGTCCCTGGATAGCCGCCTGGGCATCCTGCGTAAATCCTTTGAACACCCTGCCGTGCTGACCGGCATACTTCTCCAGCAGTGTTCGCGCCAGGATCAGGCGACCCCCTTCCCGTTCCCGCAAGGGGGGGATATTGATCGTGATTTCGCTGATTCGGTAATAGAGGTCTTCGCGAAACCGCCCCTCCTTGATCGCCGTATCGAGGTCCTGGTTTGTCGCACACACAACCCGAACATCGACGGGGATCTCCTCGCGGCCCCCGACCCGCTCCACGACACGCTCCTGCAGAAAACGCAGCAGCTTGGCCTGCAGCGCCAGCGGCATGTCACCGATTTCGTCGAGAAACAGCGTACCCTCATCGGCGACTTCGACTTTACCCGGCGTCTGTTTGGCCGCACCGGTAAAGGCACCTTTCTCATAGCCGAACAACTCGCTTTCCAGCAGGTTTTCCGGAATTGCCGCACAATTGATGGCGACGAAGTTCTGACCGGCACGCGGGCTCAATGAGTGCAATGCCCGCGCCAGCAATTCCTTGCCGGTGCCGCTCTCTCCCATCAGCAGTGTGGTCGCATTCGTCGGTGCAACCTTCTCGATGATGCGGCACACGTCGAGCATCTTCTTGCTGGCCGCGACGATGCCATCGAGTGGTGAAGCACTCTGCTGGCGCAACAAGCGCTGATTCTCCTGCTCCAGCTCGTAGATTTGATAGGCGCGATTGACGATCAGTTGCAGCGTGTCTGTATCGACCGGTTTCTGGTAGAAATCGTAGGCGCCCAGCCCAACCGCGCGCACGGCGTTTTCCTGGTCACCATGCCCGGTCACGACGATAACCTTGGTTCCGGGGGCCGCCGCCAGCACCTGCTCGAGCGTCGCGAGACCCTCCGACACGCCCTCAGCATCGGGCGGCAGCCCGAGATCCTGGAGCACGACCGGCGGTTCGTGGCGCCGCAATTGCGCCATCGCTGATTCGCGATCCTCGGCGACGAGGACCTCGTAGTCAGCAAAACACCAGCGTAACTGGCTCTGCAGACCCGGATCATCCTCGACTACCAGCAAGGTGCGATTCTCGTCACTCATGCCGATAGTTTCTCTGCAGCGGGCTCGATCGGCAAATTGATCGTGAATATCGAGCCGCGCCCTGGCTCGGAACGCACATCCAGTCGACCACCCGCCGCGACGGCGAAAGTGCGCGCCTGGTACGCGCCAATACCCATTCCCTGGCTGCCTTTCGTGGAGTCGAATGGCCGAAAGAGCCGCGACCGAACGAATTCCGGTTCCATCCCGGAACCGCTGTCTCTGATCGCAATCGTCGCTTCCTGTCCATTGGTGACCAGACTGACCGTGATATCGCCTTCGGCCGGCGTCGCATCCTGCGCGTTGTGCAGCAGGTGCGCGACAACGGCGATGAAGCGTTCGCGGTCGAGCAACGCGATCGCGCGATCTCCGTCGATACTATCGAATCGCGGCACCGGGCTGCGACCCTCGACCCGCTCGATGGCCTCCTGCAAGGCATTGGACAACGACACCCGCTGGTTGGCGCCGGTTCCCTCGCCGCTCTGTAATTGTTTCAGCAGGCGGTTCATGCGCGCCACGGAATTCTCGATGGTTGCAATGGCGTCTTCGAAAAACGCCGGGTTGTCCTTGTGGCGCGTCGCATTCTTGACGACCAATGACTGTTGCGCGATCAGGTTCTTCAGATCGTGCATGACGAATGCGGTGAGTCGATTGAAGGCTTCAAATTGCTGGGCTTCGGCGAGCTGTTGATCAGCCTGGTACTGCGCCAGATAGGCGGCAACCTGCCGTCCCGATGTTCGTAAAAGGTCGATCTCTTCATAGGTGAGTCGGAACGCCGAACTGGACTGAAACAGCACCATGAATCCGAGCAGCATTTCGTTGCTGATCAGTGGCACGACCAGCAGCGCATCGGGAAACCGCTCGAGCCATTCCGGACGCACCATGCCCTCGTAAAGGTCCGGATCTCGCTGTAGCTCCGCGGTATCGAGGATCCATTGCCGCTCGGTCATGAATTCGATCACCGGATCGTCGGGTAACACCGGCGTATCAGGCCACGCGCGCGTATTCCAGTGGGCAACGCAGGTGAACGGTTCATCTTCGTAGCGCCGCAACCAGAGAACGCCGGCGGGACTGCCGACGATTTGCGCCACGGCCTTGATCGTTCGTTCCGGCAATGGCAGGCGCTGGGCCGGCGCTGCCAGCGTGTCGATCAGGCGCAGCCACTCTTCGCGGTAGTCGTACCGGAACGGCAGAAAGTGCTTGCTGATAAAGACGCGAAGTCGCGCAGACAGATTTTCTGAATACACCAGCGCAATCGCCGGCAACGCGGTGACGAGTACCAGTGTCAGCGCCAGCACGCGCGCCGGCGGTTCTGGCAAGGCTCGAATCAGGGGCGAAGCGGCCAGGTAAACAATCAGCAGTCCCGCGAGCGTCAACAAGCGCGGCGCGTAGGCACGCGCCTGCGGTGACACAAAGACAGCCAGCGACCATTGCGGTCGGCGTCGCACCGCATCCATGACGAGCAGCGCAGCTATGGCCACCGCCAGGCCGCGCCACGCACCCGTACCACTGGCCATGCCGGGCGCCATCGTCAGCATGGCCGACCACAACGCCTGACAGGATCCCAGCAGGAGCCCGCCGAATACGAAGCCACGCAGGGCGCGCCGATCTTCGACTGGTGCATCGCGCTGCAATTGCGCCGCCAGCGCCACGCAGGCCAGGGATGCCGCCAGCAGGATCGCCGGCAACACGACATCCAGGGCGTCGGGCCCGCTCTGCCCGAGCCAGAGCGTCAGCAGGCCGGCGCCAAGCATGACACCCCAGAACAGGTAAAACGCGCGCCGGACGAATTCCGGCATGGACTGCTTGTAGGGACCGCGCTGCAGACGAAACAGTAGTGCGAACCAACTGAGCAGCAACAGGAATTCGATGATCCAATCGGTTGGCGTCAGCTGGTAGATGGCCGTACCGTCGAAACCGATCGACAGATATAAGGCCCAGCCGAGTGTCGCGGTCGCCACAGCCGCGCGATGGCGCGGCAGCAGGCGGCTGCTTCCCGGCAGAAGCAGCTGCAATGCCAGTGCCAGACCGGCGAGACCGGCCAGACCGTAAAGACTCCAGATTTCGGCGATCACTTCAGATACCGGCGCGGGGCCCGTCGGACATGCGAGGACCGCATCCGCACAGGTCCGCGCGCAATAACCTTGCCGTTGATGATAAACGATTCACAAACAGCAGGATGCGGGCGGTTCCGCGAAATGGAGAAATCATTGGGACCCGCCGAACGCGGGCCCCGCGGTAAATGGCGTCCCCAAGGGGACTCGAACCCCTGTTGCCGCCGTGAAAGGGCGGAGTCCTAACCGCTAGACGATGGGGACGGTGCCGCACATAAAAAGAGGCGCCGACAAAAACCTGGTGGAGCTAGGCGGGATCGAACCGCCGACCTCTTGCATGCCATGCAAGCGCTCTCCCAGCTGAGCTATAGCCCCGAAGGCGCGAGACTCTACTGGAGCGCCAGCGCGGGTGTCAAGAAACCGGCGGGTCAGCCCGCGGCTGCCTGGCGACGCGCGATGAAAGCCAGAGCCAGGTCGAGTCGCACGAGGCCTCGCTCCCGGCCGACCAGCGCCGCTGTCGTATCAATCGGTGGCGATACGGACCCGCCGGTCAGCGCGACCCGCAGCGGTTGTCCGAGTTTCCCGAAACTCAGTTCAGCGTTCGTCGCGGCGCCATCAATCGCGTCGTGCACCTCGGCCGCCGTCCAGCGCTGCAGCAATGCCAGACGATCGCGCAAGTCAGCCAGCGCTTCGCCGACAACCGGACGCAGGTGCTTTTTCGCTGCGGTCGGGTCGAAATCATCGAAGTCGCGAAACAGGTACCAGCAGCTTTGCGCCAGCTCCTGCATGGTCGTGGCTCGTTCCCGATAGGCCTCGATAACGATCTCGAGCGCCGGACCACCATCCGGATCAAGTCCTTCGATAGCCAACTGCTCCTGCAATAGCGGCACGAGCTCATCCACCGGGGTTCGCATGATGTGCTGCTGATTCAGCCACGACAGCTTGGCGGAATCGAAACGCGATGCCGACGCGTTCACGTCGGCCAGGTCGAACAACTCGATCATCTCCTCCTGCGAAAACAGCTCCTGGTCGCCGTGAGACCAGCCGAGGCGCACGAGATAGTTCAACACCGCGGCCGGCAAGTATCCCTGATCGCGATAGTCCAGCACATTGACCGCCCCGTGTCGTTTGGACAAACGACTGCCGTCCTCGCCGAGAATCATCGGCAGATGGGCGTATTCCGGCCGCGTCCAGCCCAGCGCCTTAATCATGTTGATCTGGCGCGGCGTGTTTTTCAGATGATCGTCGCCACGAATAACGTGCGTGATGTCCATATCATGATCATCGACAACGACGCTGAAGTGATAGGTCGGATTGCCATCGGCGCGCACGATGACCAGATCGTCGAGTTCGCGATTCTCGATGACGACCCGGCCCCGCACCAGGTCGTCGACAACGATCTTCCCCGCCTGCGGCGTGCGAAACCGCAATACGGGCTGAACGCCGGCGGGAATGTCGCGGCGATTGCGGCAACGACCATCGTATTTCGGATTCTGGCCTGCCGCTACTTGCTGTGCGCGCATGTCTTCCAGTTCCTGCGGACTGCAATAGCAATGATAGGCGTGACCGGTGGCCTGCAGCTCGGCGGCGACTTCGCGGTAGCGATCGTAGCGTTGCGTCTGGTAGTACGGACCCTCGTCCCAAGTCAGGCCGACCCAGGTCATGCCGGTCAGGATGGCATCGATCGAATCCTGTGTAGAGCGTTCGCGATCGGTATCTTCAATGCGCAACAGAAACGCGCCGTCGTGGCGCCGCGCAAACAACCAGCAAAACAGCGCCGTGCGAACCCCGCCAAGGTGCAGGAAGCCGGTCGGGCTCGGTGCAAATCGCGTCTTGACGGTCATAGTCACTGCGTTGCGGGCAAAACGGGGCGCGTATTCTAGCAGCCGGTCGTCGTATCGAGGACCGTGCGTTGGCAGCTGTGCCGGGCGCTGGCAGACTGCGCCCATGTTTTCCGCCCAGGCGATTGACCAGGCGCTCGCGCGGCTAGTGCCGACCGGGGCGACCTGGTACTGGTCAGATGATCCGCCGGCAGCCGAGCCACTGCTGGCAGAGGAACTGGATGCGACGGGTGGCATGTCGCCCGATCGGCTTGCCGCGTTTCGACACGGCCGCTCCTGCGCGCGGCGCGCCCTGGCGCAATTGGGTGTCGCCGCCGGCCCGATTCCGATGGGCGCGACACGCGAACCTGTCTGGCCCCCCGGCTTTGTGGGCAGCATCAGCCATTGCGCGGATTTTGCAGTCGCCGTCGCTGCCGGACGCCCGGTGTTTCGCGGCATCGGCATCGACCTGGAGTCGGACACCGGGCCGCTCGAACCAGCGGTCGCGAAGCTTATCGCGACGACTGCCGAACGTGACGCATTGACCGCCGCCGGCTCGGCCGACAGCGACCGGCTGCTGTTCGCGGCCAAGGAAAGCGTCTACAAATGTATCTGGCCCGAGCTGCGACGCTTCGTCGACTTTACGGAAGTGGAGATCACCTGGCACGAAGACGGCAAAGGTTTCGCTGCGCGGCCCGCGATGCCCGCTGCCGATCTCGCCGACATTCTCGTCCGCGTGAGCGGTGGTTATGCCCGCGTCAGCGGTCTGTTGCTGGCGGTTGCGGTCTTGCCCGGCACAGTCTGATTCTCACCGGAAGCCTTGATGTCGGGCGCGGACTCGCCGCCGTAACGGTCTTCGGCACGCCGTGGTTGCCGGCGCCGGTCGGTCCCGCTGCGCCGCTCTGGTCCGGCAAAGCTCGCCTCGACACGCTGGCGCCGATCCGCGCCGCTGCGCCGATCCACATCGCCGCGCCGCCGATTGATCGATCGCTCAATGAAGCGCATGACTTTCCACGAACGCAGAATCATCCAGAAATACAGGATCCCGCAGATCACGTACATGCCGGCGATCGAGAATTCCGGGAGACGAATGTCCATCGACAGCAGACCCATCCCGACGCCGATCAGGGCCGCGGCCGACATCACGACGACGGTCTCGTTGACCGTAAAACCGGCCATCAGGAAAACATGATGAATATGTTCGCGGTCTGCCTCGAACGGCGAGCGGCCTCGCATCAGCCGTCGCAGCATCATGGCAACCGTGTCGAATATCGGCAGCATCAGAAACCACAGCGCTGCCGCAGGCACCATGGCGCGATCGGAACCCTGGGACAGGGAGATCGTAAACCAGGTCAGCGCGAAGCCGAGGAACATGCTACCGGCGTCTCCCATGAACACCGCCGCCTGCTTGCGTCCCGGGAAGCGCAGATTGAACAGCAGGAATCCCAGGATGCTGGCGGCCAGCAGAGCCAGCAGGACCGAATCGACCGGGCCACCATTGACGAACGCGACGATCATCAAGCCGCTCAGAGAAATCATGGCCAGCGTGCCGCTCAGACCGTCAACACCGTCACACATGTTCAGCGCATTGATGACACCGAGTGTGGCAAAGACCGTGAAGGGCACAGCCAGCCAACCCAGGTAGAGCACGTCGCCGGACGGCGTCATATTGCCGAGGTCGTCGAGCACGACGCCCCCGCCGTAGATCATGATCAGGCTGGCCAGGATCTGCGCACCGAAGCGCAGCCATGGCGACAATTCGCGAACATCGTCGATGGCACCAACCAGCACCAGCAGCAGACCGCCGCCGAACAGACTCATGCTGTAGGCGTCGACGACCAGCACACCATTGGCCACCGCCGCCAGGCCGCCGACGCAAGACGCCAGGAACATGGCGAGGCCGCCGATCAGCGGCGTCGGGCGTTGATGGCTGCTGCGATCATTCGGGATGTCGAGCAACCGCAACGGTCCGGCCACGGGCCGCAACACGAATACCAGCAGTACCGTGGCAGCGAAGGCAATCAGCGGACCAACGAAAAAGACCATGAATGAACCCGAAAGCGTTTATTCGTCCCTGAATCTGAAGGTTTATCGGCCTGCTGCGGTGCGACCCTTAGGGTGCGGACCGTCGACTGCCACACGACGCCGGGAATTGAGAGATGGCTGCTTATTTGGCTGAGAGTATACGGGTATAGTGCGCGCAAGCCACGGAAAAGCAATCATTTTCCTTAATAATCCATGTGCATAATCCGGCCCGCAATGGTCAGCATGGCCGGGACCCAAACGTGACGAACGTCACGTTTTGCGGGGTTCTCAGCCTGCCGGGCGGCTTCACGGCCCCAAAATGCCGCCCGGGTCTTGGCCTCGCGGCGGGAAACATGCGATCCTCACAGCTTGATTGACCAATTTGGTCTAAGTAACGAGAATTAAAAGCAAATCAATCTACTACAGTCGGGAATCTCAAGATGGAAATGAAGCCACTGCGGACGCTGCTCGCGATGACAGCGATCGCCTTCGTCATTGCCCTGCCCCAGCAGGCCTTGGCCGAGGCACACAGCAGCGCCACCACGGACGGTTATGAAATCAATGCGGGCGACGTAATGATCGTCACGGTGTGGAAGGAAGAAGACCTGCAGCGCCAAGTCCTGGTATTGCCGGACGGCATGATTTCCTTCCCGTTGGCGGGTGACATCCAGGCCGCCGGCAAAACCATCGCCCAGGTTCGCGATGAACTGACCGAGCGGCTGTCCCGCTATATTCCTGATCCGGTTGTCACCGTCACGGTCGAGCAGGTGCTCGGCAACCGCGCCTATGTGCTTGGGCAGGTGCAGCGGCCCGGCGAATTCGTGGCCGGCAGCCAGCTGGACGTGACGCAGGCGCTGGCCATGGCCGGCGGGTTTACGCCGTTCGCGCAGGTCAACGATATCAAGGTGCTGCGCCGTGAAAATGGCACATTGCGGGCGATCGAGTTTCGCTACGGCGACATCGAAAAGGGCAAGCGCCTGGAGCAGAATGTATTACTGGAGCCCGGCGACGTCATCGTCGTGCCGTAATTGATGACCGTGGCTAATCCAACCAGAAGGCTTGGCGCGATTGGCGCAGTCGTCCTCGGCGTGGCGTGGGCCTACCCGGTTCAGGCGCAACAGACGGAGATCGTCCCGCGTATCGACGTTGGCGCCCTGCACGAAACCAACCCGCGTCTGTCCCGGGTCCAGGAAGACGAAGCGACCGGTTTGCTGATCGACGCCCTGCTGAACATGTCGTGGAGCACGGCGCGAACCACGGCGTTCTTCAATCCCCGCCTGCGCCTGTCCCGCTATGACGACAACAACGACCGGGACCTGGAGAATGATGATTTCTGGCTCGACGGCGGAATAGAACACACGACCGCGCGCTCCATAACCGGCTTGCAAGCCGGTTACAGCGAACTCGGCGTCCGCACCAGTGAGCTGGAGTCCGCATCCGGACCGGTTGGCGGTGGTTCCACGGACCTGAGCTTTGTCGACGACACACAGCAACGCTGGTACATCATGCCCGACTGGGAATACGACATCACGCAAAAAGACCGCATTCGTGTCGCTCTGAACTATTCCGACATCACCTACGATCAGACCGATACATTTCGCCTGGACTACACCTTTCTGAATGGTGACCTGTCGTGGCAGCGAAGCCTGAGCGAGAAATTGGCGCTGGGATTGCTGTTAAACGTAAGCCAGTATGACTCGGATAATGCCGCGGTAAAAGCCGACCCGATCAACAACCCGGGTCGGACCACCGACAATGACAATTCGACCTATGGCGCCAGCCTGTTCACCAATTATGCGCTGTCGGAAACGCTGGACGCCTCGTTGTACGTGGGTTATCGGGATACCGAGATCAAGCTGAAGCAGGTGCCATTCCGGGACATCTTCGGCACCGAACTCTGTGTCGATTTCAACGGCAATGTGACGCCGCCGCCCTGTGAGTTCAAAGTCGACGACAGCTTCTGGGTCGGCTCTGCGAGCCTCAACAGAAATTCTGAGCGGACGGATCTTGGCGTCACCGTCAGTCGGAATATCACACCGACGTCGAACGGCCTGCAGACCGTCCGCAACGAAATTCGCGGCACGGCCGTGCACGACTTCAGCGCGCGCGTGCGCGGCCGACTGGGCCTGCTGTACTACAACGAGGAACTGGCCGGCGGCGACAGCCAGGATTTCGACCGCGACTACATCAGCTTCAATGCCAGCCTGGACTGGCGCTTTACGAGGGTGCTGGGCGTCCGGGGCGCGTACCGGTACGTGGAGGTTGATGAGACCCTGCCGGGTTCCTCCGACCGCAAGGCCGATAACCACTACGTGTTCCTGGGCGTGTTTTTCCGCGGCGAGGGCTGGCGCTGGTGACGCGCCGGGGTTGCGATGAGGACGTCGCCGCCGGCCTCAGAACGAGTCGGAAAATGGTGGGCGATACTGGGATTGAACCAGTGACCTCTGCCGTGTGAAGGCAGCGCTCTCCCGCTGAGCTAATCGCCCGGAGTAGAACGATAATACACAAACGGCCGGCAATTGATCCAGAATACGACCTCGTGGGCAGACCCTGGCGATGGCGGTCGATAGAGATCACGCACAAATAGATGTACGAGAAATACTTTAGCCTCACAACGCGGCCCTTCGATCTGACGCCTGATCCGCGTTTCATGTTCATGACGCCGCAGCACGCGCGTGCTGTTGCCAGCATCCGGTTCGCGCTGATGAACCGGGATAGTTTCGTCATCATTACTGGCGAGATCGGTATCGGCAAAACCACGATTCTGAATGCCGTGCTCGAGGACCTCGGTCCCGATTATGTGACGGCCAAGCTCACTCACACGACGTTGAGCCGGATCGAGCTCTTGCAGGCCCTGCTGTCGGAGTTCGATATGCCGAACTACACGAAAAAGAAGGTCCTGCTGCTCGATACGCTGCGCGACTACTTTCTCGAACAGCACGAACAGGGTAAACACGTCGTCGTAATCGTCGATGAAGCTCAGAACCTCGACGAGGCCGCGCTCGAGGAGCTCAGGCTGCTGTCGTGCATCGATAACAGGGATCGGCGCATCGTATCGATCATCCTGACCGGCCAGTGCGGACTGGACGAACTGATCGACGCACCCTCTTTACGTCAGCTGCGCCAGCGCGCCCGGCTGCGCCAGCGCCTGGAGCCGCTGACCGAACAGGAAACCGCCGACTACATTGAATACCGCCTGAAAGTGGCCGGTGGCAGCGCCGCGAAAATCTTCTCACAGGATGCGATCAGCGAAATTCACCGGCTCTGCTTCGGGATCCCGCGCCTGATCAATACGCTGTGCGATACCGCCATGATGACCTGTTTTGTCGACGAAGAGGATTCTGTGACCCTGGAAATCGTCGATCAGGCTGCCCATCAGTTGCGTTGGCAATGGCTGGAAGAGCGCGACGAGGAGGATGCGGCCCGCGAGCAGCAGCTGGCGCCCGCGCACTCTGACGATGACGCGCCAGTGGCACTGGACGTCTATCGCGATGGCAGCGTGATCCAGCAGGCCAGAACCTCCAAGTTCCCGCTGGTGATTGGCCGCAGCAACGCGAACGATCTGGTCATCATCGACAAAGCCGTGAGTCGGCGCCATGCGCTGATAGATCGAATCGGCGGCATCTATGTCGTCGAAGACCTGAACAGCACGAACGGCATTCTCGTCAATCGCAAGCGCTGCTCGCGGGCATTCCTGCGGCCCGGTGACGTCATCAGCTTTGGCAGGATGGATGTGGTGTTCCAACCGGATGCGAGCTCTGACGGGGATCGACTGCCGGAGGGTGAAGCCGGCCATGTTGCGACCGTTGTCATCGATGAGGTACCCGGGAACGACAGCGACTCGGATGAACCGGGCCTGGGCGAACAGAAACAGTCTGCCTGATAGCCGTCGCAGCTACTCGTCCAGCAGCGCCAGTATTTCGGCGGTCCTCGCTTGCATCAGCGCCTGATCGGCGCGCGCCTCGACATTCAGCCGGATGACCGGTTCCGTATTCGACAAACGCAGGTTGAAACGCCACTTGTCGAACTCGAGGCTGATTCCATCGGTCTCATCGACCCTGAGCGCATTCGCTTCGTAACGGGCCCGAACCCGCGCCAGCGCTTCTGCCGGGTCGGTCACGCGCCGGTTGATCTCGCCGCTCACGGGATACCGGGCGATGCGCTCGCTGACCAGCGCGGACAGCGGCTTGCCGGTGCGACTCATAATGTCGGCCACCAGCAGCCACGGAATCATACCGCTGTCGCAATACGCGAAATCACGAAAATAGTGGTGGGCACTCATTTCACCGCCATACAGGGCATCCTCGGCACGCATGCGTTCCTTGATAAACGCGTGTCCCGTCTTGCACTGGACCGGCACACCGCCGAGAGCATTGACCACGTCGATCGTATTCCACGTGAGCCGCGGATCGTGCACGATCTTGCCGCCGGCCTGGCGTTCCAGCAGCGTACGCGCCAGCAGACCGACGATGTAGTAGCCCTCGACGAATGCGCCCTGCTCGTCGAACAGGAAGCAACGATCGAAATCACCATCCCAGGCTACCCCGAGGTCGGCGCCCGACTCACGAATCGCCTCGATCGTGGCCGTCCGGTTCTCCGGCAGCAGCGGATTCGGCACGCCATGCGGAAAGCTCCCGTCCGGCGCGAAATGCACCTTGATGAAGTCATAGGGTAACGACGCCGCCAACGCATCGATCACCAGCCCCGCGCCGCCGTTACCGGGATTGACCACGATCTTCAAAGGCCGCACTGCTGCCGCATCCGTGTAGCCGAGCAAATGATCGAGGTAGTCACGCAGCGTGTCGACGGACTGGTAATCGCCGCTCCCGGAACCTCCAGCGAAGCCTTGCTCCGACAAGCGGCGAATCTCGTCCAGACCCGTATCACCACTGATCGGTCGCGCTCCGGCGCGCACGAACTTCATGCCGTTGTAGTCGGCCGGGTTGTGGCTGGCCGTCACCATGATTCCGCCGCTGGCGCCCAGATGCCACGTCGAGAAATAGACCTGTTCGGTGCCACCAACACCGATATCCAGCACGTCGACATCCATGTCCTGCAGGCCGCGAGACACTGCGGCTGCGAGTTGCGGGCTTGAATGCCGGATGTCGCGGCCGACTACGACAGTGTCGGGCTTGACGAAGGCCGCGTAGGCGCGACCAATACGATAGGCGATATCCTCATTGAGTTCGTCAGGTACCCGGCCGCGAATATCATAGGCCTTGAAACAGGTCAGGGAACTGGACATGTGCAATCCGACAACTCAGTCGGTGCGCCCTTCCCGACCGTACTTGTCCTCGAAGCGAACAATGTCGTCCTCCCCGAGATAGTCCCCGACCTGCACTTCGATGATATGCAAGAGTTCGTCCCCGGGATTCTCGATTCGATGGCGGGACTCGACCGGAATGAATGTATGCTCGTTCTTGCACAATTCGAATACCTCGTCATCCCGGGTGATCCGTGCCACACCGGCAACGACCACCCAATGCTCGGCGCGATGATGGTGTAACTGCAGAGACAACACTGCGCCGGGCAGGACGGTCAGCCGTTTCACCTGGTACCCGGACGCGTTCTCGAGACTGTCGTAACTGCCCCAGGGCCGGAACACTTCGCGCCCCAGGTTGACCTCGTCCCGCTCCCCCACGGTCAGCTCATCGACCAGGCGTTTCACATCCTGGGCGCGATCGCGCGGCACGACGAGGACGGCATCGGCGGTTTCGACGATGATCGAGTCGTCCAGGCCGACAGCGGTCACGAGCCGGCTGCCGGACCGCAGGTACGAGTTGCGACAATCGACCGCAACGGCATCCCCGATGAGCGTGTTCCCGTCCGAGTCGCGGTCGCTGATGTCGTGCAGAGCTGTCCAGGATCCCACGTCACTCCAACCTGCATCCAGCGGCACCATGCTGGCCAGCGCGGTTTTCTCCATGACTGCGTAGTCAATCGAATCGGCTCGACACGCCAGGAATGCATCCTTGTCGGGCCGCATTACGCCGTCAGCGATCTCCGCGTTTGCGAAGGCATCACGACAGGCGTTCAAAATGTCCGGCGCGAATTCGTCCATGCTGTCGAGCCACGTCGCGGCAGTGAAAAGAAACATGCCGCTGTTCCAGAAATACTCGCCGCTTTGAATGTACCGCCGTGCCGTGTACAGATCGGGTTTTTCGACGAACTCGGCAACCGGCCGGGTCCCTGTCGAATCCCCACCCGCTCGCAGATAACCATACCCGGTCTCGGGTCCGGTGGGCGTAATGCCAAAGGTCAGCAGCGCATCCGCGGCGGCGGCGGCGGCCGCTTCGATCGCCCGGGCAAGGGCTTGATGATCCGGTATGACATGATCGGCGGGTAGCACGAGCAGCTTGGTGTCCGACTCTCCGGCCTCGACCACCCGCAAGGCGGCGAGAGTCACGGCCGGCGCCGTATTCCGCCCGGCCGGCTCCAGGATCAGTTCGGGATCGATTCCGGTGTTGCCCAATTGGTCGGCAACCAGGAAGCGTTGCGATTCATTACAGATCACGATGGGGCGATTCAGCGGTACGGAGACAGCCGACAACCGGGTCACCGCGTCCTGGAGCAGGGTCGTGTTGCCGGTCAGGGCAAGCAGTTGCTTGGGATATGCCGCCCGCGACAGAGGCCAGAGTCGCGAACCGCTGCCACCGCAGAGTATGACGGGCGTTATGGTCAAGCGGCCCCCTTCATTGCTCGACCGATACCGTAATAGTGAAATCCGTGTTCAGTCAGCGCACCCGGATCGTAAATGTTGCGACCGTCGAAAATGACCGGCGACGACAGAGTTTGCTTGATCAATTCGAAGTCCGGGCTGCGAAACTCCTGCCATTCGGTTACGACCGCCAGCGCATCTGCACCTTCCAGCGCCGCGTACGACGAATCGCAGAGCGATAAGTCGTCCCGCTCGCCATAAATCCGTCTCGCTTCGTCGTTGGCTTGCGGATCATACGCACGAATGCGACCCCCGGCGCTCCAGACCGCTTCCATCAATACGCGGCTCGGCGCTTCCCGCATATCGTCGGTATTCGGCTTGAACGCGAGCCCCCAGATCGCAATGGTCCTGCCCTGCAAATCGTTGTCGAAGTGGGCACTCACCTTTGCAGGCAACAGACCCTTCTGCCGCTGATTCACATTTTCGACGGCTTCGATCAATTCGGCCCGGTAACCGACCTCCGTAGCAGATCGCGCCAGCGCGCTGACGTCCTTCGGGAAACACGAACCACCGTAGCCGATGCCCGGATAGATGAATGAATAGCCAATTCGCGGGTCAGAGCCAATACCGATACGCACCTTCTCGATATCGGCACCGTAGCGTTCCGCCACGTTAGCCAACTCGTTCATAAAACTGATTTTCGTTGCCAGAAGCCCGTTGGCAGCGTACTTGGTCAACTCCGCCGAGCGCACGTCCATCAATATCAGCTTGTCATGATTGCGGCTGAAGGGCTCGTACAGGTGCCGCAGTTGTTGCGCTGCACGTTCGCTGTTGGTTCCGACAACGATGCGGTCCGGCTTCATGAAATCGCCGACAGCAGCGCCCTCCTTCAGGAACTCCGGATTGGACACGACCTCAAAGTCGATCGCCCGTCCGGCTTCGTCGAGAACTCGCTGAACCTCGGCGGTAACCAGATCGGCGGTGCCAACCGGAACAGTCGACTTGTCGACAATGATCTTGTAGCCATCCATGTGACGACCAACATTCGCCGCCACGGCCAGCACGTGCTGCAAGTCAGCCGATCCGTCTTCGTCGGGTGGCGTGCCGACAGCGATAAACTGAAACAGGCCGTGCCGCACACCTTCCGCCACGTCGCTCGTGAATCGCAACCGTCCGGCAGCAGCGTTGCGATGCACCAGGTCTTCCAGTCCAGGTTCATAGATCGGTATGCGGCCGACATTCAAGGCGTCAACGCGGCGCTGATCGATATCGACCAGCACGACGTGGTTACCAACTTCGGCCATGCAAGCACCGGTTACTAGTCCTACGTAACCCGCGCCGTGAATCGTCAGTTTCATTGCTTATCTTAGTCCTTTGCCTGCCAACTCGAAATTTGCCTGGCGATCGGCGGTAAGCCGTCAGCGTCTGCCGCACCGGTCATGGCGGCATGCACGCGCGCGGCCATTGTTTTGCCCAACTCAACGCCCCATTGATCGAACGGATTGATGCCCCAAATCACGCTTTGTACAAAGACCTTGTGCTCGTAGAGCGCCACCAGGAATCCAAGCGTGTACGGATCGAGCCGGCGAAAGAGCAGGATATTGCTGGCCCGGCCACCGATATGCTCCTTGTGCGGTGCCAGCGAATCAGCCCCTTCCAGGGTCGCGCCAGATTCCAGCAGCGCTTCTCGCGCCGTTTCCGCCGATACACCACGCGCGAATGCTTCGGCTTGCGCGAGCATATTGGCCAGGCCATGCACATGCTGCGCGTGGAACCGGCTGGAAGCCTCGACGGGCGCCAGAAAGTCCATGCTGCTACGTGAGGTGCCTTGATGCAGCAGCTGGAAAAAGGAATGCTGCGAATTGGATCCCGGCTCACCCCAGACGACTGCACCCGTCTGAAGATTCACGCGGTCGCCGTTACGATCCACATGCTTGCCCAGGCTCTCCATGTCCAGCTGCTGGAGAAAAGCCGGGAAGCGGTGCAAGCGGCCGTCATACGGCAGCACCACGTGATTGGTAATGCCCAGGAAATTCTGATTCCAGACACCGAGCATCGCGAGCAGCACTGGCAGGTTATCGATGAACGCCGACTCGCGGAAATGCCGGTCCAGTGCGGCTGCGCCGCGCAACATATCGTTGAACGCCGCTGGTCCGATGGCAATCGCGATGCTGAGGCCGATCGCAGACCATAACGAGTAGCGACCGCCGACCCAGTCCCAGATGCGCAGCCGATGATCCGGTGCAATACCGAAATCATCCATCGCCGGATCGTTGACCGAGATTGCAATGAAGTGCCGTTGCAAGGCGGTTTCAGGTGCATGCTCCAGCACCCAGCGCCGGGCTGCCTCCGCATTAACCCGAGTTTCGAGGGTCGTGAAGCTCTTGGAGCAAATCACGAACAGGGTCGTCTCGGGACGCACCCGGTCGAGCACGTCCGCAAGTTGCGTGCCATCAACACTGGACACGAAATGAACGCGGGGCCCGTCAGCTGCGTATGGCTGCAAGGCCTCGGTGGCCATGACCAGGCCAAGGTCGGAACCACCAATGCCGATATTCACGATATCCGTGAACTTATCGTTGCGGTACCCGCGAAACGTTCCGAACCGGATATCGCCCGCCAGCCGCAACATCTTGCGGCGTTCCGTCAGTACCGGCGACATCACGTCGACATCCCCGGCCGAGAATTCCTCGTCTTCGCCGGCCCGCAGCGCCATGTGCAGCGCGGGACGTTCTTCCGTGTTGTTTACAGCCAGGCCTGAAAAAAGCGCCTCGCGCCAACCGGACAAATCCCGCTCTTCCGCTAGTCGAATCAACAGTCCAAGCGTCTCACTCGTGACGAGATTTCGGGAAAAATCTAGTACGACGTCACCGACGGTGCGGGCACATTGGTCATATCTCTCCGGACGGTCGAGGAGCTCCGCCAGCTGCAAGCTGGCTATCTCCTTCGCATGTTGCTGCAGTCCGAGCCAGGCGGCAGACTGACTCAGCGGCGAAATTTCCGGGATTCGCGACAACGCCATGGCAGCTTTTCAATCGATGGGCTGTGCGTTTTTTGCACCGGCACCATAGAACTCCAGATACCAATCAACGAAGTGCCGCACGCCTTCCTCGACAGGCGTCGACGGTCGGTATCCCACATCGCGCGCCAGATCCTCGACATCCGCCCACGTATCGGGGACGTCACCCGGCTGCATTGGCAAATTGTTTCGCTCGGCCTTCTTCCCGAGATAGTCCTCGAGCGCTTCAATGTAGCGTTCGAGATCAACTGGCGTGCTGTTGCCAATATTGTAAAGGCGATAAGGCGCACTACTCGTCGCGGGATCCGGGTCATCTGCGTCCCAGTTCAGATTTGCGGACGCAATTGTGTCCATCGACCGGACAACACCTTGCGCAATATCAGTGACGTATGTGAAGTCCCGCCGATGCTTGCCGTAGTTGAAAACGTCAATCGGTCGACCATCCAGGATATTCTGCGTGAATTGGAAAAGCGCCATATCCGGGCGGCCCCAAGGTCCGTATACGGTAAAGAACCTGAGACCAGTAGCAGGCAATGAGTACAGGCTGGAATAGGAATGAGCCATCATCTCATTCGCTTTTTTTGTCGCCGCATACAACGATAGCGGGTGTTCGCAGCTCGCATGGACTGAGAATGGCATGCGAGTATTTGCTCCATACACGGAGCTGGTTGATGCGAACACCAGGTGCTCCACACTCGATTGACGGCAACCTTCGAGAATGTGCAGCATGCCAACCAGGTTACTGTCGACATATGGATGCGGATTTTCCAGAGAGTACCGAACACCCGCTTGCGCTGCCAGGTGAACCACTCGGTCGAAGCAGTAACGAGCAAACAGGCTTTCCATCCCGCCACGGTCGGCCAGGTCCAGCTTTACAAACGAAAAATTATCCAATTCCTCGAGCTGGGCCAAACGGGCCTTTTTCAGACCGACGTCGTAGTAATCATTCAGGTTATCCAGGCCGACAACGCTATCGCCGCGCTCCAACAGCAACCGGCTGACATAGAAGCCTATGAATCCTGCAGCACCGGTGACAAGAATACGCATCAACCAATCCCACAGAGGCGCGGATTACAGGCGACCATCAACTTCACCCGCGGCAAATATCGACCGAATGTCGAAGAATACGTGATTGGCGCAACCTAGCTCGTGGATCTCCTCAGCCTCTTTTTCGCAGA
>JASJBD010000121.1 GCA_030066665.1 Gammaproteobacteria bacterium
CGGGGTCTGTCTCGGTTCCCTCGCATTGTGTCGGGCGTTCCAAAGCCAGCTCTACGCGTTTTTTGCGGTGATCGGATCGTACTCGGCGCCGTTTCTTTTGCACACGGACCAATCGGGGCTGGTCGACCTCGTCGTCTATTTTTCTGCCTGGAGCGTCTTGTTCTGCGCCTACTCCATCTGGGTCAGGAACCGCCATGTTTACCTGTTGGCGCTCTACCTGGCCCTGATCGGTTTCGACCTGCTGTGGCGAGCCAGCGATTCAGACGCCTGGATTGCCGTGCTGGCATTCCAGCTGACGCAGTTTGCAATCTTTACGACCTGCGCGGTCTTGTTCGCTTTGCGGTATCAGGATCCGATGAGCCGCGAGACCGCGATCCTGCACGCACCGGCACTGGTCATCTTTTACGTGTTGCAATACGCCGTGCTGGAGCGCCACACGCCTGAACTCGCGCCATGGATTGCGGTCGGCAGCGCGGCCGCATTGCTGGCGGCCTACCGGATCGCGAGGAGTCGGCTCGACCAGTCGCTCGATGGCAGCAAGTGGTTACTCGCCGCGTATAGCGCGCTGGTACTTTTCCATGCCATCTATCTCGAGTCAGTGCCGGACGAGATGGCACCGTGGGTCGCACCAATACTCGCTGGCCTGGCGGCCGGCTACCTGGTCTTGCGGCACGAGGCCGAATTCCTGGCCGGCCCGCTGGGCTGGGCGCTGGGAATCGTTTTCGTTGCGAACTACTTTCGCGTCGTGGCGCAGTTCGATCTCGATGCCGTACCGGCCAGTGAACTGTTGCTGATCATCTATGCGCTGCAGCTCTACGTAGCCTATTACTTTGTTCGTCGTGAGCCGGATCTGAAAGCCTTCGCCCTGCCGGTAATCTATGCCGGTCATGTAGCCGCGATGGCCGCGCCAATACATATCTTCGATGACCGGTTTGCCGTGTCGCTCAGTTGGGGCGTCTTGGCGCTCGCGTGCCTGGTCTTATCCTTGCGGATCAACGACAAGATGCTCGGGCAATCATCGCTGCTGATCTTTGCATTTTCGGTCGGCAAGGTCCTGTTGTTCGATCTGGGCGATGCAACACCGCTGGTGCGAATCGCATGCCTCGTGGTGGTCGGCGTGACGCTCTACCTCGGCGGGTGGCTGTACAAGCGGATCGACGCGATGGATACGCCGGGGACGGCCGCCTGACTACCGGTTAACGGTGTTCGTCAGCGACGTTTAGTCACAGCAACTGGCCCTGCTGCGGTACCGGCCAGGGCGGCAGTTCGGCCAGTCCAGACACACCGGGTCGCGCTATCAGCGACCGGTGGAAGTCGGCTGCAAATTCCGGGCAATGCAGATTGTTCGGGCAATGAATCATCATGAATGTGTCATGACCTGCCGCGAGATACCCGGCGATCAGCTTCGCCCACTCCCCGACATAGGCAACGTTCTGGCGGGACTCCGGGTGCAGGACGAGACGCACGAAGGCCAGCCCGTTGTGAACCTCAGGCAGCACTGGCAGGTCGGGCTTTTCGTGCAGGGCGGCCAGAACCTCGGGATGACTGCGGTCGCCGTCGTACAGCGGCCGCGTGTCCATTACCACGCGACCGGCCTGGTATTCGTGCAACAACGGCAAGAGCAGATCCGGCTCAGCAAAAAATGCCGGATGCCGCACCTCCACGACGCAACGAAATTCGCTGGGAACCTGAGCAAGCATCCGACCAACATCCGGCAGCTGCGCCGGCCCGACGCTCGCTGGAAATTGCACTAGTAGCGGACCGAGGTGATCACCGAGCGGCTCGATCACTCGCAAGAAGACTCGCAGCGTGTCCAGGTCTGGTCGTCGCTCATGCGTCACCGCGCGCGGCAACTTGAAGCAGAATTTGAACGCGCATCCATCGACCGCTGCGCGCCACTTGGTCACCTGGGCGGGATCGGGTGTGCGATAGAAAGTCGTGTTGCCCTCGACGGTATTGAAGACCCGTGAGTAACCCTGAAGCGGTGACTCGCTGGCCGAAAAATATCGGCCACGCCAGCCAGTAAACGCCCACGCGGGCAAACCCAGCCAATAGGATTCGCTAGCCATACGCCGCCACCCTCGCAGCCGTCTGGCCGGCATTCAATTGCAACACTTGATCAGCCGCTGAACGCAGCTGATCTGCCAGACCCCAATCAAATAGTAGCAGTGTCATATACTCCCGGCATGCCAAAGACCGTCACCTATCTGCTCTCGATGAGCGCCATGTTGGTCTTTGCATTGGCGTTGGCCGCAATACCCGTCGCCTACCAGACAAACGACGACCCGTATATCGCGCTGATTCTCGCCGGCAGCGATGTCTTGCAAATGGATTCCGATTTCCGCGCATTGTTTCCAAACGCGCTGCTCGGTTGGTTCATACAAAAGCTCTACCAGATTTCGCCGGGCTTGCAGTGGTGGGGCATATTTATCGGCCTTTGCTACGCGCTTTCCTTCGGATCGATCTGCGCAACTGCTGCCGGCGGGAAGCCTTTTCGGCTGATGTTACTCGTGATCGGTGGCGGCCTGCTGCTCTTTCTCCTGCCGCTGCTGCTTGTTCAGTACACAGTTGTCGCCGGCACGCTCGTCGTGGCAGGGATATTGCCCTGGATCTGTTGCCCCAATGATCGGGAACTCCCGGGTTACGGCCAACGGGTTGTGTCTGCCGCATTTATCCTGCTCGCATTTCTGATTCGCGCAGAAATGGCTATCGGGGTCCTGATCTTGAGCCTGGTTCCCCTGGGTACCAGCCTGCTCATCGGCTCTGGCGGATCGCGACTCAAAGCGGCCGGGGTATTTTGTGCCGTGGTCGCGGTGCTGTTGCTGGGTAGCGCGGCCTTCGACTATCTGTCCTACGAGGTTGAACCGGATCGTTTACGCGCCATGGAATTCAATGACGCGCGCTCTGAACTATCAAAAACCGGCAATCCCGTAGCCGACGCGGCTGGTTACAAGAAGCTCGGATGGACCGGCAACGAATTTGCAATGCTCAGGGGCCAGATGGCGGTGGACGCCGGCCCATTCGAGTTGTCGACTTTGCGAGCCGCACTCGAGGTCAGTTCTTCACGTGCGACGGAGCCGGCGCAAACTCGATCTTCGAGCCAAATGAAAGTTGCCGGGATGGTCCAGGGGAGGGATCCGAAACATCTGCGTCTAACTGGCTATCTGGCTGCGGTATTGGCAGCAGCGTTTGCGCTTGGCGTCGGCGCGCTTTTCTTCGGCGACCGCAAGGCCACCTGGCTAACGGCATCGGCAGCTGCAGCAGCGGGGTTCGGTTGCGTGCTGACGATAGTCGTCCTGGATAAAGCGGTCTTTCGAGTCCTGTTCCCGCTGTTACTGTTGCTCCTGAGTGTTTCAACAGCGGCATTCCCGTGGCGGCGGCTGCGGGATCTCGGCGCCCTCGAACCGTTGCCGCGTTCGATGATCGTCGCAGCCGCTGTCGTTTTTCTTTTGGCATTCGCCGCTGCCACCGGGATTGGGGTGGTGCAACTGGGAATCAATGCCAAACGCGGAAACGCTATCGCAGACACGCTGGCTCGGATTGCCCAACTGCCACGCGCTGAACGACCGTTAATCGCCTGGTCCAGAGCGGTGCCGATCGAATACCTGTCGCCGTTTGCGTCAAGGGACGCGTTCTCCTACGGGATGCTGCCGATTGACTGGCACGCGTCGCATCCGGTGTCGCTTGCGCGGCTCAGGGAGGCATTCGGTGAGGCTGTCTATGACGGTCTGACGGATTCGCAGACTGTGCACCTGGTCGACTCGCCGGCCAGGATCGACATGCTGTCGCAACTGGCGGCGCGCCACTACGGTCGCGATGTGGAAGGCGTCAGGCTGGCCGTGTTCGATACGGCAGGCAGAGTAACGGAGGCCTGGCGTCTGCAACCTGTCGCGCGAAACCCGTCTGAACTGTAGGGCTCATCGGCGAGCCAACCGATTTCAGCGCGCCGGTCAGAATTGCGCCCTGAACAGGGTCGCCGGCTTCGTCCGGTCCGCCGGCAGGCTCCAGATATCGCGTTGGTCGCGGGTCTCTTCCTCCTTTACCGGATCGAAGCCCCAGGTAATTCGCCCGGGCCCCTCGATAACCGGTTGGTCGGCCGTGCGCCACGCATATTCCTCCTCGAGGACCTGCAACTCATCCAGCTCTCGAAGCAGTCGCAGACGCAGGCTTTCTCTGTACTGCGCTTCGACATCCACCTGGTCCCCTGGCTTCCTTGCTTTGACGACAATTTCCTCGGTCACATCGTCGCTATCCGTGGCCGGTGCCTCATCCACCTGGGCACCCGCCGGGAAACCGGCCAGCGTAATAGACAGCATCGATATTGACAGCAGGAATGTCCGCATCAGGGGCATTAGTCGCTAGTCCGTGACAACCAGTCGAGCGTGCCAAACCAATAGTCGCGCGTTGTCGGTAACCACTTGTCGGCCTGCCGCGCAGTGACCCAGGCGTCGAGAAAATTGAGTAACTGTTGCTCGCCCTTCCGCACCGCGATGGCCTCTTTGTTGGCGACCAGCGGTTCCGATATCGGCAGGTCGACAACGGCTTCGTTTTTCAGCACCAGGAAACGAACCTCAGCCATGCTAGCCAGGTAGGCGTGAGCCCGACCTTCAATGATCTCCTGCTCAGCGAGGTCTCTTGTCGAATAGACTCGCAAATTGGCCTTGGCGAAGAGCAACTCGGCAACGCTGTAAGCAAACGTGTCCTTGACTGTTGTAATAACGATGTCCGGATTGTCGAGCTGTTCCAGCTTCGTTATGTCTCTGGTCATGCGGGTATTCGTGGCCAGACCAACGCCGGATGTCGCCAGCGGACGACTGAAATTTACCCGCAGGGCCCGGGCTGGCGTAATCGCCATACCCCCCGCAATGATGTCGATTTCGCCTTTTTCGAGCGCCGGAATAATGTCCTCCCAGACATAGACCTCGAACTCGGCCTCGACACCCATATCGGCAGCGATCTTCCGGGCCATGTCGATTTCAAAACCTATTAACTCGCCGTTCTTGTCTTTCAGCGTCCACGGCACGAACTCCGCGACCGCCACGCGAATCGTGCCGCGGTCCAGGATATCGTCAAGAACGTCGGCGCCGGACGGCGAACAGAGGCACACAATTACTAACAGGAATGTGCCGCGAAACAGCTTGGATCGATTCATAGTTGGGTTCTCAGCGGCGAATGCAAACGGCCGGGACCGCAAGTCTAGCCGATCTGGTCGTGGACGTGCGATTCATACGGTGTCACAACGAGTTCACGGACACCCGTACAATCGGTCCACCTTACCCGCCATCGAAGACCATGGACCCAGTCAGCCAGGCCATTGTCGGCAGCACCGCCGCACAAACAGTCAGCTCGCGCAGAAAGATTGTCGCGTTCTCGCTGTTGGGCGCCGCGGCTGGCATGGCACCCGATCTGGATATCCTGATCCGCTCGGATGCGGACCCGCTGCTGTTCCTGAAATATCACCGGCAGTTCACGCACTCACTGGTCTTCATACCGTTCGGCGCCCTGCTCGTCGCCATGGTTCTGCATTGGCCGTTTCGGCGCACGCTGAGGTTCCGTGAATCCTGGCTGGCCTGCCTGCTCGGCTACGCGACGCACGGCTTGCTAGATGCCTGCACCTCTTACGGTACGCAGCTTTTCTGGCCGTTCTCGGATCATCGCGTTAGCTGGAATGTGGTATCGGTGATCGACCCGATTTTCACGTTGCCAGTACTGTTTTTCGTTCTGCTTGCCGGAGTCCGTAAGCGGCGGGCATTCACAGTAGCCGCGGTTGCATGGACGGTCGGCTACCTGTTGCTTGGCCTCGCCCAGCAGGAACGCGCCTCGGTCGCGGCCGAGCGCTCTGCGCGAGAACAAGGCCATGAGCCTGCGCGACTCAGTGTCAAACCGGCCTTCGGCAACATCGTACTGTGGAAAGTCATCTACGAACACGAGGGTTACTACCACGTCAACGCTGTTCGCACGCTCCGCGATGTGCGCTGGTGCCCGGGTACGAGGATCGAAGAACTCGACGTGGCGCGACAGCTGCCCGAGTTGCACCCGTCGACTCAGCAGGCGCGCGACATCGAGCGCTTTCGCTGGTTCTCAAAGGACTACCTCGCGCTTCGGGCGGGGGATGACCTCATCATGGACATACGCTATTCGACGGTACCGAACGAAGTTGAGCCCTTGTGGGGCGTGCGGATCGACCGCTCGGCGCCGGATACGCGCGTCGAATGGTGGGCTCGCCGCGACACTGATGCGCGCCAGCGCGCGCAGATGCGAGCGTTGCTCGCCGGCGAGGGCTGCGCGCCCCTGCCGCGCAGCCAGGACGCCCGCGCTGCGTCTGGCGCGAATCGCTTAAAATAGCAAGGCGCTGATGTGCAAGGGCCGAGGACATTGATCAATGACGCCGCTACGGAACTACGCCACTATTGCAATGCTGTTCGCATCTGCGGTCAACGCCGATGAGTTCGTAGACCAGGCCGATGCGAATGGTGACGGCTACATTTCGCTGTATGAACTACGGGCGGCCTACTTCGCAGACATCGAACTCAACCGGCGCATCGAACAGTCGTTCGCCGATTACGACACCAACGGTGACGGCCTGATCAGCGAGGCTGAGCGACGCGCGCAACGGGATCAGACGGCAGCAACATCTGCACCGACAGTACCAACGGCACCGACGGCACCGGCAGCAAGTGTATCGAACGATTCCCCGAACTATGCCACCCGCGTCGATGACTCAGGCAGTCCCTCCCCGGAGACAGCCACCGCTCCCCGTACGAGTTCGGAATCGTTGCCGAATACCGGAGTTAGCCTTGGTCGCACCGAGACGTGGATTGAGGAAATCGACAGCGACAATAGCGGCGGAGCCTCATACGCAGAATTGATTGCCAGCGGCGACGGACGCCAGTGGTTCACCGGCAAATCTTTCCAGAGCGCGGACAAGAATGGCGATGGAGAGCTCAATCCGGATGAACTCGAAGCCCTGATGCAAAGCCTGGCCCGCCAACGCCGCTAGGCACATTGGACCTTTAACGAGCGTAAGGTCGTGGCCAGGGGCAGAATCGAACTGCCGACACGCGAATCATCAGAACACCAAGTATTCTATTCAGTGCTAATCTTTTGATCAGTCGCCGGCGCGAGTGGGACTCGGTAATCGCCTGCCGTAGAAATGCTTCAACGGACTTCGATTCAGTCCGTCTTTTGCTTGCATTGCTGGCTAAAAGAACCAAAACGGTCCGAAGCACAATTATTGCGGTCGTCATCTTCAGGCTAAGCACCATTAGATCTACTCAGTCGCTGCGCTTCTGTCTGATACGTCTCCTTGCCCCTGCTTTCGAAACGCCCTCGGGGTGACGCCGTGCATTTTCTTGAACGCTTTGACAAACGAGAGTTCCGACTGATACCCGACGCGCTCTCCGATATCCCCGACCCGCATCTTGGTCGTTGCAAGGAATTCACGAGCATCCCGCATGCGCAGTCGCGTCAGGTAATCGAAGAAGCCCATTTCCAGCGTCTCTTTGAACTTCCGCGCGAACCCGGAGCGAGACATTGAGGCAAACTCCGCTGCACGTTCAATCGTCCAGGCGCTGCCCGGGCTATTGTGTACATGTGACAATGCGTTCGCGAGACGCTTGTCTCGCAGCGCCGCAATAATACCGGCGCGATCCGATCGGCCGAAGTCGACCCGCAGCAGTTGCACCAGCAAGACTTCGGTCAGCTTATTGACGGTCAACTCGCTCCCTGGTGCACCCGACATGTACTCGGCGCTGAGATGTTCGAGCGTACGTGTCAGCCAGGGCCACTCCTCGAGTTCTTCGTGGCGAAGCAAAACATACCGGGGCAACGCGCGCATGAGAACGTCGTCCTCCGAGCCCTCGAACTGGCAATAGCCGCAGAGCAGTAATGTCTGCGGATCGTCCCGGTGTTCGTTATCCAGGACATGATCGACGCCCGGCGCCAAAAAAACGAAATCGCCGGACGCCAGGTCGTGTGACTCGCCGTCCACAGTGATCCGGCAGCGACCCCGGCGAACCAGATGAAACATCGCGCGCGGCTCGTTGCTATACGCAGTCTCCCACGGCGGTACGAGGAAATCGCAGAAGTAAACGCTGCCGGCTGCACGCAGGCCTTTGAGGATGTCGGTCAGTACTTCCATTGTCTATTCGGAGGCCACCGAAATTGGACGATCATTAGCATAAATATGCTTTTCGAGATATAGAAAGATCAACGGTCGGGCCCCATCATTGTATCTACGTTAGTTACGCAGAAACAGGAGAACTACCATGCAACGCACGCAGATTTACTTCAAAGACTGGTGTTCCTACAGCCAGCGTGCACTCGAGCTGCTTCGCCACAAGGGCGTCGACTTCGATGCAATCGACGTAACAAACGATGTCGATCGGGAACTCGAAATGCGCGACCGCGCCGGCCGTACCTCGGTGCCACAAATCTTCGTCGGCGACCGACACCTCGGCGGCTACGATGACATCGCCGCGCTCGACAGAGGCGGCGAGCTTGATGCAATTCTTGAACATGCGGTCGACAAAGCGGCATGAACAGGCCGCATGGCGCGGCGCGTAGGTTCAGGCTCGTTCAAGCAGCATCGCTACGGCCGTCGCCCCGGCCCCGCAGATGCTGATCAACCCGTAGCGTGCATCGCGCCGCGCCAGCTCATAAGCCAGGGTTGTAGCAATTCTGGCACCGGTCGCCGCAAACGGATGTCCGACCGCTATGGAACTGCCGAGAGGGTTCAGGATGTCGCGATCTACGGCACCGATGGGCGGCTCCTTCCAGCCCTGCTCCCAGGCTTTCAGATTCGATGCCACCTGGCCTGCAAACGCTTCGTGCATTTCGACAACATCGATGTCGTCGAGCGACAGGCGGTTGCGTTCGAGCAGCCGTGGCACGGCGATACCCGGTCCCATCAACAGGCCATCGCGCGGATCGATACCGACGTTTGTGAAATCCTTGATGAAAGCGAGTGGCTCCACGCCGAGCTCGCGTGCGCGGTCCGCGGCCATGAGCACCGCCGTTGCGGCACCATCGGTCAACGGGCTCGAGTTACCGGCCGTCAGCGTGCCTGCAGCGCTTCGGTCAAACACCGGAGGTAACTTCGCCAGCGCATCGAGGCTCGTGTCCGGACGTATCAGCGGGTCGCGGTCGATGCTATCCAGCGGATTGATCTCTGCCGTGAGGCGCCCATCCTCGGTCGCCGCGTGCGCTTTCCTGTGGCTCAGGTAGGCAATCTCATCCTGCTCCTCGCGAGTGATTTGCCATTCCTTCACGGTGATCTCGGTGTGCTCACCCATCGTCAGACCCGTCGACGGTTCGGCAATGCCGTATGACCAGGGCTTCAGGTGGCCTGCACGCAACTTCGCAAACAACTTGATACGGTCACCGAACGACCTGGCGCGCGACGCTTCAAGGAAGATCTTGCTTGCCTTCGGTGTGAATAGCACCGGCGGATTGGACATCGACTCCACACCCCCAGCGAGGCCGACATGGGCACGATCGAGAGCGATCGAGTTGTAGACCGACTGGATCGCCGAGGTCCCGGTGATGCAGTTGTCGGTGAGGGTAATGGCGCGCGTGTCAGATGGCAGCTCGCTGCGGAAGTTGACTTCGCGGGCGAGATGCGGGATCGCCGGATCGACGATCACCGCACCAAACGCCAGCTCATCCACAAGCTGCGGATCCAGGTCAACCTTGTGCAATGCACCGTTGACGGCATGCGTTGCCAATTCGAGCGCCGAATAGTCTTTCAGCTGCGCACCAGCCTTCGCAAAGGGCGTCCGCGCACCGCCTACGATCGCAACCCTACGAATGCCTGACCCGTTCACGATCCGTCACCTCGCGGCTATGCTGCCAGTTGAGTACGTTGTCGCAGAGCGGCTTCGGCATCGCGCAGCGCAGTCCGCAATCCTTCTTCGACAACCGGATGGTAGAAAGGCATTTCCAGCATCTCCGAAATGCTCATGCCCGTCTGGTGCGCCCATGCCAGCAGATGACCCAGGTGCTCCGCGCGTG
>JASJBD010000023.1 GCA_030066665.1 Gammaproteobacteria bacterium
ATCCGGTCGTCCTGGACACGCTCAAGACCGACGATTACCTGATGGCCGATTTCAGGAATGCGAGTCAGACGATGCAGGGAGTGAACCTGTGGATCGCGTACTACGCCAATCAGCGCAAGGGAGCATCGGTGCACTCCCCACGGTCGTGTCTGCCCGGTGGTGGCTGGGAGATCCAGAATTTCGATCAGCACACCATCACTGACGTCGGTCCTGCGGGCGAGGCTATGACTGTAAATCGCGCGGTCATCGGCAAGGGTAACGCGGTGCAACTTGTGTATTACTGGTTTGTCGAGCGCGGCCGGATTCAGACGAACGAGTATGCCGTGAAGTGGTACATCTTCTGGGATGCATTAACACGCAATCGCACGGACGGCGCACTCGTGCGCGTGACGACGTTTGTGCCCGATCGTGCATTGGTGCCTGACGCCGACGCGCGCCTGGAAGGATTTGTGCGGACTATTCACCCGCAGCTGGCTTACTACCTGCCGCAGTGGGATGCCACGCTGCTCGAACCCGAGCCGGCCCTCGCGGCAAACTAGATCCGGCAATCATCCGTGACGCCCTGCGTGGCGAATGCCGCCGCGACGCTGACGAACTGATCCAGCCAGTGCATTTCACGTTCGACGTTTTCGTAGGGCGTCAGGATTTCATGGGGCACGCCACCTCGCAGCATGCAGAGTTCCACCGGCCCGTATTGCCGCTGATCGGCAACCAGTGCTTCGATGGCACCATTGCTGATGACTGAATCGGCATCGGCCACAATCACCTGGATTGGCAGGCTCAAACGTTGCTTGCGCCCCCAGTCGCGGTTTTGGTTGGTGAGCTGAATCAGGGCCGGCACATGTTCGTACCGGTAGTCGCAGAATCCGGCCCGCCCGGCCGCGGTCCACGCATCACAGATTTCCTGGTAACTCGCCGGTTTCACTTTCCAGTCGCGTACGCCGGGAAAGCGACCGGCGAGGTCGCCGAGAAATTCGACGAATTCGCCACCGCGAATGGCGATCAACGGCGCAATTAACAGCATGCGTTCGTAAAGTTCCCGATCCCGGAAGGCCGCGTTGATCGCCAGCGTGCCCCCCAGGGAGTAGCCGACCACGACCCGTTGGCCCGGGCTCAGGAGCATGATGTCGTTCATTTGTACGGCGAGCCCGCCATAGGCTTGCGCCCAGGTTTCGGCGGTCGGCACCGTCGACAAGTCTTCATTGCCGGCTTCGTCGGGCAGCAGACCGTGACCGGGCAGGATCGGCACGAGCACGTCGTATCCCCGGGCCGCCAGCTCCGGGCCTAGCTGGAAAAACTGTTGCGGGCAGGCGCTGAAGCCGTGCAGCGCGAGAATTGCCCCCCGGCGGGGCCCATCGGCGGGGGGCCGATAGCGACGCGGCCGGCAGCCGAACTGCAGTTCCACGTCCGCGATCCCGGCTTGGTACCCGGCCCAGGCCGCATCGAAGGCCGCGAGCGGGCTCGGCCGCTCAGCGAGGACGCCCGGCGCTGCACCGAGCAGCAAGAGCAACGCGATGATTCGATTAAGACGGTCCATGCCGGGCGCGAGTATGACGGCAGCCGTGCGGGAATGCAGCCGCCGGCGGCCGCCGTGTGGCAGCCCGTGCCGAAGCCGCCACGGGCGGCGCGCCGTCAGCGCTGTCGCGGTATAGAATTCGGGGAGATATCAACTGGACTCCGACCATGACCCAGGCTGCCCCGGCCGCTCCCGATACGGGCGCGGTCATCAATGACCTTGCCGGCGTAATCGATGGCGATCGACTGTTGACCGATGCCGAGAATCTGACTTTTTACTCCACCGATGTGTTTCGCGAGGCTGACGAGTTGGCCGTCGTCGTCGTGCAGCCGGTCACCGTCGAAGAGCTGCAGGCGGCGGTGAAGGTCTGTGCTGCACACGAGGCACCCATGGTGGTGCGGGGCGGCGGCGCATCCTATACGGATGGCTATTTGCCGACCCGGCCGGGCACGGTGATGTTCGATATGTCGCAACTGACGGGTATCGACGTGCACGAGGACGACATGTACGTGACCGTCGAACCCGGTGTGACCTGGGCTGCGCTGTACCAGGAACTGTCGCAGCGCGGGTTGCGCACGCCGATGTGGGGGCCGTTTTCCGGACTCGCAGCAACCGTCGGCGGCGGTATGTCGCACTACGCGGTGAACTACGGCTCCGGGACCTACGGCGTATCGGCCGAATCGCTGATCGGGATGGATGTGATTCTCGCCAACGGCGAGATGCTGTCGACCGGCTCGGCGGGTGGCGAGGGTCATTCACCCTTCTTCCGCTTCTATGGCCCGGACCTCGCCGGCCTGTTCGTGGGCGATGCGGGTGCGCTTGGCATCAAGGCGCGCATCACGCTGCGCCTGCTGAAGAAGCCGGAGGGATTTGCCGCAGCGTCGTTCGGGTTCCCGGATGGTGAAAGCTGTATTCGTGCGTTGATCGAAGCTGCCCGGCTCGGCGTCGTCGCCCAGAATTTTGGCCTGGATCCGCGGCAACAAAAGACCGCCTTGACGCAGATGGAGTCGACCGATCCCTTCGAGGCCGCTTGGTCAGTGTTCAAATCGGCGCGCAACCCGGTCGACGGCGCGCTGCAGATTGCCAAGCTGGGCCTGGCTGGACGCGGCTTTCTGAAGAACGCCGTGTACTCCGCACACTTCGGCACGGAAGGCGTGAACAATGCCGAGGCCCGCCAGAAACTGGCCGCGTTGCGCAGCGTGGTATCCCGATACGGCGCCGAAGTCGCGAATTCGATCCCGACATTTTTCAATGCCGCGCCGTTTATGGAACTCACGCCGATTCTCGGTCCGAACGGCGAACGCTGGAAGCCAACGCACGGCATTCTGCCGTTCTCGCAGGTGCTGACACACCACGCCGATTTCGAGGCCTTGCTGGCGGAATACCGCGAGCCGATGGAGCAGCACCGTGTGGCGTTGAACCGGATGCTGATGTTCTTCAGCACGAACGCTTTCATTTACGAGCCGACGTTCATGTGGGAAGACGCTCAGAGCATTTACCACCAGCGTGTTTACCCGGCGAAGTTGCTGCCGGAGAAGCCGATCCACGAACCGAACCCCGAAGGTCTCGCGTTGGTAAAGGAATTGAAGGGCCGGATCCAGGAGCTGTGCATCAAGAACGGGGCGAGTCATTTCCAGGTCGGCAAGGACTATCCATATCTGCAGACGCGCAAACCGGCAGTGCGTGAATTGGTGCAGGGTCTGAAAAGACTGCTGGATCCGAACGGCCTGATGAATCCTGGCGCGCTCGGACTTGACTGACACCGCAACGATTTTTTCCTCGGCTCGCTTTTAGCGGTATTCTCGGACGACGGTTCGCCGTCACACCGAGGGGGGATCATGCCTGCGAAGAAGAGAGCCTCTGTAAGAAAAGAATTCGACCTGCTCATCAAGAACGCCCGCGTGGTGCGGCCGAATGCCGCAATGGTCGACGACGTCGATATCGCTGTCAGCAAGGGCAAATTCGCAAAAATTGCGCCGGGCATTGCGGCGAGCCGGGCGAAATCCACTTTCGATGCAAAGAACCGCCTGGTTTTCCCCGGGCTGGTGGATCCACACATGCACACCGGCATCTACTCGCCGCTGGATCAGGATGCCGTCACCGAAAGTCGGGCCGCGGCGCAGGGCGGCGTCACAACCAGCATCAACTACATGCGCACCGGCGGCTACTACCTGAACCAGGGCGGTCCGTACGCGAAGTTCTACCCGGAAGTCCTGAAACTGTCGCGCAACAATTTCCATGTCGACTATGCCTACCACCTGGCGCCGATGTCGAAGCAGCACATTCGCGAAATCCCGATGCTGGTCGACAAGCATGGTGTGACCTCGTTCAAGATATTCATGTTCTACGGCGGCCACGGTCTGCACGGCAGTTCCTCGAATCAGGCCGAGTTCCTGATGATCGGCAAGGACGAGAAATACGACTACGCGCATTTCGAATTCGTGATGCGCGGTATCCAGAAGGCCCGGGCCCGGTACCCGGACAAGGCCGACCAGATCAGCCTGAGCCTGCATTGCGAAACCGCCGAGATCATGGCGGCCTATACCAAGATGGTGGAGGGCGCCGGCAAGCTGAAGGGCCTGCATGCCTACCACGCGGCCCGGCCGCCGCATTCGGAGGGCCTGGCAATCTTCATTGCCTCGTACCTCGCCAACGAGACTGATCTGCCGAAGATCAACCTGCTGCACCTGACCTCGCGGAAGGCGGTGGTGGCCGCGTTGCAAATGGCCGAGGTATTTCCGCACATCGACTTCCGGCGGGAAGTCACCATCGGTCATCTGTGCCTCGACGTGGACGCCAGGACCGGCGTGCTGGCCAAGGTGAACCCGCCGATCCGGCCACGTGAGGATGTCGAGTTCCTGTGGGACGCGTTGCTGGCCGGGGAGCTCGACTGGGTGTGCTCGGACCACGCGTGCTGCAAGCATGAAATGAAGGTGGACCGGCGGCGCAAGACTGACATCTGGCTGGCGAAGTCGGGTTTCGGTGGCACGGAATACCTGCTCGCGGCACTCGCGACCGAGGGGCGCAAGCGGGGCCTCAGTTGGAACGACATGGCACGGCTGACGAGTTATACGGCAGCGCGGCGCTTCGGTCTGAACAGCAAAGGCGATATCGAGGAGGGCCTCGACGCTGACCTCGCCATTCTCGATCCGAACGAAACCTGGACCGTGAATTCCGCCGATTCGGAATCGCAGCAGGGTTACACGCCATTCGAGGGCATGGAACTGACGGCGAAAGTCAAGACCACGTTTCTGCGCGGACAGAAGGTTTACGACAATGGTCGCGTCGTCGGCAAAGCGACTGGTCAGTACCTGCAGCGACCGACCTGAAACTTATTTACACGGGGTCGAACCGCGGTTTTCTAGTTCAGTGTGGCGCGCACGAACTTGCGCGGCTTTCTCTTGATCGGGTCGGCCGACTTGCTTTTGCCGAGGCGTTCGCCCGTTGCTTTCACTCGCACCAGCTCGCTGAACATGGCGACGATGGTCTTGGAATGACGCGTGGCGTCGCCCAACGCCATTTTGCGAATCGAGGCTACCGCCGGTGTTTCGCCGTTGATCGGCTTGGCGCTGTGCATGGCGCTGCGCAGGTTATCGAAGCGTTCGCGGATGCTCTCCGGAATATCCTGGTCCGGCAGCATTTCAAGGTTTTCGGTGTAAGCGCTCAGTAAGCGTTCCTTAACGGAACCGTCACCGGCGAGCCGTCGAACGGCTGCGTAGAAATGATCAGTGAACTGGCACATGCGACCCTCTTTCTTATTCTTCTGGGCCTGTAGAATCCGCCCGTCGGCGGGCCCGTTCCTGCGCCACTGTCTGCCTGCTCTTCATGGCAAGATTCTAGTCGCGATAGGCACGGCTAATATGTGAAATATATAACGTTTTCGCGAAAATACAACACTTACTTAGGCGCGCCTTTGAATCTTCCTTCTAAAAACGGCCCGCAATGCGCGTGAGGCTGCGCCATTGGGCCGCTCTGCTGGCCCTGGTCGTGCTCTGGGGCTCGTCATACCTGATGATCGAGGTCGCCCTGCGGCTCTGGAGACCCGCGGAGATCGCCGGGCTGCGGATCACTACGGGTGCCGTAGTCTTGCTGATCGCCGCCTGGCTGGGCCGGCACAGCCTCCCGCGAGACCTGCGGAGCTGGGTTTGGTTTCTGGTCATTGCCGTGGTCGGCAATGCGGCACCGTTCTACCTGATCTCCTGGGGCCAGCAGGGGGTGGAATCCGGCCTGGCCGGCATCCTGGCGGCCACGACGCCGCTCTTTACCCTGCTCCTGGCCCACTGGGCGCTGGACGACGAGCGGCTGCGACCGGGTCACGCCCTGGCGTTTCTGGCCGGATTTGGCGGTGTCGTGGTGCTGCTGGGCCCGGAGTCGCTGGCGGCCCTGGGCGGTTCCGGCGAGCGGCTGCTGTCCCAACTCGCAGTGCTGGCGGGGGCATTCTGCTATGCCGTCGCGACCGTCGGCGCGCGGTTCATCCCGCCGACTCACCCGGTAGTAACCTCAGCCGGGGTGATGATCCTGGCGACGGTCATCATGGGTCCGGCGAGCGCGTCGGGTGTCCAGGCACTGGCGGACGCGACTCCGGGCACGGTCGGCGCGATGGCCTTTCTGGGCGTACTCGGCACGGGCCTGGCGTCGATCATCTACTTCTACCTGATCGCGGAGACGGGGGCGCGCTTCACGTCGCAGCTCAACTACCTGGTGCCGGTGTGGGCCGTCGGCCTGGGGTCATTGGTGCTCGGGGAAAAGATTCCGTTGATCGCGTGGCTCGCGCTGGGACTGATTATCGGCGGCCTGTTCCTGATGCGCGATGCCGCGCCATCGCCGCGCAGCTGATCACGAAACGGGCCTCAGCGGAGTTCCCGGTCGGGTACCGGCCCAAAGTACATCTCGAAGCCGATGCCGGCGCCGAGGTTCGTCTCGCGCGGTTCGGCCTCGAGGTATTTCGGCCAGCTGACACTGCCGACGAGTTCGACGAACAGCCATTTGCGCAGAATGCGCTGCCGGTATGTCAGATTGAAGCCGTAGTTGTTCAACGATTCCTCGGCGCCGGTCTCGCCGTTGATGAAGCTGCGATAGGTGAGTGCCCGACGATTCGACAGGCCCTGGAACAAGGATAACGAGGAATACCAGGCCAGCCCGTCGCGGTCCTCGGCCACGGTGCCGGAATTCGCCCAGCGCAGTAACAATGACCTCGCGAGGACGTGGTCGACATCGATACTCGTGGTTGTGCCAAAGCCGCGGTCATTGGTCCAGAAACCGGTCTGCACCCACCGCGTTACCGTGGCGTCGGTAATGTCCCAGGTGTGTCGGTAGCGCAGCTTGGCAAACGGGTCCGGCGGACTGCGCAGACGCACGCCAAAGCTGGTATCGAAACCGCGGCGCGCATCAATGCCGCGTTGAAACCCGAGGCCAACCAGCCAGGACGTCTCCGTATCTTCCGGCGGGCGCGGCTGCGCAACCGCTTCACCGTCGGTCGTGCCACGTTCCTCGATCAGCTCACGTTCGTCGCCGCGGCCAATCAGTAACCGGCCCCGGTTCCGCAGTGCCGGCAGCGCGAACCGCGCCCGGAAGCGAAAATCCGGATCAAAGCCGTTGCGGTCGTCGTAAAAGCCGAATACGCCGAGGCGGCCGTAGGTTTCGGTGATGTCGGCCTCGTAGCGGCGCCGGTCGCCGAAAAACCCGTCAAACCACCGGGTTGTGCCGCAGACCGTCCAGGAAACCCGCTGCTGGGCCTTGTCCAACCACGTGTCTTCACCGGGCGTGCGCGGCACGCAGGGATCTTCGACGCTTTCCTCGACCGGCGCTTCCGGCGGCAGCGGGTCTTCCAGGCTGTCTTTCTCCAGGTCGAAAGCACCTTCGATCACGTCGCTCAGGTTGGCGGTCGGCTCGCCACTGGTGGCGGTTGCGCCCACGGCTGCGGTTGCCACCGGTGTGGACGTGTGCGCCTCGACCGGGGCCGTGACAGAGGGCGCAGTGTCCGGCGCCTCCTGTTCGGCCGCATTGCGGCTGGCGCAGCCGGCGCTGGCGACCGCCATCACCGTAATCAAAGCCAGGCGTTGCAAGAACTCGCTGCGCATACTCCAATTATCGTTAACTCGGCCGGCCCGGTCTGCCGCGCAGTCGGCAAAAAAAGAGGGCAGGTAGAACCTGCCCTCTCAGTGGGTTGGTCAGCCGACTCGACTGACGCCGAACCGCGCTGCGTCCTAGAAGCGATAAGTCGCCTCGACGCCCCATCGCCGCAGCGTGCCCGGGTGAATGAACGAGCCGGGGAATTCAGGCGCCGGGATAACCTCTTCGAGGTATTGCTCGTCGGTGATGTTGTTACCGAACACCACCAGCGACCAGCGTTCGCCGGCAATGCCCGCGCGGAGATTCAGCGTGGTGTAGGAATCGCGCCGGGCCAGGCTCAAGTCGCCGGGCAAGCCGAAGACACTCGGGCGCATCTGGTTCTGCACTGTGTGGAACCAGGTCTTGCCCACCGAGTTCACGCCCAGATCGGCAATGAAGTCGATGCTGGGGGTCATCGGTGCCTGGACGTTGCCGCCGAACGCCAGCGTGTATTCCGGCGTGTACGGCGACTCGTTGCCAACCGTGTCCGGGCGAACCCGGTTCTCGTTGATCTCCGACTCCAGCAGGTTGCCATTGGCATACAGGCTGAGCCAATCGGTCGCAGCCCAGCTGGCCGACAGCTCGACACCGGCAATTTCGACCTCGTCGATGTTGCCGACCACGCGCAGCAGGCCGAACGTGCCCACGAAGAACTCGAAGAACTGCATGTCCTCGACTTCCATATAGTAGGCCGCGCCTTCCCAGCGGAACCGGTCACCGATCTGCGATTTGAAACCGACCTCGACTGATGTGGACGTTTCTTCCCGATACTCGTCATCGATGTTGATCTCGGGGAACTGACATCCGGGAGTTGCCGGATCACACAGCCCGAGGAACTGGTTGAAGAAGATTTCTACCGTGGCCTCGGAACCGAAGTTGTTGAAGCCACCGCTCTTGAAGCCGACGCCGACGCTGCCGAAAATATTCAGCCGGTCGGTCGCGTCCCAGCGCAGCGACACCTTCGGTTGCCACTGGTCGAAATTCTTGCTCTTGTCAGCGCTGGCCCCGGTTGGGTCGATACACAGACCTGGGTTGATCGGGTCGCCGCCGTCGAACGGCGGCGTGCCGGCGCAGTTGATGAACTCCGTTACCGCGCCTTCCGACTGAGTCGGGACGAGGTTGGTGACCTCGCGCTCTTCGCGGTCGTAGCGCAGCGCGAATGCCAGCTCCACGTTGTCAACGATGTCGTAAGCGACTTGGCCGAACACCGCGTAAACGTCCGTGTCGAACTGGTCGTGGACCAACTGCTCGGTCGGGTTGCTCGGATCGGTGGTGTACAGCTCGCGGACGATCGCGCCCTGGCCGCGGTCGATGCCCAGGTTCACGCCGACCTCACGCTCCAGCGTCAGGAAGTACAGGCCGCCTTCCCAGCGGAACCGCTGGTCGCTCTTTGACCGCAAGCGTACCTCGAAGCTGATGTCCTCCTGGTTGCGCTCCTGGTACTGCGTGCCGTCGCAGGTCAGTGGCGTGTAGGGGCCCAGCACACTGTTGGTCGGATCGCCCGGGATCACAAACTGCGGTGGCGGCAGCTGGAAGCCTGAGTTCCCGACATCGGTGCTGCTCTGAATACAGTCCGGATCCGGGTTCGTAGAATTGGAAAAGAACCCAAAGGAACCGCTGGTGCCGTCCGCGCCGAGATTATTCTCGACGTCGCTATAAAGGCCCCAGGCCACCAGGTCGGCCCAGCCCAGGTCGTAGTCGACTTTCACCGAAAACTCGGTCGATTCCTGTTCGTTGAAGGACGGCACGTTCGGATTGAACTGGAACGGGTGGTCGTTGACGTTTTCGCCGAAGGCCGGATTCAGGAAATTCAGATCCGGGAGGTGGAATGCGGCATTGAACGTAATCGACGCTGCGTCGACTTCACCGTAGCGCAGCTTGGTGTCGATACTCAGCGCATCGCTCGGCTGCCAGATCAGGCGGCCGCCAAGACTCCAGTTTTCGGCCTGGTCGATGACGCCTTTCTGCGCCTGCTGGGTACCGTTGTTCCAGACATCTTCGTAAAACCCTTCGGTATCGCGGTAGTCGCCGCTGATCTGCCAGGTCAGCGCATCATTGTTGGCTATGCCGCCGATCATGCCGTTTACCGTGTAAGTGTCATCCTGCGCGCCACTGACGCGGATACGGCCGTCCAGCTCTTTTTGCGGTTTCATCGTCGACATGATGATCGCGCCAGCCGCAGCATTCCGACCATACAGTGCGCCTTGTGGTCCCTTCAGCACTTCGATCTGGCTGATGTTCGACCATTCCCGGTTCAGTGCCGCCGGGTTGGTCTTGAGGATGCCGTCGACGATCAGCGCGTAGTTGATTTCAGCATCGCGCGCGCCGTTAATGCCGCGAATGTTGACCTGCGTGTCGGCCACCTCGGCGGAGTCGACGATCGTCATGCCGGGTACCAGCTGCACGAAGTCTTCGACCCGCTGGATGCCTTTCTGGTCAATCGTATCCGAATCAATGACTGTGACCGCGGCCGGTACGTCTTGCAGCGATTCCGCACGACCACGGGCGGTCGTGACGATTTCTTCCATTTGCTGCGCAAACGTCGGTGCCGGTGTCAGCAGACCAGTGGCAGCCACAGCGATGCCGGCGGCGCTGGCAAAGCCTGCGCGCAGCAGCGAAAATTGGTGTTGGGATGACAGCATTGGGTTGTTTCCTCCCCCGAGTGAATGAACAAAGGCACGGTCAGGCAGCCCAGCGCCCGGCCCCATGCCTCGTATTTCGTTGCCGTTTATAGATCGGATGCGGTTGTCCGGTCAACCGTGGCGAATTAGAGATGCGCGAAGATTACGGCTAGCAGCAGATTCGGTCAACGTGTAGTGTTTTAGCAACATCGGGGTCGCGCACTGGCGCCCCGGACAATACGGATACCCATAGATCAATGAGCCATTCACCCCAGACGATCGTTATTACCGGCAGCACCCGCGGCATCGGGCTCGGGCTGGCACGAGAGTTCCTGAAAATGGGCCACCACGCCGTGGTCACCGGTCGCAGCCAGGCCTCGGTAGATCACGCCGTGGCTGAACTGGCGCCCCTCGGCGAGGTCCTCGGGCAACCCTGCGACGTGCGCAGCCGGGCCGACCTGCAGCGGCTCTGGGACGCGGCCATCCAGCGCTTTGGTCGAGTCGACATCTGGATCAACAACGCGGCACTGGCGACGAACCACAATCTGCTTGCCGACGTGCCGGACGAAGAAATCGGTGCAACGGTCGACACGAATCTGACCGGGACGGTCTACGGCACCCAGGTTGCGCTGCAGGGCATGCTGGCACAGGGCGGCGGCAAGATTTACACCTTTGAGGGGTTCGGCAGCAATGGCATGACCAACCCCGGTCTCACGATCTACGGCGCGACCAAGCGTGCGGTCCGGTATTTCACCGACTCGCTGGCCAAGGAATATGCCGACAGCCCGGTGCTGATTGGCTCGCTCAGCCCCGGCATGGTGCCGACTGACCTGTTGATCTACTCGTCCAGGAGTCAGGATCCGGCTCAATGGGAACGTTCCAAGCGCATCATGAACACACTGGGCGACAAGGTCGAGACGGTGACGCCATGGCTGGCCGAGCAGGCGCTGGCGAATGACAGGAACGGCGCACGCATCGAATGGCTGACGCGCGGCAAGGCTTTCGTGCGGTTTCTCGTGCCCAAGTACCGCAAGCGACGCCTCGTGGACGAGTACGAAGCGAGTCTGACCGAGTCGATCGGGCCCCAGGGGCGCGCATGAACGATACCGCCGGGCTGGATTTCATCAGGCAGATCATCGCGGACGATAACGCGTCCGGTAAGCACGACGGTCGTGTTTGCACCCGTTTTCCGCCGGAACCGAATGGCTATTTGCACATCGGGCATGCCAAAGCTGTGTGCCTGAATTTCGGCATCGCCCTGGAAAACAGCGGGCAGTGTTTCCTGCGTTTTGACGATACCAATCCGTTGAAAGAGGAACAGCACTTCGCCGATGCGATCGAGCGCGACGTACACTGGCTGGGTTTCGATTGGGAAGACCGGCTTACGCATGCGTCCGATTACTATCAGCAGTTCTACGACTGCGCGGTCAAATTGATCGAAGCCGGCAAGGCATTCGTGGACGAGCAGACTGCTGACGAGATTCGCGCGACGCGAGGCACATTGACCGAGCCAGGGAAGAACAGCCCGTACCGTGACCGTCCCGTCGCCGACAACCTCGACCTGTTCAAGCGCATGCGCGCCGGGGAATTTCCTGACGGTGTGTATTTGCTGCGCGCCAAGATCGACATGGCCTCTCCGAACATGAACATGCGCGATCCGGCCATCTATCGCATTCGGCATGCGTCGCACCAGCGTACCGGGGACGAGTGGCCGATCTACCCGATGTACGACTTTGCGCATCCGATTTCCGATGCGCTCGAAGGCATCACGCATTCGCTGTGCACGCTCGAGTTCGAAGATCATCGACCGCTGTACGACTGGGTCCTGGACAACCTGGATCTCCCGTACCGACCCCGGCAGATTGAATTTTCACGACTGAACGTGGCGTACATGATCACCAGCAAGCGCAAGCTTGCCGAGCTGATCGAACAGGGCCAGGTCGGCGGCTGGGACGACCCGCGCATGCCGACGATCGCCGGTTTGCGCCGCCGCGGTTATCCGCCCGCCGC
The DNA here is from genome assembly GCA_030066665.1 of Gammaproteobacteria bacterium. GTDB lineage: Bacteria > Pseudomonadota > Gammaproteobacteria > Steroidobacterales > J054. The sequence continues at coordinate 12,259 of JASJBD010000023.1, forward strand.
ACTGCGGGACTTTTGCGAACGCGTCGGCGTGACCAAGAAAGACCATCTCATTGAAATGGCGCTGCTGGAGAATTGCGTGCGCGAAAATTTGAATGAGCATGCACCACGCGCCATGGCCGTCTTGAATCCGCTAAAACTGGTGCTGACCAATTACCCGGCCGACCAGACCGAATTAATGACCGCCGCCAATCACCCGAACCGACCGGAACTCGGTAAGCGGGACCTGCCGTTCTCGGGAGAGCTATGGATTGAGCGGGATGATTTCATGGAGGACGCGCCCAAAAAGTTCTTCCGTCTGAAGCCGGGTGGCGAAGTGCGGTTGCGAAATGCGTACATTGTCCGCTGTGACGAAGTAGTGAAGAGTGATTCCGGCGAAGTCACGGAATTACGCTGCAGCTATGATCCCGATACTCGCAGCGGTCTGCCGGGCGCGAGTCGCAAGGTCAAAGGCACGATTCACTGGGTCTCGGCGCCGCATGCTATTTCGGCGCCCGTTCGTCTCTACGACCGGTTGTTCACGATACCGCGCCCGGACATGGATAAGGACGGTCGCGACTTCAAGGAGTTTCTCAACCCCGAGTCGCTGCAGGAGAAAACCGACGCGCAGCTCGAGCCCGCACTTGCCGACGCTATGGCCGGCGACGTTTTCCAGTTCGAACGCGTCGGTTACTTCGTCGTCGACCAGGAACACTCGCAGCCGGGCGCCCCTGTATTCAACCGCGTCGTCACACTACGAGATTCGTGGGCGAAACAGGAAAAGGCGGCGCTGCAGGCGCTCGAGAAATAGCGGGGCTCGGTGTCACGAAACCGATCCCCTGACCACGACCGGCGCGCCGCGGCCGAGCCCGAGTCGGTCCGCGGCATTGCCCTCCGCGCAGGCCAGTTCCAGCATGCCGAAGGAATTCACCAGCGCCAGAAAGTCGCCGGGCACGGCCTGGCCATAGGTCTCGAGCAACGGCAGTGAACGGCCCGCCGCCTGAACCTGCGCCGCGTCGATACGCGCCAGCAGGCTACTTTCAATATTCGTAATCAGGTTGCCGAAGTGGTCGATGGTCACGATGCTGCCGCGAATCTCGTCGGGTGTCAGCTGCGGCGGTTCCAGCAGCGATGGCACGATTTCCGCGATCGCCGGCCCGATGTCGCCCGGTTGCACGCGACCCGTCGCAATGTCCGCTGCCAGAGGCGCGAAAATGTCGCGGCCATGAAACGTGTGGCTCGGCGTTGGCCAGTTCTGGCGCTGTCGCCAGCGCTCACTGAGTCGATGGACCCGCACGCTGGCGGCGTCGCCGAAGACCTGCGCCAGCAGGCCGTTGTCCGGCGCCAGAAACACATGCCCGTCGAATTCCGCCGCGATGATGTCGCGGCTGGTGCCGACGCCCGGGTCGACGACGGCCACGTGCACGGTGCCGGCCGGAAAATAGCAATACGCGCGGCTGAGCCAGAAGCCCGCTTCTGCAGGCCAGTGAACCTGGATGTCATGGGTCAGGTCGACGATGCGCAAAGCCGGGGCACGCTGGAGGATGACGCCGTGCATGACGGCGACGAACGGTCCCTGCGGCCCGAAATCCGAGGTCAGCGTGATGATGCCGCTCATGCAGGCAAGACTACCGGATCTGCGGTCAAGGCAGGGTCTTCACGCGGAAAACCTCGGTTCGACCCCTTGTGGATATCAGAGTTGTGGATTGGTCATGATCGGCTGTTCGCGACTGCGACGGCGGCTGCGCAATTTCTCGGAGATGTTCGCCTGGATCATCAGCAGGGCGGGTGTCAGCATCAGGGTGAGCAGGGTCGCAAAGACCAGGCCGCCGGCAATGGCAGACGCCATCTGGCGCCACCATTGCGTGCCCGGGCCACCAAAGAAGATTTCCCGGTTCAGGAAGTCGATGTTGATCGCGAGCGCCATCGGCAACAGGCCCAGCACCGTGGTCACCGTTGTCAGCAATACCGGCCGCAAGCGCTGCGCGCAGGTGCGCACAATCGCTTCCCGGGCGCGCATGCCTGTCTGGCGAATCTTGTTGTACGTGTCGATCAACACGATGTTGTTATTGACCACGATGCCGGCCAGTGCAATAGCGCCAATGCCGCAATTGACCAGGCTGAACGACTGCCCGGTGACGAGCAGACCCAGCATCACGCCACCGGTCGAAAATACGACGGCCGTCAGGATCAGGCTGGCCTGGAACAGGCTGTTGAACTGTGTCACCAGGATCATGGCCATTAGCGCCAGCGCCAGCAGGAAAGCGCGACCCAGGAACTGCTGGGTTTCTTCCTGATCCCGGGCGCCACCTTTGAAGCGCAGCGAAATGCCCGGATCCACGCCCAGCTCCGGCAACCGCGCCTCGAGTCTCTCGAGGATCGGTTTGAGCTGGGCGCCGTCGGCCAGATCGGCCTGCACGAGCAAGGTCCGCCGACCGTCGGTGCGCATGATGTTGCGTGTCGCCGGCGCCGGTTCGCGCGCGACGAAGGTGTCGATCGGAATCAGGCCGCCCGGCGTTGGCACCCGCAGTTCACCCAGCCGATCGAGGCTGCGCTTGTCTGCCGGGAATCGCACGCGGATATCGATTTCCTCATCCGCGTCGTCCGGCCGGTATTCGCCAAGCTTGATGCCGTTGGTGACCAGCTGGATGACGTTGCCAACCAGCGTGACATCGGCACCGAACTTGGCTGCCTCCGTGCGATCGACCTCTAGGCGCCATTCGATTCCGGGCATCGGGCGGGTATCTTCGGCGTTCAACACGCCGGGGTAACTCGCGACTTCGGCGCGAATTCGGTTTACGGCATCGTAGAGCGCCTCCATGTTCTGGCCGGACGCTTCAATGACGATCGGTTTGCCTTCGTCCGGCCCCTCCTGCGGCAGTCGCACCTCGATTACCAGCCCGGCGATATCGGCGGTTCGTTCCCGGATGTCTTCCACGATCTCGGCCGCGGGACGGCGCTCGCGCCAATCGGAAAAATTCAGCCGCACGGAGCCAATCTGGTCCGGCGCGGCGCCCTGGTTGGACTTACCGGAGCGCACGTAGATATTGTCGACCCCGTCGATGCCGTACACGCGTTCTTCGACCATGCGCACCAGCCGGTCTTTTTCCTGGGCTGACAAATCGCCCAGCGCGCGAATGTCGACGGAGCCCTGGTTGGGTTCGACCTCCGGCCACATCGTGATGCCATTACCGAAAAAAATGTAGGTGAGATACAGGCCGACCAGCAGGGAAGTCACGACGCCGACGACGCTCCACGGCCGCCGCATGCCGGCGCTCATCAGTCGGATGTAGCCACCGGTCATGCCGCCGATACTGTTCAGGTCGCCGGTCTCGGCGGCGAGCAGATCGCGGCGGATCTGTTCGTTGAAATGGCCGGGCCGACCAATCACCGTGCCCATGGCCGGCACGAACACCAGCGCCATCACGAGGGAAGCGCTCAGGATGCAAATCAGCGTGATCGGGAAGAACACCATGAAATTGCCGACCAGACCGGGCCAGAAGATCAGCGGCAGGAAGGCCGCGAGCGTGGTCGCCGTGGACGCGATAATTGGCCACGCCATGCGCTTGGCGGCTTCTGCGTAGGCATACCGGCGATGCAGCCCCTCGGCCATCTTGCGATCGGCGAGTTCGGTCACGACGATGGCACCGTCGACCAGCAGGCCAACCGCGACGATGCCGGCGAACAACACCACCATGTTGATGGTCAGGCCGAGCGCGTTCAGCGCAATGAATGCGGCACAGAAAGAACCGGGAATCGCGATACCAACCAGCAGTGCATTCTGGAAGCCCAGGATCCCGATCAGCACGATAAACACGAGCACGATCGCCGCCGCGACATTGTTGACGAGACTGTTGATGTTCTTCTTCACCCAGACCGATTTGTCGCGGGTGTAATTGAGTTGCACGCCCTGCGGCCAGAGCGCGGCCGCGGCGTTGACGATCTCGCGGACTTCCTCGACCGTGGCGAGCATGTTCGTGCCGGTTCGCTGCACGACCTCCAGGCCCATCGACGGCGTGCCGTTGAGACGCGCGTAGCTGTCCGCATCCTTGAAGGTGCGGCGCACGGACGCGATGTCCTGGAACCGGACCACGCGCTCGCCGTCGACCTTGATCGGCAGGTTCAGTACATCTTCCGGTGACTGGATGACACCCGGGACCTTGATGGCGAAGCGACCCCGTTCCGTCTGCAGCGCGCCGGCGGCAACCAGCCGGTTGTTGCGTTCGACGAAGCCGAGGACGTCAGCCGGCGACAGGCCGTAACTTTCCATTGCGAGGGGGTCGACGATGACTTCCAGCACCTCTTCCCGGGCGCCGACGATATTGACTTCGAGGATGCCGTTCAGGGCTTCGAGGCGGTCCTGCAAATCCTTGGCAATCGCGAGCAACGTGCGTTCCGGAACCTGGCCGCCGAGGGTCATGACGAGCATTGGATCGAAGCGCGAAAATTTGATTTCGTTCACGCGCGGTTCTTCAGCATCCCGCGGGAGTTTGGCTTTGGCCAGGTCCACGCGCTCGCGCACATCCTGCAGGGCGACATTGACGTCCACGTCCGGCTGAAATTCGAGGGTGATGGTGCCGCGACCCTCGGCCCCCGACCCCACCATTTCCTTCAGGCCGTCCAGCGTCCGCAGCTCCTGCTCGAGCGGTCGCACCAGCAAACGTTCTGAGTCCTCCGGCGACACGCCCTCCAGGAACACCTGCACATTGATATAAGGGAACGCGATGTCGGGTTCGTTTTCCTTGGGCATTGAGCGATACGATGCGACCCCAGCGATCACTATCACCAGGAAAGCAATAATGATGGTGCGGCTGCGACCAATGGCCGCATCGATGACCGACATCATTGCGCTTTCTCGGCCAGCGCAGGCTCCGAGTCACCAAATACCGGCTCGACCTCGACACCGACATCCACGTATCCCTGGCCGACCACGATCACGTTGGCGTTGGCCGGTAAACCGGCGATCCAGATGCCGTCCGGATCCGACCGCACGATGTCCACGCGATGAAACTGCACGCGGTTGAAGGAGTCGATGGTTTTCACGCCGATTTCGCCATCCGTATCCAGGGTCAGCAGCGCGGGCGAGATCTTCTGGGCCTGCAGTTCGCCGCCGGGAATCTGCATTTCGGCCGTAACGCCGACCGGCAGGGACCCGTCCGGATTGGCCACCTCGAGTTCCACGGTAAATGTGCGCGTGGCCTGGTCCGCAACCGGCGCGACATAGCGGATGATCCCGCTGACCGTCTGGCCAGTGACCAACCGCGCGGCGGCGGCCGTGCCCGGTTTCACGAACCGCGCCTCCTGCTCGGCAATACTGCCGGTGACGATCAAGGCCGTGTTGTCGACAAAACTCGCTACGGCGTCGCCCCGTTTGACGAAGTCACCGAGTTCTACCTCGCGTTCCTGGATGACGCCGTCGAACGGTGCGCGCAGTTCCATGTACTGTAAATCGAGTTCCGCGCGCGTGACTTCCGCGCGAGCCGCCTCGAGTTTCGCGACCGTCTCAGCCATCTGGGTTTCGGACACGTACCCCTCGGTCTGCAGTTTCAGCTGCGCGTCGTAACGCGTCTGATGCTCCAGCAGACTGGCCCGCGACTGCTCGAGGCGCGCCCGCCGATCCCGGAGATCCAGGCGCATAACAAGAGCGCCGGCTTTGAGCTGTTGGCCTCGTTCGGCCGCGATGCGTTCGACGCGGCCGTCTGTTTCCGCCTTGATCTCGATCTCGCGCGCCGGCGCCGAACGCCCCTTCACGCTGATCAGGCGATCGATCTGTTCCGCGGAAAGATTGCTCACCTGTACCCGCGGAGCGCTCGAGCGATCTGCGGCAACGCCCACGTCGTCGGCGAATTGCAGCGGCGAGCCGGGGCCTTCCCGGCCGATCATGCCGGACAGCAGCCAGGCAGCGACCAGTGCAGTGACGACAACGGCGAGTATCCACGGGCGATCCGATACTGTCTGGCGAATTCTCATGCGCGATTCTCGAGCGACGGCCGCGGCGCGCCGTGCCGCTGTTTACGGGCGGTGGCAGAATCCTCCAGCAGCAGTCCCTTATGTTGCTCGATATATGCTGCCGCGGCTTTGGCAACAGCGGCGCCAAAGCCGGCCACGAACCGGGCGCCCTTGGGCGCATCGCCGGACCAGTTGCCCTGGATGTTCTCGATGTGCTGCACGGCGCCGCGCAGCTCGGCGACACGTTGTTCCAGTAATTCGCGCACCCGATCCGCTTCCATCCGGTCGGCGAAGTAGAGCGCGGCCAGGAATTCGGACCGCATCTTGTGCTGGGGCTGGCATTCCTCCAGGGCACGCGCGAATGCCTCGCGTCCCGCCGGCGTTACCTGGTAGACCTTACGGTCGGGCTTGCCGGTTTGCGGAATCTCTTCGCAGCTCACGAGGCCGGCGGCGGCCAGATCAGCAAGCGCAGGATAGATCGAGCCATAACCCGCCGGGAAGAAATGCTTGAACAGCGACTCGAACTCCTTCTTGAGGTCGTAGCCGCTGGCCGGTCTGGCGCTCAGCAGGCCAAGGCAAAGTGTTTTGACATCCATGTTGTTACGTCCGCGCGGGTCAGGGTTTCGGATTCGGCCGATATATCGGGCCGATGGTTTGTATCGGGTTGATACTCTAGTGGGCGCTCCGTGACCAATACCACCATGTACGTCACGGTCTGCGCCCGCGACCTGCGGAGAATTCGCGGAATTGAATAGAAAAATTATTTAAATCAAAATGTTATTGGATGCCGCGCGGCGTCAACCGGGCGCTTTTGCGGTGTAACATTTTGTAACTGCCCGGCCGGAACCCGATTTTCCCCGGGAAGTTGCGCATTGGCCGCGGAAACGGAACCGTTTGCGGGAGAGGCAGGCCTATTCAGCCGGTTGCGAGCTGCGCAATATTAAAACGCCCGGTGGTCTTGAACATCTCGTCCGCCGGGAGCATTCGGACCCGGTTGCGACCGCTTTCCTTGGCCGCGTAGCAGGCGGCATCGGCGGCTTTCAGCACGCCATTGGCCGATTGCAGGCCGGTCTGCCCGTAGGTCACGCCGATACTGGCGCCGAGCGTATAGATCTTGCCCTCATAGTCGAGCCGCACCGACGCGATGTCGCGCCGCACGTGCTCCGCAATCTGCAGGGCTTTCTCACCAGCGCAGTTTTCCAGCAGCAGCGCGAACTCGTCGCCGCCGACCCGGGCGGCGGTATCGCGTGAGCGCGTGTGCATGCAAAGCACTTCGGCCACTTCTTTCAGCATGGCGTCGCCTGCGCCGTGGCCCCCGGTGTCATTGACGTCCTTGAACAGGTCGAGGTCGATGAATATCACCGAAAAATCCACGTGCGGTGCAGAGCTCTTGTTGACGAGTCGCTCCAGGCGCCGCTGAAATTCACCATGGTTGACCAGGTTGACGAGACTGTCATGTGTAGCCTGGTGATGCAGCGCATGCGTCAGGCGGGCATTCTGCGTTTGCAGCTCCAACAGGCTGCGCAGATTGCGACCGGTCTCGCTGGCGATGCGGTGAAGCATCAGCAGGAACAGGGCGCCCATACCCGCGAGCACCTGATCCTGGGTGGTGCCGCCGGTCAGCAGGCGCATCAAATAGGGTGACAGTGCCGGCGCAGCGAACAGCAGAAAACCGGCCTGCAATGGCGAATAGACCGTCACGGCGCCGGCGGAAATCCCGGCCAGTACGAAAGCAATGTAGGTCTGGTGATCCGGGCTGTCGAGCGGATAGAGCCAGATCGACACAGCGCCCCACAAGAAGCCGGACGCAAGAATGCCGCCCAGGGCAGCCTGCTCCCAGATGGTCGGATCCTCCAGGTTGCCGGCAACGGCGCCATAGCGTTGCTGCAAGACCAGTCTTGCCAGGGTCAGAAGGCCAAGCGCTCCCAGCCAGACCAGCAGGTTCGTGAGCGGCGTCACCGGCCACAACAGGATGACCATTGCGACTGCGCACAGCATGGTGCCGACCAGCGCAATGGTCGAATTGCTGAAGAGCAGGCGCAGCTGTTCGCGGCGAATCCAAGCTGGATTCTCCCCGATGTCCCGCTGCGGCAGGCTCAGAGTGTCCTTATCCTTGTCCATAGTGCGACGCGCAGCCCACCGATTATGTTCCCAAGCCGGCGCTGCCAACGGTGTGACTGTGGTCTCAGTCCGGCTGGCCGGGGCGCCGGGGAGCGTCGGACTGGCGTATACTCCGACCATGGGTCGTGTCACAGTTTTTCGCTGCATCGCACTAGTGTGGTTCTTCGCCGGTCTGACGGCAGGCCCCGCTGCAATCGCGGCGGACAACAGCAGCAGCACGTTCTTCGGGCCGCATCCGTCCCTGACGGCCGGTGTTCAGGCGCTGCACTTCAAGGACTACGAATCCGGGGTGCGGTTAACGCTCGATGGCATTGAGCACACCACCAGTCGCCGCCAGAAAGCCGCGGCATTGAGC
>JASJBD010000122.1 GCA_030066665.1 Gammaproteobacteria bacterium
GACCCGACTTCGAGCGACTGCTGCAGCTGCCGTTCGATGCCTTGATCAGCGCGCACGGCACACCAATACTTACTGGCGCCAAAGCGGCGTTACGCACGGCGATGGATACCGCACGCTGGCCCGATACATTGGAGAAAAGCAAGGGCGCATGAGTACACACGAAAAGGACACGTTCCTGCAGACCTACCAGTGGGCCGGCGATTGGAGCCAATTGCCCTGGGCGCACGAAGAACCGACCTTGTTCCTCGCCGAAATCTGTCAGCAGCAGCCGGCCGGACGGGCTCTGGATCTCGGCTGCGGCTCCGGCACGGACTCGGTGTACCTGGCGACCCACGGCTGGGACGTGACGGCGCTGGACTTTATACCGAAGGCGCTGGAGTTCACGCAGCAGCGTGCCCAACAGGCCGGTGCTGCGGTCAAGCCCGTCGAAGCCGACATCACGACCTGGGACGTGCCGCATGAATTCGACCTGGTGCTGGATCATGGTTTGCTGCACAACATGGACCCGGCGCGCCATGCGGCTTACCGCGAGCGCGTGATGGCGGCCTTGTCGGACCATGGGGATTTCCTGCTGTTGCATTGGCACCCGCTGTACCCTGACCAGGGCAATGGCGAGGCGGGGCCGACGCGGCGCGATCGTGATGCCATACGCGATTTTTTTGCGCCGGAGTTGAGTGAACGCTTCTTCGCGCGCGAGGAGTTCGAGGATCTGCCCGATATCGTCGGCGGTGGTATGACGCAGGCGTATTACTGGTTCCGGCGCAACCCGGCGGAAGCGCATCCGGACCAGTTATTGCAACAGTTGCGGGAGACGCTGGCGGCGCATGACCAGGCGATCAACAGCGAAGCGCGAATCGACGACACGTTGCTGGCGCGAATCGTGGGTCCGGGCCGGCTGGGCCTGACGCACAAGATCGTCGATGCGAGTGACGCGAGCGCGCTACTTGATGGCTGGGCTCAGGGCCATGGCCAGGATGCCGGCGAACTGCGGCAGCTGATCAACAGCTTTGCCAGCACCGATCACGGAGATATCTGCACGGGTATGCCGAAGTGCACGGAATGCAAAGTCCACTTTTGCAAACGCCAACGTAACCGCTGATTACATTCCACGGATGCGGGCGGCGGTGGCGAGATTTCGTCTTGCTCCCGTTTTCGTAGGTCGCGGCGCCGAAATCTCCCCACTGCCGCCCGCGCAGCAGCAGATCAAGCGCCAGCGATCACGACAGCGCCGGCACCACGTACTTGCCTATCTGGGCAATACCCTCGGCGGGGTTGTCGTGCAGGCCGAGCGCAATTTCGGTGCAGCCGGCCCCGTCAAACCGCTTGAGTTCCTCGATCAACCGGTCGACATCGCTCAAGTCGCCGGTCAAGGTCAGGTTGTCGACCAGTTTGTCGATCAATGCGTCAGGGATGCCCGGAAACTCGCCCGTCTGTTTGCGCCAGGCGTCCCAGAAGATGCTCATCCGCTCCTGCACGAAGTCGGATTCGTCTTTCGGCATAAACGACAACAAATAGTGCGGTCGCAGAATGCCGCGTAGCACGAGATAGCGTTTCGCTTCTTGAATGGCGGCCTGTTTGTCGTCTTTCACGTGCCAGGCGAAAAAATTGTTGATCCGGAATTCCGGTGACACCGGCGTCACCGCCGCACGCGTGTCGCGCGCGATCTTGGCCATCTCTTCGACCATCGGCACGGTGAAGTCGCTCATCATGATGCCGTCGGCCACCCGCGCGGCCATCGCGCACATCTGCGGGCCGTTGGCACCGACAAAGATCCCGGGTGCGGACTGGGTCAGCCACTCGGCCTGATAGCCGCGAATCGTGTACAGCTCCCCGCTGTAATTCACGTTGGTGTCGCGCGAGTCAGCCGCCTGGCGAAGAAACTCCACGCACTCGCGCACTGCACGAACCTTACGCTTGGGCCGCAAACCCATCGCCGTCATCACGGCACCGCCGCCACCGACCACGATATCCGCGCGCCCGTTCGACAGTTCGTTCAGTGTCAACAGCGAGTTGGCCATCATCAGCGGGTGCAACTGGAACGGGCTGACGGCCACCGGTCCAATGCGGATTTGCTGGGTTTCGCGCGCCAGCCAGCTCAGGTGGGTAAACGGATCCGGATCGGCGATATAGTTATAGGCCCACACGGCTCGAATGCCATTGCGTTCGGCCAGGGTTCCCAGCTCAATGGTTTCGGCAACCGACAGGCCGGGCGGGATAAACACGTCTACCTGCATGAATCAAGTATGCCTGAGGGATTAACAACATGATTACGTACTTTTACTGGGCCATGGTGTTCCTGGCCGCGATCGGCCTGGTGTTTCTGTTCGGGGCGCGTTTCGATAACTGGCGTGCCGCGCTGATCAGTGCCGGATTCGTGCTGTTCGTCGGCTGGGCCATGTACTTTTTCTACTTCCAGCAGATTTTCGTCAAGCGCTGGGGCGGTGTGATGGCCATTCGCGTACCGGACGGCCAATACCATATTGCGTCGACCTGGAAGGATGACAACCTGTGGATCGAAAACTACGATCCCGTGAAGAACGAGTGCCTGTTTTACGAGTACTCGAAAGGCAATGTGCTGCAGGGCGAAGTCACGATCAAGAATTGCAATCCGTTGCATACCCGGCCGCTGCCAGCGGGAGAGCCGGTCGCACCCTGAGCTGCACATAATGTCCGTCAGCATTCGCATTATCGGGCACTTGACCGGGGCCGGGCGCGGGCAGATGCGGTATAGTCCGGCCCCGTTGGCGCGATGAAATACCTTGGCAATCCAAATTATGCCCACGACGGTTCGGACCGCGTCGGGCTGCTGCTGGTGAATCACGGTTCACCCGATGACACGGATACCGCGAGTGTCCGTCGCTACCTGCGCGGCTTCCTCGCCGATCCGCGACTGGTCGAGCTGCCACGCTGGCTGTGGCTGTCGATTCTGAACGGCATCATTCTGGTGACGCGCCCGCCGCGCACCGCGCGCAAGTACAAGCAGATCTGGACCGCGCAGGGCTCGCCGCTGAACGTAATCTGCGAGGCATTGCTTGACGGTCTGCGGGCGCGCCTGGAGTCGAGTTATGGCGACCGCCTGCGGCTTGCTCTCGGCATGACTTACGGGCATCCGACGGCGGCCGAGGGTCTCGACGAACTGCGCAATGCCGGCTGCACCCGCATCCTGGTGTTACCGCTCTATCCGCAGTACGCGGCCGTGACCATCGGCTCCGTCTTCGACGTCGTCAGCAGTGCCCTGCAGCGCTGGCGCTGGATCCCGGAACTGCGCTTCGTCTCCGGCTATCCGGATTTGCCCGAATACATCACCGCGCTGGCCGATAGCCTGCGAGCGCATTGGGCCGAGCATGGCCGTGCCGAAAAACTGCTGCTGTCGTTTCACAGCATGCCGGCGAAATACGCCGCCAAGGGTGACCCGTACCCGTGCTTCTGCGAAAAGACTTCCCGGCTGCTGGCGCAGGAATTGCGTCTCGGCGACGACGAGTACACGCTGGCTTATCAGTCAAGATTTGGCCGCGGTGAATGGCTGCAGCCGTATACCGAAGACCTGTTGGCGCAGTGGCGGGATGACGGCGTGCAGAGCGTCGACATCATTTGCCCGGGGTTCTCCGTTGACAACCTCGAGACGCTGGAGGAACTGCGCGTCGATTACACCGCGCAGTACGCGGAGGGCGGCGGTGAATTACGCGTCGTGCCCTGTTTAAACGCCGCACCGGCACATGTCGATGCGCTGGAAAAAGTCGTGCGTCAGCAGTTGCAGGGCTGGGAAGACAGTCTGCGCGCGGTCCAGGCCGTGCCGCCGCTGCGGCAGGACGCGTCGGCCTGAGCTGGTCTGCCAGCGCGTATGCAGCTTCTCCGATATGCCTGCGTGGCCGTCGCGCTTTTGGCGTTGTCCGGCTGCGCGACGCTGAGCCCTGATTTCGAGCAACCGAGCGTGCGCCTGGTTTCGGTGCAACCGGTATCGGCGGAAGGCATGTTGCCCGAATTCCTCGTGCGCCTGCGCGTCGTCAATCCGAATCCGGATGCGCTGAAGCTGCGCGGCATGAGCTATACGTTTTTTCTGGATGACTACGATATTGTCACGGGCGCGACCAGCGACCTGCCCGAAGTGCCGGCCTATGGCGAAGCGGACATCGACATCCAGGCCGTGGTCGACCTGGTCGATGCCATCCGTTTCATCAATACACTGATGAGTAAGTCTCCGAGCGAGGTCGAATATCGCCTGCAGGCCAAGCTCGACATAGGCCCACTGTTGCCGGCGATTCGCTTCGAGGAATCGGGGCGGTTGGGCCCCGCGACGGAGAGTCCTCAGGCGCGCGACCAGTAGCCTGCCGTGAGTTCCTCGCTGATCTGCCACAATCGGCGCGCCATGTCCCGGTCCTCGGTATGCCCGCCGGCCCGGATCGGGTTGCTGTCCTCAAAGAAGTAACCATTTACGCCGACCAGCTGCGGCGCAGTCGCGACATAGCAGGTCGTCGCGGCGCCCTGGGGAACAGTCTTGGTGAAAAACGTGCCGACTGTTTTTAGCAGGAACGGTTTCCATGCCGGCATGTGTCGGCCGAGGTTGGTCGGGATTACGCCGGGGCGGAGTGCATTCGCCGTCGCGTTCGTGTTCTCCAGTCGCTCAGCGAGTTCCAGCGTGAACAACACGTTGGCCAGTTTCGACTGGCCATACGCAATCGCGGGGTCATAGCCCTGCTCGCCGGAGAGATTGTCGAACTGGATGCCTTCCGGTGGGGCGTTACGCGTCGCCTGGCCACTGCTGACATTCACGATCCGTCCAGCCGGCGCGGCCACGACCTGGTCCAGTAACTGGTTCACCAGAATGAAATGCCCGAGGTGATTCACGGCGAACTGTCGCTCGATACCACGTACCTGCTGCAGCTCGGGCAGCTCCATGATGCCGGCATTGCAGATCAGGATATCGAGCGGCTGGTTCATCGCGCGCACCTGCGCCGCTGCGGCGACAATGCTGTCCCAGTCAGCCAGGTCGAACACCAGCGGCTGCGTGTCGCCGGCAATGGATGCCACCGTCGCATCGGCTTTGGACTGATTGCGCGCGCAACACAGCACCGTCGCGCCGCGGAGTGCGAGCACCCGCGCAGTTTCGTAACCGATGCCCGAGTTCGATCCCGTGACCAGTGCCGTCATGCCGGTCAGGTCGAGGCCGGCCGTGACATCTGCCGCAGTCGACTCGAAGCCGAACTCGCTGACAGGCACGCCGTCCGGTCTTGCGATCTCGCGGCCGCGACCGCAGGCAGCCAGTGTGCCGACCGCGGCGGCGGCGGCTGACGCCTGCAGGAATCGGCGGCGGTCCGTACGTATCACCACGGCAACTTCACGCCTTCATGCGAAAGGAACGTGCCACTCATGTCGAAACCATATTGATCGATCACGTTGATCACCGCTTCAGCGCTCTGTTCGGGCGTGAGCAGACGCATGCGGAAGTTCGAGCCCTCCAGCGCTTTGGCCATCATGTCGGTGTCGACCGCGCCCGGCGAAATCAGCGCGACGGTGATGCCGCGATCTTCCACCGCGGCGGAGACTGCGCGCATCGACATGTTCAGTGCCGTCTTGCTGGCACTATAGAACTGGATCGTGGCACTGCGAATCAGCGTGATCGAACCCTGCACGCTGGAAATTGCGATGATCTTCTTTTGCTCACTCGCCGCGACATGATCGGCAAAAGCTCCCGCCATACGCAACGGCCCGGCAACATTCGTGTTGATCACCCGGTTGAACAAGTCGAAGTCGAAATCGCCGAACACCTGGCCGGGCTTGTCACCTAGGATCGCGGCATTGTTCAGCAACACGTCGATCGGTTGATCCGCGTACTTCTCTGCCAGTGCGTCGACCTGTTCCTGGTCCAGCACATCCAGGCGCTCCACGCTGACATTGTCGTTACTCGCAGCCAACTTATTGAGATCATTGGCTTTTTCTGGCTTCCTCGCAGTCGCGACCACGCGCCAGCCACGCTTGGCATAGTTGCGCGCCATCGCCAGGCCGATGCCACGGTTTGCACCGGTGATCAACACCGTGCCGGTGATGTCAATGCGTTTGGTTGGGTCAACAAGAATGTCTTCAGGATTGACCTGGCGGTTGTGCGCGCCGGCATGAACCTGCGTGGCAATGGCGAGTGCTGCGAGCGTTACCAGTGCAAGCAGCAAAATGTTTCTTGCTCTCGTCATGATCAGTCCTTCCTGACTCAGTGGCCGTACTCTATCGTGCGTGACGTGATGTTCGGGTCGCGGTGCCAGATCTGCCGCGGTCCGAACCCTTCCTTGCGCAACCACTGCTGCGTATACACGATGCGCGTTGGTGAGATCCGGATCAAGGGAATCCGCGGCGGTGCATCGAGTGGTTGTCCCAGCTGCTCCGCAGACGCGGCCCAGCGATAAATCGTCATCGCATGTTCGTGCGCCGGCGTGCCGGGCTCGACGAACGTCGCGTCACCAAACAGCTGGGCGCCCTGAACACTCGGCCAGCCGGCGTTTTCGCCGTAGACAGCGAAACAAACGCGCGGATCGCGCTGCATGGCTTTCACCTTCGGACTGCCAGGCTGGGGTAGCACGTAGACGTCCATGACCTCCGCGTAATACTCGACGGGACTGCCGATCGGGCCGTGTGTACCGAGCGTGCAGAGCACGCCCATCCAGTGGGTAGCCAGGAAGTGTTCCAGCCTTCGCTCGAGTTCATCGCGGGGTAGTTGCTTGGTCGGCCAGGGCGTCTCGGCCAGCCACGGGTGCGCGGGCATCGTGTTGTCCCTCTGGTTTGCTTGGCCCGGAACACTAGCAGTCCTGCGGCGCCGCCGGCCGGTCCGGAGTGCTGTGGTCCACGCAGGGGACGGCTCACAGGCCCCGTTGCCACTCCTGACGCAGTGGGACTGTACCGGGTTGCTGCAGGGCCTGGTCGACGATGGCCAGCAGGCGTTGCTTGTCCTTGTTCAGCGTGCCTTTGAGCACCAGGTAATTTGACGCGTGATCGCTGCGGAAAATCGTCTGGTCGAGTTCCAGTGTCTCCAGCAACAACTTAATCTCGCGAAACAGGCCCGGCTGGTCCAATGGCTGGAATTCGCCATTGAAGCCGGCCTGATAGCGCGCCATGCCCATCGGGAAGCTGACCACGAGCGTCGCCAGATAATCGGGCTGCGCCGCATTCATCAGCAGCGCGGAATTCTCGGCATGCTGATCGGAGTAGCGGCTGCCGCCCATGCCGTTCAAGACCATTACGGACGACTTCGCGCCGGCGTCCTTGATCTTGCGTAGTGCGTCCAACGAGCTGTTGAAGGTCTCGCCCTTGCTGACCCGGTCCAGCACGAGGTTGTCGCCGCTTTCGCACCCGACGTAGTAGAGGCTCAGGCCCAGTTCGCGCAGTTCAGCCAGTTCTGCGGCGGCCTTGTGGCGCAGGTTGCGCGGCAGGCAGTAACTCGACACCCGTTGCACACCGGGTAGATGCCGCCGGATGGACTGGAGGATCAGCTTCAGGCGGCGCACCGACAGCGTCATCGCGTCACCGTCGGCCAGGAAGATTCGACGTACTGCCAAGCCGCTGGACGCAATTTCGGCCAGCTCCGCGTCGATCTCGTGAGGCTGCTTGAAGCTGAAGCGTTTTTGCGGCGCCGTATACATCTCGCAGAAGGTGCAGCGGTTCCACGAACACCCGTTCGTGACCTGCAGAATCAGCGAGCGGGCCTCGGACGGCGGCCGGAACAACGGTTCGACGTAGCGCATCGGGTTATTCTACGGCGCATGAAACGATTTGTATTTCTGCTGGCGGCGTTGGCGTGGCCTTTCTCTCCGGCACTCGCCCAATCGCCGTACGAGAACCTGACCGTCGAACAGATCATGGCCCGCAGCATGACCGAGCTCGCGCCGGGCCTCTACAGCTTCGGCAGTTTCGGGGAGCGCAGCCTGGTCGTGATCACCGACGATGGCGTAATCGTCACCGATCCAGCCAATGCCGAACACGCGGCCGCGATGCGTGCGGCGGTCGCAGCGATCACGGATGCGCCAGTGCGCTACATGATCTACTCGCACCAGCACTGGGACCATGTGTTGGGCGGCCAGATCTTCAAGGAGGAGGGTGCCACGGTGATCAGCCACGCAAACTGCGTGGCGCATTTCGAGCGCCGGCCGCATCCGGAACTCGTGATGCCGGATGCGACGGTCCAGGGTGGCGAGGTCATCGAGCTGGGCGGGCGCGCATTGCGACTCATGTACTTCGGCCGGAATCACGGTGATTGCCTGCTCGTCATGCAGCTCGAAGGCACCGACGTGTTGTTCGTGAATGACCTGGTGACGCCGTATAGCGTGGGGCTCGGTTTTCTGCCGGACTACGACCCCGGCGAGTATCGGCGCACACTGCTGGAGCTCGAGGCGCTGCCGGGCTGGGCGCGCATGACCGGTAATCACGGTATTCCCGTCGCGCCAAAGGCGGCGCTGAACCAGCGGCGGCGTTATATCGAAGCATTGATGACCGCCGTCAAAGACGTGCTGGATAGCCGTGAGTACCAGGGAGAGGCGCTGTACGACGCGATCGAATTACCGGAGGAATTCCGCAACATGCGCGGCTACGATCGCCACATCCGCCGGGCGGCAGAGCGGATCGCGTACTACTACGGCATGGGCTGGTAAGGGCGCACAATGGATCGGCGCATCCAGATCATCTTCTCCGTGTACGGCCTGGTGATGCTGGGCATCCTGATCTATCGCGCCAACATCGGGTACTGGGGTCCGTTGAACTGGGCCATGCTCGCCGTCGCTGCGACCTGCTGTTTGCTGGTGTTCGTGCGCTTCGTGTATGTGTTCAATTACAGCTATGCGCTCGCGTCGACCCTCAACGGGCTGTTGATCAGTATCTGGCTCGGTACCCCGGCGGCCTGGCTGCTCGGCGGCGCGGCGACAATCTACGGCCTGAGACTGTTGTGGTTCACGTGGACACGCAGCCACAGCGAGAGTTACGCCCCACGCGTTGCCAACATCGTCAAAGCCGACGAAATGATGCCCGTGCCAGCGAGGATTTCGCTGTGGGTCATGTGCACGATGTTGCTGACCTACCACCTGATGGCCGCGGCGTTCGCCGGCGCGCAGGTCGCATTCGCGGGTGCCATGCCGGCCACACCGGCCGGTGTGGTCATCGGTGCGGGGGTAATGCTAATCGGCACGATCATCGAAGGCGTGGCCGACTGGCAGAAACAGCGGAGCAAGAACATTGACCGCAGCAAGCTGGCCACGACCGGGTTGTACCGGCGCTGGCGTCACCCGAACTACGCCGGGGAGATCCTGCTGCAGCTGGGGTTGATCATCGCCGGTCTGTCGGTCGTCAGCACACTCGGCGATGCGATTGTCGTCGTGATCGCACCGTCGTATATCGTGTTGCTGATGATTGCTGAAGCCCGGCGCGTGGACGGCACACAGGAATTGCAGTACGGCGCGGGCGAGGAGTACCGGGTCTGGCGCGCGAACAGCGGGTCGCTGGTGCCTAAACTGAGGGAATAATCAGGGGCCGGACCCAACGGAGGGTCCGACCCCTTGTCGATCTAGAGGGTCGTCGACGCTTCGTCGGAGAAGGCGCTATTGTTGCCACTGGTGTCGAACGCCCTTACCGCAACGAAATACGTACCCGGTGCCAGGCTATCGAATACGTAGCTCGTCTGGTTGGGGTTGTTTACGTCGATCGTGGTGGTGTAGTTGCCCGACTGATTGCCCAAATAGACGCGGTATCCTGCGAGGTCCGTCAATAGTGAACCGTCGGTATTCGTCGTCGGCGCGTCCCACATCACGGTGAAGCCGCCCGACGGTGCACCACTGACGACGATCGAGAAGGCAGCTAGCTGGGCGCTGTCCTCGCCGTCCGACACGCTGATGACGATGTTGTTGTAGGTGCCGACGTCGCCCGCTCCAGGCGTGCCTGACAACTGACCCGTGCTGTTGTTGAAGCTCGCCCAGGATGGTAGTCCGCTGATACTGAAGGTCAGGTTGTCAGGCACGCCTGGAGCGGGCGACGTCGGCACCTACAACAACATCGTCATCAGCGTGTCGGACGGCGAGGACAGCGC
>JASJBD010000024.1 GCA_030066665.1 Gammaproteobacteria bacterium
CACCATGATGCCGTAACATGATTTAGTTGTAGCGGTGCAGGCATGACCGTATGCTCATCTCCCTGACAGGCGGGGAGATGAGCCATGTCCGCTGACAAGATCATGTTCGTATTCCCGGGGCAGGGGTCCCAGTACCGGGGTATGGGTAGTGACCTTCACGCCGACTTCCCGGTCGCGCGCGAGCTTTACGGCGAGGCCAGCGAGGTACTTGGCTATGACCTCGAGCAGTTGTCGTTTCACGATCCGCAGGAGCAGATCGGGCTCACCCGGTACACACAGCCGGCGTTGATGACGCACGAAATTGCTTGCCTGCGAGTCTTCAACGAGCTCACTGGCGGCGCTGCTCAGCCCATTATCGCCGGCGGGCACAGTCTCGGTGAGTACACGGCGCTGGTCGCGGCCGGCAGTTTGTCCTTCGCTGACGGCCTGCGCCTCGTCAGCAAGCGCGGGGAGCTGATGCACGAGTACGGGCAGGGCGGCATGGTGGCTCTCCCCCTCGACCTGGATACCGCGCGGTCCATTGCCGACCGCTTTTACTGCGAGGTCGGCGGCTGCAACCTGCCGGAGCAGACTGTCATTGGTGGACCTCACGACGACCTGGACGCGCTAACGGAATACGTTGCCGAGCACTACCCGCGCAAGCGAGTCGCGCGGCTTGCGACAGAGGGCGCATTTCACACCTATGCCATGGTAAATGCCGCGCTGGCCTTCCGACCGGTGCTCGAATCCACCGCCTTCTCGGCGCCGCGCTATCCGGTGCTGTCGAATTACACGTCCAAAACCCACGACGACGATCCGGACAGTATCCGGACCCGCCTATTCTTTCAGCTATTCCATGCCGTCAAGTGGAACGCCTGCCTGTTGACCGCGATGGAGCAGGGTATCGATATGGTGATCGAGTTCGGCGGCGGGCTCGGCAGCGGTGAAGAGATTGCGGACAAGCGTCCGAACCTCGAGGGTATCATCAAGAAGAACTTAAAGCGGGAGAACTACGAGGCATCGTATATCGGCGCGATCAGCGCGGACCGCTTGCGAGACGCCGCCGAAGAATTCGCCGGCTAGGATTTACTCGCCGCCAAATACCGACTCGGCGAATCGTTCGTCCAGGTCTTCGAGTCGCAGCATGCCGGTCGCGCTGGTGTCATCGGCGCTCATTTCGGGCAGGCCACTTGCTTCGTCAACCGCCGGCGCCGGACCCATCTTCTTGAGCTTATCCGTGAGCTCCTCATCCGCCGGTTTGCCGGACTCCTCGTCAGATTTTTCCGTTTCCAGCTTGAAGTCGGAGGCCAACAATGCCGCAGTTGCGTCGTGCTTCGCGCCATCGCCGGACGATGCAGCGGCGGCTGCTGCCGGTGCGGCCGCTGCCGCGGCCGGCTGTTGCGGCTTGGCGGCGGCCGCGGGCCGCTGGGCAGTCCGTGGCTTGCCACCCATCGTTTTCCAGCCAAGGTTGTGTGCGACCTGCTGGATCATCTCGGGCGTCACCTTATCCCGCTCGCCGATCGCGGACGCTGTCAGCGCGGCTTCCATCAGGGTATTGATCAGGCGCGGTACGCCGGCGACATAGCGATACACGAGTTTCGGCACTTCCGAATCCAGCAGGCTGCCCGGATTGCCATCCGCAGCGCCAATGCGCTCGGCCAGGTAGGTCGCCGTTTCCGAGTCGCTCAGCGGACGCACGCGATACCGGCACGACACGCGCTGGCGAATATGGATCAGGCCGGGCACATCCAGCAGTTTGTGCAGCGTGTGTGGGCCCATCAGCACGATGTTCAGCTGGCTGTGGGGCCCGCTGGCCATGTGCACCAGTCGCAGCAGGCGCTTCGCGCGTTCCGCGGTAATCCCGCTTAAATCGATCGCGGCCGTGACCATGCGGCCGGCATCATTGTGTTCCTTGATCATGTTGATCAGGCGGCGCCAGGATCCCGGGCCACAACCATCAACGGCTTCGCCGCCGAGGCTGAGAATGAGCGTATCGAACAGTTCTTCCGGGTCTACCTGGCGCAGGTCGGCCCAGGCAATAACCGCGGTGTCTCCGCAGCCCGACCGCGCGTGTTCCAGCAAGGCCGTTTTACCGACGCCGGGCCCACCACTGATCACGGCGACTGCATCGCGTGACAGCAGCACATCCTGCAGCTGGCTGACCGCCTGCGAGACGCCTTCGTTGGCGACAAAGAAATAGCTGCCGGGCCCTGAAGTGAAAGGCCGCGAGGTCAGGCTGAAATGGTGTGGATACATGTCTGGTTCCGCCCCGAAAACACTGCGGCGAGTGTGCCGGCGCGGGGGCGGAGCCGCGATGATCGGTGTCACATAATTCCGTGCGGCCCCGATGCCGCATTGCCGCATCGGGGCCCGAAAGGCTCAGGGCGTGCGGAACAGGAAACGCAGGCCCACGGTACGCGGCTGGGGCAAATAGGCGTAGTAGGCCACCGGGAAGGCGAAGCCGCTGCCGAACACGAAGCCGTCCTGCTGGTCGATGAACTCCTGCGCGTAGCGAATAGTGTCATCGTCGAACAGGTTCTCCGCGTAGGCCACGAGCGACCAGGCCTCGCTTTCGAGGCCCAGCTGCAGGTTCGCCAGCCAGTAGCTGTCCAGCACGACCAGGTTGGAAATATCTGCGAAGCGCTCGCCCTGGTAGTTGCCCGTCATTTGCGCGAACCAATTGAGGTTGTTGCGTCCGGGGAATTGCCGCTCGTAGCGGCCGAGGAACGCAAAGGCATGGTCGGGCACGCCGGCGACATCGTTGCCGCTGAAATCGGCGTCCGCGTTGCCGGCCTTGACCTGATTACTGGTCGATACCGGGTTGTTGGGTCCCTGGATCTGGGCAAGATTGAAGTCTTTGAATTCACCGTCAGTGAACGTGTAGGCCGCCGACAAGGTCCAGTTCTCGGTGGGTCGCCAAAGCATCTCCAGTTCCAGGCCCCAGACTTCGACTTTGGATGCATTCGCCGTGCCGGAACGCGGGATACCGCCAGGTGCCGACGCTTCGAATTGCACGAGAATTTGTTGATCCTGGTAGTCGTTGAAGAAGAACGCGCCGTTCAGCAACAGCGTGTTATCCAGCCAGCCGGTCTTGGCGCCAAGTTCATAGGCCCACAAGTCTTCCTTGTCGACGCGGTTGATCGATGGATCAATCAAATCCGTGGCATTAAAGGTCGGCGGTTTGATGCCGTTGGCCGCAGAGAAGTACACCAGCGTGCCTTCCGCGGGGCTGTAGTCCACGCTGACCCGAGGCACAAAATTGGTGTCGTCCACCTTGTCGTGCGGTAGTGGTCGAAATCCGGGGCTCAGGAATACGGGCTGGATTGTCTCCGCTAATCCCCGGGTGATGACGAGGTCCCGGACGCCGGTGGCCGACACCTCGACCTCGTCGTAAATCACGCGACCCTCTGCAGTGATGGCGACTTGATCGGTCAGCTCGAAGCCGATCAGTCCGAATGCGGAATAGCTGGTGGTATCGCGGAAAATGGTCTTATTGAGCGGTTGCGTATCCGCAAAGTCGCAGGCGATCGGTTCGAGGTCGAAATTGGGTAAGCCACAGCCCGCATTGCCCGGGTCGCGAAACCACACAGCACTGTTACTCAAATCGGACGCGTCCTCACTGAAAACCTGCGCGCCGACCAGCCAGTTCCAGCGCCCGGCTTCTGTTGGGCGGAGAATGAACTCCTGCTGCCATTGCTCGTACTTCCACAGGTAGTTCGCGTCGCTGTTGTTACCGGCACTGGGCGCGGTGAAGCCGAACTGCTGCGTGGTGTCCATGCGGAGAAACTGCTCGCTGTCGAGATACCCGGTGCGCGACTCCAGCGTGACACTGCCGATCTCCCAGTCGAGGATCAGGCTGACGCGCAGGGTCTCGTCGTTGGTCCCCGGATAGTCGAACAACGGGTTTCGCGGATCTGGCGAGATATTGATGTCGCTTTCTTTGGCTGAAATCTTGCCGGTCACCGCTCGCAACCGGTTGCCGGCCACCGGACCGAGCGTCTCGTTGGCCTTTACTGCCGCGATCGCCGGCGGTGCGAAGTCGTCCTCCGAGTAGGTCAGATTCAAATAGGCGTTCAAGGTGTCGACCGGCGACCACAGGAGACCGAGCGCCGCGCCTTTGCTCGTTCCGCCACCCAGCTCGCGGCCCGTGTTCGGGTTGCGATAGTAGCCATCGAGATCGTAATAGGATCCCAACGCGCGAATTGCAAGCTTGTCTTCAACGAGCGGGCCGGAGACACCCAGTCGGAATTCTTTGCGACCGTGCTCCGCCAGATCGGCACTGCCGTTGCCGGTCCACTCCATTGTCGGTCGCCGGGTGATGTAATTGATCGCCCCGCCGAAAGCCGCGCGTCCGTACAATGCGCTTTGCGGACCTTTCACGACCTCGACGCGTTCGACGTCGATCAACCGCTGGTTCAGCAATGCCGAGCCGCCGGCACTCTCGAGTTGTTCCGTGCCGGTATCGATGCCGTCCACCAGGATCGCGGCGCTGGGCCGTCCCGCCCGGGCGAACAGGCCACGAATCGACACGCGCGTGTCATTGGGCCAGAAGCCCTGGTCGAACTGCAGGCTGGGCGTGAGGTCAGCCACGTTGGCGAGATCGCGAATCGCTTCGAGTTCGATTCGTTGCGCACCGATCACCGACACGGCCACCGGAATTTCCTGGCGGTTCTCTTCCAGGCGCCGCGCCGACACCACGATCTCCTCGAGCGCCTGTGCAACCACCGGCGGCGTAACCGCAAGGCCGACGCAGATACTTGCCGTGAGTTGGACTGCCGGGCGTGTAAAAACGGCGGCGAACCCGCCAGGACGACCTGTATGCGTCACGGTTGCTCCTCCCCTGTAGACCTCTGCCGGCCCGATTCCCCAATCGGCGCGCGTCTCCGATAATACATGGCGAGACGTAGTCGTCCATCAACTTTACGCGTCCACGAGGCAGTCATCATGCAATCGCAAGTGTTCGATCTCCGTAAACAGTTTGTCGGTCTCGGTCGTGAGGCCGTGACCCGATTGCAAATCGGTGATGACTTCTGGCGCGAGCTGGAGGCCGGTCGGCTGGGCGCCATTGCCCATCTCGTGTCTTGTTGGTCGGTCGATGAGGACTGGAATCACTGGGAGTACTGCGAGCAGGGCGGTGACCTGGTATGCCTGATGAGCGGCGTCATCGACCTGCAGCTGGAACAGGGTGATGTAACGAACAAGGTCCGCCTGACCAGTCAGGCGGACACTTTGCTGATCCCGCCGGATACCTGGTACCGCGCCACGGTGGTCACACCCGGCCTGCTGCTGTTTGTGACGCCGGGCGGCGGTAACCGGACGCGACCGGCCTGATGCTGACCTGCAGCAATACGGGTATTCGCTGACTTTAAGCTGTTACCGGAGTTCGCTAATCTGGCGCTGAACACTAACAATCCTCCGCCACGGAATGGCAAGAGGGGAGCAGGAAATGGCGAATAATGACTTGTTGAAGGGTGCCCTGATCGGCGCCGCCGTGATCGCAATTGCGCCACTTGTGCTGTCTGCATTGAGTGGACGCCGTAATGCGCTCGGTCAGGGACTGGCCCGGGCAGGCGGCGTGCTGGCCGAAAAAGCCCGGGAGACAGCTGCCGAGCTCGCCGAGGTGGCCGAAGACGTGGTCGCCGACATACAGGCGGAAGAATCAGTCGCAGACACGGTTGAACCACCGTCACCCGCCGATGTTGAACCGCCGGCCTCGGCGGCAGGCGGGGCCGGGTGATACCGGCCGCAGCGCTGCGACATCATCGCCCGGGACGTGTCCGATTGGGCGTGCCCGCGATGCGCGGTGACCGGGGCTACTTCGACTGGGTCGCCGATGAACTGCGGACCGCGTATCGCGGCGGCCAGATTTCAGTCAATCCAACGACGGCCGGTATTCTCATCGATCGACTGCCAGCGCCGCTTGTCGACCTGCAAACGGCCGCGCGTCGGCACCAATGGTTCGATCTGGAGCTGCCCGGCGATCGTGAACGTGCATTCGGCTATCAACCGCCGGCTGCCGTCGACGCGCGCTTCATGGCAGTTACAGCGCTGTTGTCTATGGCGGCGTACCAGATTTTGCGCGGTGAAATCTGGGGACCTGCAACCGGCTATCTTTGGGACGTCGTCGTTTTCCTGCACCTGTTTGATCACGAATCATGAACGCGCGGCCCGCGGCCGTGCGGGCGGCCAAGCGCAAGGCGCCCGACGAGGATAATCGCGGCGGGCGACAGCGCCCACCTGCTGTAGCCATCGTTCATACCTGTCCCGGCCGAACCCGGTTGCGCATTCCGGCGCTGGTCGATTGCGATTCGCGAGAGGGTCTCGAGCAAGTGCTGGTCGCCATCGCCGGCGTTCGCCAGGTCACGGTCAAGCCCCGCACCCGGAGCGTTCTGGCGATGCACGATCGGGCGATTCCGGCCGAGCAGTTTCGCGAACAAGCCGCGCTCGCACTGCTCGGCCTGCTGCCGGGCAGTGCCGAACGACCGGCGCGCAAGCGCCCGCGATCCGGGCCCGCCATTGCGGACGAAACCTGGCATGAGCCAGAGATCGAGACCCTGGTCGAGCGGTTTGCGACGTCGGCGCAACATGGCCTGACTTCGGCCGAAGTGCACGTGCAGTTGGGTCGGGTTGGGCCCAACCGGCTCGAAGAGCGCCCACCGCCCAGTACGTTTCAATACCTGGCCCGCCAGGTAACGACCGCGCCGGTCGCGCTGTTGGCCGGTTCCGCCGTCATTTCCGTGGCAACCGGAGGACTGGCCGATGCAATTGGTATCGGCGCCGCGATCGCGATCAATGCGGCCATTGGCGCAATGACCGAGCAGCAATCGGAAAAAACCATTCGCATGCTGTCGCGCCGCCAGAACGACCAGGTCCGGGTGGTTCGCGACGGGCATGCCAAGACCATTGGCGGCGTGGAGCTCGTGCCGGGTGACTTGCTGTTGTTATCGCCTGGCGACCTGATCCTCGCGGACGCACGCTTGCTCACCTGCAATGCGCTGTCGATCGACGAATCGGCGCTGACCGGCGAGAGTCTGCCGGTCGAGAAATCGGTCGCATTCCCGTGCGATGCGGACACGCCGCTGGCAGATCGTCTCAACATGGTGTTCAGCGGTACCACGGTCACCGGCGGCAGCGGTACGGCGCTGGTGGTGGCAACCGCGTACGCGACTGAAGTCGGCCGGATTCAGCTCGCTGCAGATAGCGCCGCAGCACCCGAGACTCCGATGCAAACACAGTTGAACGAGCTTGGCGGCCAGTTGACGACGGCAAGCCTGGTTGCCTGCGGCGCCGTGCTTGGCCTGGGCCTGTTGCGCGGTGGCCCGGTAATGGAATTGCTGAAGACCGCTATTTCGCTCGGCGTTGCGGCGGTGCCGGAGGGGCTTCCCGCGGTTGCGACCACGACCCTGGCGATTGGCGTTCGCAACATGCGTGAGCAGGATCTGCTGATCAGGAACATCAACGCGGTGGAAACACTGGGTAGCGTTGAGACCGTTTGCCTGGACAAGACGGGCACGCTGACCGAGAACCGCATGGCGCCGATTGCTTTGCAGGTCGGCATGCAGAGCCTGCGCGTGATGGACGACAGGCTGGTCGACTCACTGGGACACCCGATCGACAGCGACCGTCCGGAAGTGCTGGCGCTATTGCGCATGATTACGCTTTGCAACGATTCCACCGTGCTGTCAGTGACGCCCCGCAGCTTCGATGGTGCGGCCACCGAGAATGCGCTGCTCGAACTGGCGTTGATCGGCGGGCTGCAGATCGACGCAGAACGCGCCGCGCACCCGCGTGTCGATGCCAGTTACCGCTCGGAAAGTCGCCCATGGATGTACACGGTTCACCAGTCGGCGAACCGCGGGCGCTTGGTAGTGGTGAAGGGCAGCCCGGCGGAAGTGCTGTCGATGTGCAACCGGATTCAGTCTGCAGGTCGGCGCGAGCTGTTGACGGCCGAATTGCGCGAGGAAATTCTCGCTGAAAATGAAGCCTGGGGAGCCGACGCATTGCGGGTCCTGGGTGTGGCCTGCGATCGTTGCCACGACGACGAGCCGGTGCAGATGCAGGATCTGACCTGGCTCGGGTTGGTAGCTGTCGCGGATCCGCTGCGGCAGGGTATGCGCGAGCTGATCAGCGGCCTTCACGACGCCGGCGTAGCCACGGTGATGATCACCGGCGATCAGATGGGCACTGCCGCGGCGATTGGCCGACAGCTGCAACTCAATCGCGGTGCACCACTGCGCGTACTGGATTCCCGGGATCTGACGAAACTCGATCCGACCCTGCTCGACGCATTGGTTCGCGAGACCGACGTCTTCGCGCGCGTCAGCCCGGCCAACAAGCTTCAGATCGTTCGCGCCCTGCAGCATAGTGGCCAGGTAGTGGCGATGACCGGCGACGGTGTGAACGACGGCCCGGCATTGAAGGCCGCGGACGTCGGCATCGCGATGGGCCAGGCGCGCAATGAAGTCGCGCGATCGGTGGCGGATGTCGTTGTTAAGGAAAATGATCTCGAATCAGTGATCGCGGCGCTGGCCCAGGGGCGCGCCACGTATGCGAATGTCCGCAAGGCACTCCACTACCTGATTTCAACCAACCTGAGCGAGATCGAAGTGATGGTCGGGGCATCGCTGTTTGGGCTGCAGGTGCCATTAACACCGATCCAGCTGCTGTGGATGAACCTCGTCACCGATGCATTGCCAGCGCTCGCGCTTGCGCTGGAACCCGCCGAGCCGGGCATCATGCAACAGCCGCCGCGTCGGCACGACGAGCCCATCGTGACTGGTGCGCGCCTGAAGCAGATGCTGCGCGAGTCGGGGTTCATGACTGCCGGTACCCTCGGCAGCCTGATGTATGGCCAGCTTCGTTATGGCGATGCGGCCAGCACGCGTGGCATGACGCTGAATACACTGGTCGCGGCCCAATTGTTCCAGGCGCTGAGCTGTCGCCGTGATGCTGGCTTGTTGCGCACCGGTCTTACCGGCGACTCAAATCGGATGTTGCTCAGCGCGGTCGGCGGCACGGCCGCGCTGCAGGTACTCGCGATGTCGGTTCCACCATTGCGTCGCATGCTGCAGGTGGGACCCCTCGGCCTGATCGACCTGCTGGCGAGCTGGTTGTTTGCGCTGGGTCCGATGCTCATCAATGACTACTGGAAGGGCCGTCTTGCCGCCGAGGCGGCGACTGAGCCACACGAGAAGAAAGACGTGGGGGACTGAATCGTGGCCGACAATTACATTTTCGTGTCGGAATCCGTCACCGAAGGACATCCCGACAAACTTTGCGATCAGGTGAGCGATGCGCTGGTGGATGAATACTTGCGCCATGACCATGCGGCGCGCGCGGATGTCGAATGTGCCATCGCAAACGGGGTCGTGTTCATCGGCGCGCACTATCACAGCGATGCGGAGGTGGATGTGGCCGCAGCCGCCCGGCGCGTCATTGCCGCGGCTGGTTACGAGGAAGGCGAGTTCAATGCCGCCGACTGTACGATTTTGACCAGCCTGAACAAGGTCAGTTATCAACCACGGCTGCCGGAACTCCCGGAAGCGCCGGACGATGAATGGTTGGACCAATACGTGGCCCAGCATCAGGCGACGGTGTTCGGTTACGCCTGCCGCCAGACGCCCGAGTTAATGCCGGTGCCAATCCAGCTGGCGCATCGATTGGCCCGTCGACTCGACGAAGTGCGACGGTCCGCGGATTTGCCGTACCTCCAACCCGATGCGAAAACCCAGGTGGCCGTCGAGTTTGCTGATCGGCAACCGGTCCGTATCGATACCGTGGCTGTTGTTGCCAGCGCGGATGCGGAACAGGTCGCCTCTCGGGAGGCCATGACCGGTGACCTGATCGATGCGGTGATCCGTCCAGCGTTCAGCAATGGCGGCATCGGACTCGATGATGACACCCGCTTTCTGATCAACTACGACGGCTTGATTCGTGCCGGCGGGCCGGCAATGCACTCCGGCCTGACCGGGCGCAAGAATGCGGTGGATTGCTATGGTGAGTTTGCGCGCCACAGTGGCTCCGCGTTGAGTGGCAAGGATGCCATGCGCATTGATCGCATCGGCGCCTATGCGGCCAGGTACGCGGCCAAGAACGTGGTTGCTGCCGGGCTCGCCGATGAATGCGAAGTGCAGTTGAGCTACTCCATCGGCCTCGCGCGACCGGTTAGCGTGCAGGTCGTGACCTTTGGTACGGGGCAGGTGTCACCGGGCAAGATTCGCAAGCGATTGCTCCGGTACTTTGACTTTCGACCGGCCGGAATCCTGCATAACTTTGGCCTGCGCAGTTTCCAGCCGCTGGCCGTTTATGGGCAGGTTGGCCGAACGGATCTGGACCTGCCCTGGGAACGGACCGACAAGGCGGAGGTACTGCAATAGCGCTTCGCAGCAGCAGCCGTTAGAGGAGCCAGGCAACAATACCGAAATACGCCAGCAGGCTCAGAATGTCCTGCAGGATCGTCGCGACCGGGCCACTGCCCAGCGCGGGATCGCCACCGCCCTTCCAGATGAACCACGGCAGCAGCAGGCCAATCGTCGTCGACAGGGCGGATGCGACTACCAGCGCCAGGCAGACCGCGATCGCGAGCTGCAGGTCGCCGAGAAAGAAAACAATCGCCGGAAACGCGAGCCCCGCCAGCACCACGCCGATGATGACACCGGTCAACAGTTCACTGGTCGTCAGCGCGCGCAGATTGAGTTGGCTGAGCGACAAGCCACGCACAGCGATCGCGACAGACTGCGTGCCGACTGCACCCGCCAGGTAAACGATTGCCGGCACGAAGAACGCGACCGTAATGCGACGTTGCAATTCGGCTTCGAACGCCGCCATGACCCAGGTCGCGAGTGCGCCGCCGGCCAGGCCAAGGAGCAGCCAGGGCAGCCGCCGCGAGGCATTCGCAAACCGGCCGCCTTCCAGCGCGGCGCGCGCCTGTTGATCGTTGCGCAGAATACCGGCCAACCGGTCGATGTCTTCAATGTGCTCACCGCGTTGAATGCGCAGCAAGGCCCGTGCCGGCACGATTCCGAGCAGGCGACCGCGCGCGTCTGTGACAGGCACGTCCGAGATGCCGTAATCGACCGCCGCTGCGGCAACCTTTTCCTGGTCGTCTTCCGGGCTCACCGTGGTTGCCGGGGGCACCATGAGGTTGGTCAGGGCGGTTTGCATGCCGGCACCTAGCAAGGTTGCCATCGGCACCACTCCCAGCAGTCGTTTGCGGTTATCCAGCACGTAGACCGCGTTGACCGACCCGAAGCTGTCAGCCGCCAGGTCACCGAGTATCGCGCCCACGGTCGCCTGAGCCGAGCCCGTGGGCACGCGCTCGACCATATGCTGCGCCGCGGTCTCGCTGAGCGCGGCCCGGGCGAGCGTATCCGGTTCAGGGGCAGGTGCGGTGCTGGCCATGGCTGGGGATCTACTTATTGTTGTTGGCGACCGCGGCAGATCATAATGATAACAGTGGTTGATTGCGCCACTTTGAGACATGACAACAAACCACGGCATCGCCAGCGACGATTGGACCGACCTGCACCGGGCGGTACAGCTCCTCGAGCATCCCGGTCTCGCCGCCCGTCTCACCAGCCTGATCGGATCACCGATCGAGGAAGGTCTGAAGCTGTTGCCGCCGAC
Organism: Gammaproteobacteria bacterium; assembly: GCA_030066665.1. GTDB lineage: Bacteria > Pseudomonadota > Gammaproteobacteria > Steroidobacterales > J054. The sequence continues at coordinate 11,605 of JASJBD010000024.1, forward strand.
GTGGCACGATCAGCTCCGCACCGTGACGGAACGCATCGTCACCCGCAGTCTCGATACGGCGATTTCCACGCTGAACCTGGATCGACCGGGTCGCAGCGCGCCGCTGTCACATCGGAACCTCGGCATGCTGACCGGCGCTTGCGGCGGTTATTTCGGTCTGCCGGGCACGCTGTTGGAGATGCCGTTAACCACGATGCTGATGTTGCGGTCGATCGCGGCGGTGGCAGCGGACGAGGGGGAGAACCTGCGCGAGTTGCCCGGGCGGCTGGCCTGCGTCGAAACTCTCGCCCTCGGCGGGCGAGTGCGGTCCGACGATGCCGCCGATACCGGCTACTACGGTGTCAAAGTGGCGCTGGCCTTCCATTTCTCCGCGGTCAGCGAAGCCATGGTGCGTCAGGGGGTTGCAGTTCAAACTCTGCCGGGAACGGTCAACCTCGTCCGAGCCGTCGCGGCGCGCTTCGGTATCGCGATTACCGACAAGGCAGCGCTGCAAATGGTGCCGATTGCCGGCGCGGTGGGTGGCGCCATGTTGAATGCGATTTTCATCGATCATTTCCAGGACATGGCGCGCGGTCACTTCATCATACGCCGGCTGGAACGTCGTTACGGCGACGACACCATCGAAAAGGCCTACACGAGTATCGCGGCGAGAGCAGATGGTGCCGGATCGGCCGGTGGGCAGCGGTCGACAACCATCGACGCCGTCTAGACTTCTTCCAGTTCTATCAGCGTGCCGCAAAAGTCCTTCGGGTGCAGGAACAGTACCGGCTTGCCGTGCGCACCCGTCCGCGGTTCGCCGTCGCCCAGCACACGCGCGCCATCCGCACGAAGGCGATCGCGCGCCGCGAGAATATCTTCGACCTCGTAGCAGACGTGATGCATGCCACCCGATGGGTTCTTCTCGAGGAAGCGAGCGATCGGTGAATCTTCGCCCAGCGGGTGGAGCAGTTCGATCTTGGTATTGGGCAGATTCACAAAGATCGTGGTGACGCCGTGTTCCGGCAGGTCTTCCGGTGCCGATACATTCGCGCCCAGCGTATCGCGGTAAATACGCGCTGCGTCCGTGAGATCCGGTACGACGATCGCGACGTGATTAAGTTTGCCGATCATTGTTTGTCCTTTCCTGATCCTCGGACGAAGTCTTCCACGACCTGCCGGGCAGCGACCCGGGGCGATGCGGTGCCGGCCGCCACGTCGGCTTCGAGATCTCCGATCCGAGCCTGAATTCGGTCGTCAGTCTTCAGCAGGTCCAACAGGTTCTCGGCGAGCTCGTCCCACAGCCAGGCCTTGGCCTGCGACGCGCGTGCCCTGGTCAGCTCGCCGCTGGCCGTCATGGCCTCCCGGTAACGGCAGATCGTATCCCAGATCGCCTCGATCCCGTGGTTCTCCAGTGCCGAGCAGGTCATTACCGGCACTTCCCAGTCGGGGTGGCGGGGATGCAGGAAGCGCAGCGCGTTGCGATAGTCAGCGGCCGCACGACCCGCTGCCGCTGCCAGGTCACCATCGGCCTTGTTGACCACGACCAGATCGGCGAGTTCGATGATACCCCGCTTGATGCCCTGCAACTCGTCGCCGCCGCCGGGCAGCAGCAACAGCATGAACAGATCGGTCATTTCGGCGACCGCGGTCTCCGACTGGCCGACACCAACCGTCTCCACGATGACAACGTCGAACCCGGCGGCCTCCACCAGCAGCATCGTCTCGCGCGTGTGGCGCGCGACACCGCCCAGCGTACGACCGGCCGGCGATGGCCGAATGAAAGCTTCGAGGCGTGCAGACAGCGTTTCCATCCGGGTCTTGTCGCCGAGGATCGACCCGCCGCTTAGTGCGGACGACGGGTCCACCGCCAGCACCGCGACGCGATGGCCCTGTTCGATGACGTAATTGCCGAGACACTCGATGAAGGTCGATTTGCCCACGCCCGGTACGCCGGATATGCCGACACGCATGGCCTGGCCGGCCTTGGGCGTGACGCGTTCGAGCAGGCGATGACCCGGATCCCGGTCCTCGGGCCGGCTGGATTCGAGCAGGGTTATGGCGCGGGCGAGGGCGCGTCGATCTCCGGCCAGGAGTTCGTCAGCCAGTTTGTCCGGGTCGGCGTGCAACTCGTCCTCGGTACGGTAGTGCTACTCGAATTCGAGAATTGGCTGGTCGACGACCAGGCTCTCTCCCTGTTTCGCCAGTACCTTTGCAATGCGAACGTCTTCATTGGCCCGGAGACTGTTCTCCATTTTCATCGCTTCGACCACGGCCAGTTCCTCGCCGGCCTTGACCTCGTCGCCCTCGTTGGCAACGAGGCGTACCAGCAACCCCGGCATCGGCGACAACAGGAACTTGGACAGGTCCGGGGCCTCCTTCTCCGGCATATGCGCAGCCAGCTCGGCAACCTGCGGGTTTACGACCAATGCCTCGACCTGGCTGCCGCGATGAGACAGCTGGTAGCGCAGGCCAATGCGATCGAGCTGGAAACAGACTTTCGTGCCGTTCACATCAGCGCGAATTAACGGCTGCCCGAGATGCCAGTCCGTGATGATGCGGTACACGTTGCTCTCGTAATCCACTTCGAAACCGCCATCGACCGGGATAACCGAGACCGGGTGCTTGTCACGGCCGATCATGACGACAAAATGGCGGTCGACAGTCTTTTCGTGATTCGGCAATTGCCCGCTCAATTGCGCGGCACGATCCATTAGTTTGCGATGGACCGCCGCGGCTATCGCGATCGGCAGTCCCGGCTCGTCGTGCACGACATCGGCTGCATGAAAACCGTCCGGGTACTCCTCGGCAATAAAGTTCGTCGACAGCCGGCCTTCCCGGAAGCGCGGATGGGCCAGCACGGCATTCAGAAAGCTGATGTTGTGCGAGACGCCCCGGATATAGTACTCGTCCAGCGCGTTGTTCATGTTGGCGATCGCCCGGTCCCGGGTGTCGCCGAACGTGACGAGTTTGGCGATCATCGGGTCGTAGAACATCGACACTTCACTGCCTTCTTCGATGCCGGTATCGACGCGTACGGTCGAGGTCTCGGCTGGCGGGCGGTAATGCGCCAGGCGCCCGATCGATGGCATGAAATTGCGGAAGGGATCCTCGGCATAGACGCGGGCTTCCACTGCCCAGCCTTTCAACTTGACGTCCTGCTGCATCAACGGCAACTTTTCGCCGGCAGCGACCCGGAACATAAGTTCGACGAGGTCCTGGCCGGTGACCAGTTCGGTGACCGGGTGCTCGACCTGCAGGCGCGTGTTCATTTCCAGGAAGTAGAAATTGCGCTCCGCATCGACGATGAATTCGACTGTGCCAGCCGACCGATAATCGACGGCTTTTGCCAGTGCTACCGCCTGTTCGCCCATCGCCTTGCGTGTCTTGGCGTCCAGGAACGGGGACGGTGCTTCTTCGATGACCTTCTGGTGCCGGCGCTGGATCGAACATTCGCGTTCACCGAGATAGATCACGTTGCCGTGACTATCCGCCAGCACCTGGATCTCGATGTGGCGTGGTTCCTCGATGAATTTTTCCGCGAACACGCGATCATCGCCGAAACTGGATTGCGCCTCGTTTCGCGCCCGCGTGAAGCCGTCGCGGCACTCATCGTCGTCACGCACAACGCGCATGCCTTTGCCGCCGCCACCGGCGCTGGCCTTGAGCATCACCGGATAACCGATCTCCCGGGCGATCTCTACGGCGTGGTCCGCATCGTCAATGATGTCCGTGTAGCCCGGGATTGTGTTGACCTTGGCTTCTGCGGCGAGCTTCTTCGAGGTGATCTTGTCGCCCATGCTCGTAATGGCATGGGTGCCCGGCCCGATGAAGGTGATGCCGGCTTTTTCAAGCGCCACCGCAAATGCAGCGTTTTCCGACAAGAATCCGTAGCCGGGATGCACCGCTTCGGCGCCCGTGTCGATACACGCCTGGATGATGCGATCCATGACCAGGTAACTCTCGGCCGACGGTGCCGGGCCGATATGGACCGCCTCGTCGGCCATCCGCACGTGCAGCGCATGGCTATCCGCATCCGAATACACGGCGACGGTTTTGATACCCATGCGGCGAGCGGTCTTCATCACGCGGCAGGCTATTTCACCGCGATTCGCAATCAGGATCTTCTTGAACATCTCGTGTAGTTCCGCGCTGTTGCCGCTTACAGGGGGATGTTGCCGTGCTTGCGCCACGGGTTTTCGAGTTTCTTGTCCCGCAGCATCGCAAATGACCGGCAGACCCTGACGCGCGTATCGCGCGGCATAATGACGTCGTCGATGTAACCGCGACTGCCGGCGATGAACGGATTGGCGAACTTGCGACGATACTCCTCGGTGCGCTGCGCGATTTTTTCCTCGTCGCCGAGATCTTTGCGAAAGATGATCTCCACTGCGCCTTTCGGGCCCATGACTGCGATTTCAGCGCTGGGCCATGCCAGGTTCACGTCACCGCGCAAATGTTTCGACGCCATGACGTCGTAGGCGCCGCCGTAAGCCTTGCGCGTAATCAACGTGACTTTCGGTACTGTGGCTTCCGCGTATGCGTACAACAACTTGGCGCCGTGCTTGATGATCCCGCCGTACTCCTGCGCCGTGCCCGGCATGAAACCCGGCACGTCGACCAGCGTGAGAATCGGAATATTGAACGCGTCACAGAAACGGACGAATCGTGCGCCCTTCTTGGAAGAATCGATATCGAGACAGCCGGCCAGCACCATGGGCTGGTTCGCGACCACGCCAACGACATGGCCTTCCATCCGGATGAAGCCGATGACGATGTTCGCGGCATAGGCTGGCTGCAGTTCGAAGAAGTCGCCCTCGTCGGCAATCTTCAGGACCAGTTCACGAATGTCGTAGGGTTTCGACGGGTCCTCCGGCACCAGGCTGTCGAGCGACGGCACGGTGCGTTTGGCCGGATCCGTCGTCGGCCACACCGGTGCTTTTTCACGATTATTGGCTGGCAGGAAATTGAAGAACCGGCGAGTCGCCAACAAGGCCTCCACATCGTTCTCCAGGGCCAGGTCGGCGACTCCGGACTTCGTGGTATGCGTGATGGCACCGCCGAGTTCCTCGGCGGTCACGATTTCGTGCGTGACGGTTTTGACGACATCCGGACCGGTCACGAACATGTACGAGCTGTCTTTGACCATCAAGATGAAGTCGGTCATCGCGGGCGAGTAAACCGCACCGCCCGCGCACGGCCCCATGATGACGGAGATCTGGGGCACGACGCCCGAGGCCAGGACGTTCTTCTGGAATACGTCCGCATAGCCGCCGAGCGATGCCACGCCTTCCTGGATGCGGGCACCACCGGAATCGTTCAGACCAATGACCGGCGCACCAACTTTCATCGCCTGGTCCATGATCTTGCAGATCTTTTCCGCGTGCGCTTCGGACAGTGAGCCACCGAAGACGGTGAAGTCCTGACTAAAGACGAATACCAGCCGACCATTGATCGTGCCATACCCGGTGACGACGCCGTCACCCGGTACTTTGTTGTCCGCCATGCCGAAATCGGTGCATCGGTGTTCGACGAACATGTCCCATTCTTCGAAGCTGCCGTGATCCAGCAACAGGTCGATTCGCTCACGCGCCGTGAGTTTGCCTTTGCCGTGCTGCGCGTCGACGCGTCGTTGGCCGCCCCCGGCTGTCGCCGCGGCGCGCTTGTCAGCAAGTTGCTGAATGATTTCCTGCATGGATGACTCCGTTGTCCCTTTTTGTTGTTGCCCTGGGTTATTGTCCTGGCGAACGGTTCGAGCCAGGCGCAGATCCTTATCGTCGCGTCAGGCGGCCAGCCGCCGTTGTCGAATCAGACCGATAACCTCACTGGCCGCGGCCGGAATATTCGTTCCCGGTCCAAATACCGCCGAGACGCCCGCGGCTTTCAGTTCGTCGTAATCCTTGGGCGGAATGACACCGCCGCAGACCACCAGAATGTCCCCGGCACCCTGGCTTCTGAGGTCTTCGAGCAACTGGGGCACGAGCGTCTTGTGGCCGGCTGCTTGTGATGAGACGCCGACCACGTGTACATCGTTTTCGATAGCATGGCGGGCCGCCTCATCCGGAGTCTGGAACAGCGGGCCAATATCGACATCGAATCCCAGATCCGCGAATGCCGTGGCAATCACCTTGGCGCCGCGATCGTGGCCGTCCTGCCCCAGTTTGACGACCAGCATGCGTGGCCGGCGGCCTTCGTCGCGCGCGAACTGGTCAACTTCGGCCTGGATGCGCGCGAAATTCTCGTCGCCTTCGTAAGCCGAACCGTAGACACCGCTGATCGATTGAATCACTGCCTTGTGCCTCCCGTAGACTTCTTCGAGTGCCGTGGAGATTTCGCCCACGCTGGCGCGGGCTCGCGCGGCATCGACAGCGAGCGCCAGCAGGTTGCCGCTACCCTGTTCGCCGGCCTCGCGCAGCGCCGCCAGTGACTGGTCGCAGGCTGCCTGGTCACGGCCGGCGCGAATCTCGGCCAGGCGACTGACCTGTGCCTCGCGCACAGCCGTATTGTCGATATCGAGGACTTCCACGTCGGGCTCGTCTTCCCGCTCGTACTTGTTCACGCCCACGATGACTTCTTCGCCGCGATCGATGCGCGCCTGGCGCAGCGCCGCGGCTTGCTCGATGCGTAGCTTCGGCATGCCCGATTCGACGGCCTTCGTCATGCCGCCCATCTCTTCGACTTCGTCGATTAGCTTGCGCGCCTCGGCGACCAGCGACGCGGTCAGGCTCTCGACGTAGTACGAACCGGCGAGGGGGTCGACGACCTTGGTGATACCGCTTTCTTCCTGGATGACCAGTTGTGTGTTGCGCGCGATATGCGCGGAGAAAGGCGTGGGCAAGGCCAGTGCTTCGTCGAATGAGTTCGTATGCAGGGACTGTGTGCCACCGAGGGCTGCCGCCATCGCTTCGATGGTCGTGCGAATCACATTGTTGTACGGATCCTGGCTCGTCAGGCTGACACCAGATGTCTGGCAATGAGTGCGCAGCATCAACGAACGCGGATCCTGCGGCTGGAACAGTTCCTCCATGAGTTGCGCCCACAACAGGCGCGCCGCCCGCAGTTTGGCCGCTTCCATGAAGAAGTTCATGCCAATGCCGAAGAAGAACGACAGACGGGGCGCGAACTGGTCGACCTGTAACCCGGTGGCCAGCGCCGCACGCACATATTCGATGCCGTCCGCCAGCGTGTAACCGAGTTCCTGAACGCACGTCGCGCCAGCCTCCTGCATGTGATAACCGGAAATAGAGATCGAATTGAAGCGCGGCATTTGTTGCGCGGTGAAGCCGATGATATCGGCGACAATGCGCATCGAAGGTTCGGGCGGATAGATGTAGGTATTCCGCACCATGAATTCCTTCAGGATGTCGTTTTGCAGGGTGCCGGCGAGTTTGTCGGGCGTGACACCCTGTTCCTCCGCCGCAATGATGTACATGGCCATGATTGGCAAGACGGCACCGTTCATCGTCATGGACACGGACATCTTGTCCAGCGGGATACCGTCGAACAGAGTCTTCATGTCTTCCACGGTATCGATCGCGACGCCGGCCTTGCCGACATCGCCGACGACGCGCGGATGATCTGAGTCGTAGCCGCGATGCGTGGCGAGATCGAACGCGACTGACAATCCGGTCTGGCCGGCCGCGAGGTTCTGGCGATAAAACGCGTTCGATTCTTCCGCCGTGGAGAACCCGGCGTACTGGCGCACGGTCCAGGGCCGCCCCGCGTACATCGTGGCGCGCGGGCCGCGGACGTACGGTGCAAAGCCGGGGAGGCTGTCGAGGTGTTCGAGATCGGCCAGGTCTTCGGCCGTATACAGCGGTTGCACGGCGATACCTTCCGGGGTCTGCCAGACGAGGTCGGCCGGGGCGCGACCCTTGCCCTCTTTGGTGGCGAGGGTCTCCCAATCCCGGCGGCTGGGCTTCTGCTTGTCAGCCATTCCTGCTCCCTGTTATCCCTGCTCGATCGCGGCCGCGAGGGCCAGTGTTCGCCGCGCTGCATCGGCGTGCAGCTGCTCCAGCATCCGCCCGTTCAGCACCACGATGCCACGGCCTTCAGCCGCTGCCGCCTCCCACGCGGCAACGATCTCCCTGGCGCGCTCGACCGCCTCGGCCGAGACGCCGAAAACCGCGTTGGCCGCGTCAATCTGCGCGGGATGGACCAGCGTCTTGCCGTCGAACCCCAGCGCCTTGCCTTGTTCGCATGATTTGCGGAAGGCCGCCGGATCGGCAAGGTCGACAAACACCCCGTCAAGTATATCAAGACCATGGGCGCGGGCCGCCAGAACACAGTGACTCAGGGCCGGCAGCAGGCCGGTGCGCGCCGCATCGGCTTCGAGGCGCAGCTCCTTGGCGAGGTCCGCCGTGCCCATGACGACGACGCGGATGGCCGGGTCGGCCACCGCAATATCGTCCATCGCGAGGATGCCGGCGGCGGTCTCGGCCATGATCCACAGATCCAGCGAATCGGGTGCGCCATGGGCGCGGAGCGTCGCCGCTGCGCGTGCCACCTGGTCCGGCGCGCTGATCTTGGGCAGCAGCACGGCGTGTGCCGGGCTGCCAGCCGTGGCGGCGAGGTCATCCTCGAACCACGGTGTGTCGTGCCCGTTGACGCGGACAACGAGCTCGCGCCGGCCATAACCACCGGCCGCCAGCGCGTCGACGACGTTACGCCTCGCAGCACATTTGGCATCCGGCGCAACGGCGTCTTCGAGATCCATGATCACACCGTCCACCGGCAGCTCGCGCGCCTTCTCCAGCGCCCGCGTGTTTGCGCCGGGCATGTAGAGGACGGATCGACGAGGCCGGATGGTGGTACTGTTCACGTGCATACCAGGTTGCTGATCGCTGGCAGCTGCTTTGACCGAACAGGCCGGCCGGTCATTCGCGCTCAGTCCGAGGCCGGGCCGGCGAGGGCCGGGTCGGGTTTGTCGGCGCGGATGTGCCACCTGGCGGCCCAGTCGGCCAATTCCTTCGCGGCGACCCTGCCGTCCTCGGCCAGTGTGGCCACGGCCGCATGCGCGATGTATT
>JASJBD010000123.1 GCA_030066665.1 Gammaproteobacteria bacterium
TGTCGGAGCCATCGGTGACCCTGATACGCACGTTGTTGGTAGTGCCAACGTCACCTGCACTCGGCGTACCGGATAATTGGCCGGTGCTGCTGCTGAAGGTTGCCCAGGATGGACGATTAACGATACTGAAAGTCAGAGCATCGCCGTCCGGATCCGATGCAGTCGGCGTGAAGCTGTAGTTGTTACCCACCGTTACCTGCGTCGGCGGTGTGCCGCTGATGACCGGCGGCTGGTTGGGTATTTCATTGACCGTGATGGAGAACGGCGGCAGCGTGGCACTGTCCTCACCGTCCGACACCGTGATCTGGATATTATTGAACGTACCCGCATCGCCAGCGTCCGGCGTGCCCGACAATTCGCCGGTATTGCCGTCGAAGCTGGCCCACGCCGGCCGCCCGCTGATCGTGAAGGTCAATGCGTCACCGTCCGGGTCGGCGGCTGTTGGCGTGAAACTGTAGTTGTTGCCAACCGTAACCTGCGTCGGCGCGTTGCCACTGATGGTCGGCGGCTGGTTCGGCGCGCCGTTTACGGTGATCCCGAACGGTGCCAGGAAGACGCTGTCTATGCCGTCGGAGACCGTGATCCGGATATTGTTGTAGGTACCAACATCGGCGGCACCCGGCGTGCCCGACAGACGACCGGTGAAGCCGTTGAAGTTGGCCCACGACGGGCGACCAACGATGCTGAAGCTCAGCGTGTCACCATCCGGGTCAGACGCAGTCGGTGTGAAACTGTAGTTGTTGCCAACCGTCACCTGAGCTGGTGCGTTGCCGCTAATCGTCGGCGGCTGGTTGCCCGGGGTGTTGGACGGCACGCCATTAACCTGGTCCAGATCTTCCTGCGATGCGGTACCGAGGAAACTGATGGTGTCACCCAGCGCGCTGCTGCCATTGGCGGGCAGGTAGGCACCCAGCAGACTCGGCGATGCCGGCGCGAGTACCTGGCCCAGGCGGTCGTACAACGTTGCCAGTACCGGATCGTTATCGACTGTGATCGCTGCCGCCACCGCGTCGGCCAACTGCTGCAGAGCGCTGTCCGTCACGGCAACGTCATTCACCGTGATCGACGTGTCGGGGATTGTCATCACCTGCTGGATCGCGGCGTCCATCGCGCTCGATCCTGGTACGCCATCGACCGTGAGCGTATTGGTCATTGCCTCGAGCATCACCTGTGCGCTCGTTACGGTGGAGACGGCTGCGATCCGCGCGTTGGCGCCGGCCGCGCCGCGCCCATCGATAACGCCATCAACGAGATCGGCCTGCAGTGCGGCCATGACCTCGTCGATTGAGGAGACCTGACCGACGCTCATTAACGTGCCGGTTGTACGACGAAGCATTTCGGCGAAGGCTTCGCTGGCCTTGACGACCCGGACCAGATCGGCGTCGGCCACCGGCCCGGACAAAAGCATTTGCACATCAGCCGGATCGAGACCGAATGACAGCTGGTCGATTACGGTCTGCTCCGCAATTTGCAGGTTGAAAGCGTTGATTCCGCCGGGCATGCGCTCGGCTATGCCGGCGGCGAAGGTGCTGAATAGACTCACATTGCCGGAGATTTCCGCGGACTCGGTCGGGATGACGGCAACCAGCTCTCCGGCCAATGGCGCACCCGTGACGAGGTTCGTGCCACCAGTCACCCGGACCGTGATGGGGAATACCGGATCACTGTCGATGAACGCGACTTCATAGTTGGCCGCGCCGTTCGTGAACGCCTGTTCGACCAGATCGCCGTTTGCATCGAACACGGAAACCGTCGCAGACACAATCGGGCCGTCAATTACCAGTCCGCCCAGCACCACCGGTCCCGCCGCATTTTGCGTTGCCGGCGCGGCAGCGTCTCCGCCACCCCCGCCGCCCCCGCAAGCAGCAAGTACCAGGCTGATGCCAACCGGTAGCAGCCCAGCTCGAATCTGCGACAACAACTCCCTGCCCATACCGTCGATTCCTTTCGGGACCGGTTCCGGGTAACAGGTGACTCGACTCGGCGCGTCGCGACCTATTACGGGTCTGCCATCTTCTGGTCGCTGGTCTGCCGGGTCGGCAGCCGTGGACGGTATCTGGCAGCCCCGCTGCCTGGCGTATCCAGGCCGGTGGCTTTGCGTCCCTGTGACTTGTATCCATACAAGCGGACAGGGTTGCCCTGTTTCAGAACCGTTTGCTTACTTGTCCCTGGTTTACGAAGCCTCCGCGCCTGGCTCGTCGCGACAGCGGGAAACGCGCACCGGATGGTGACGGCCCATTGGAGATGGTGCCGTGTTTCAACCCGGTAGCCCCGCTGTCCTAGAAACCCTCCTCCGCTACAAAGAGGGAAGACCTTAGACCGGTGGCTTTGCGTCCCCGCCTTTCGACGAGTTTGCCCTTATCAAGTCGAGGGCAGTAGAACACGGGCGACCGGTCCAGGGTCACGCACTTGACGTAAGACTAGAGAAGAATCGCGGAGATGTGAACCACGTCTTTTATCGACTTTCGTGATGCTTCTGTGCAGCACTTTGGCAGTGTTGCATCAAGAAACCTACAGTGGTTCGAGAATGTCAGGCTAAGTCGTCGCGCCAGTTTCGTTAACGCAGTATGAGGTGGCGGATCTTATGTTCAATGGCGTAGCCACATTATGGGCGTTCGCGCACTGCGGCAAGGCAGGATTTTCAACCACACGCTGATGATCATTACGCTGCCGTCTTCAGAATGCGCACATTACGCCGCCATATTCTGTGGTGGCGGCGGCGACCGCTACGAAGCGCCGCCCTCACCGAACGATAGGCTCGCGACTTATGCAACCGCGGCGAGAACGCGCGGATCGTTCGCACTCAACAGCTGGTCGAAATAACGGATCGTGTTGCGCAGGCCCGCATCGAGATCAACGCGCGGCTCCCAGTCCAGCGCACGCTGGGCGAGCGAAATATCAGGGCAACGCTGCATCGGATCGTCCTCCGGCAGCGGCTGATGAACCAATTGCGATGCGGAGCCTGTCAGGTCGATTACTCGCTTGGCGAGGTCAATGACGGGCAATTCGGCGGGATTGCCGAGATTCACTGGGCCGGTGAACACATCGCCGGTATCCATTAGTCGTAATAGGCCCTCCACGAGATCGTCTGCATAGCAAAACGCTCTTGTCTGCATCCCATCGCCGTAAACTGTAATGTCCTTGTTTCGCAGCGCCTGCATGATGAAATTCGACACGACTCGTCCGTCCTGCGGGTGCATGCGCGGCCCGTAAGTATTGAAGATACGCGCGACTTTAATGCTCAGATTGTGTTGCCGACGGTAATCGAAGAACAGCGTCTCTGCGCAGCGTTTGCCCTCGTCGTAACAGGCTCGGAAGCCAGTCGGATTGACGTGGCCCCAGTAATCCTCGCGCTGCGGGTGAACGGTTGGGTCACCGTAGACTTCGCTCGTTGACGCTTGCAGGATCCGGGCTCGCAAACGTTTTGCGAGCCCCAGCATGTTGATGGCCCCATGGACACTGGTTTTGGTCGTTTGGACGGGGTCGTACTGGTAATGAATCGGTGAGGCGGGGCAGGCGAGGTTGAAAATCCGGTCGACTTCGACGTATAGCGGAAACGTTACATCGTGGCGCATGAGTTCGAACCGAGGCTCATCCGTAAGGTGCAGGATGTTGTCTTTCGTCCCCGTGTAGAAGTTGTCTACACAAAGCACATCGTGCCCCTGTTGAATGAGTCGGTCACACAGGTGCGAGCCGAGAAATCCGGCCCCACCGGTCACCATCACGCGCTGTTTAGTGAGTCCCTTCATCCTATCTTCCTTGTTGTGCTGCGCGACGCTCAGTACGCGCCAGAGCCTTTGAGTACAACGGGAATGGTGCGAATCAAGATCTTGAGATCCAGCCAAACGGACCATTGATCGATGTACTTCATGTCCAGCTCCATCCACTCCTCGAACGGGATTGAGCTCCTTCCCTCGACCTGCCAGAGACAGGTGATGCCTGGCCGCACGCTCAGACGACGGCGATGCCAGTCCTTTTCGAAGCCTTGATAGTCACGCACTGGTAATGGTCGTGGGCCAACCAGACTCATATCGCCCTTCAGCACATTGAAAATCTGGGGCAGCTCATCGAGACTGGTTCGGCGCAGAAAACGTCCTACAGGGGTGATTCGCGGGTCGTTCGCAATCTTGAAGACCGGTCCTTGCGCTTCGTTAAGATGCTCGATTTCAGCGAGCCGTTGCTCCGCGTCGGTCACCATTGTGCGGAACTTGTATAGCATGAAGCGCCGCTTGTTGAGCCCGATACGTTCTTGCTTGAACAATATCGGTCCCGCCGACGTCATTTTGATGGCAATCGCTATTGCAAGCATCACCGGCGAAATCATGAACAACACAAGCAGGGAAAATACGAAATCCATAACCCGCTTCAGCCAGAGCCATCTGTGTTTCGTGTCCTGATCGTCAATGGTTATGACGTAGTGATCACCCAGGTGGTCGGCGCGAACCTTGCCTCGCGAGGGGTTGATGACGTGCGAGACCAGGCGCACGGTGATCCCTTGTTCCTCACAAGCTGTTGAAATCTCGGAGGCGCGGTCATATAGAGATTTCAGCGGTACGCAGATAATCACTTCGTCGACGACGTTGTGCTTGATGTAGTCCCTGAACCCCGCCAGATCCGCGACGACGGACGGTAACCCTTCGGCGAGTGGTTGACCGTCCCATTGATCGTCTACGAAACCGACAATATCGTAGCCAAGCCCCTGCTGACTCTGGAGTTCTTCTGCTATGGCAAGTGCGCGAGCGTTCGTTCCAATTATCAGAACATGATTCAGATTTCGCCCGTGGCGTCGGATTTGGTTCAGCGCATAACGCAATATCCATCGGCATGCGATGGTCAAGACTGATGAGACAACCCAAAAAGTTACGAGAAAACTCGCATCCCGAGTAATCAAGACGATATCGAGCAGTTGTGCAGCACCGCCAAGCAGCAGCGTCCCGATTGTCGTTACTTTGAGCACGTCTGCAGCTTCCTTCAGCAGACTGTGCTCCAGGCGTCGTGAGTGATAGAGCCTGAAAAAGACAAGCAGCAGATGCCAGAGCAGGGCGAACCCGACGACAATGATGAAGTTTCCTACCGCGAGCCGCATGGCCAGAAATTCTTCCAGACCTGCCGGAGTCGCGTCGGAGCCGCGCGAGAAAGAGACCAGCGTAGCCGTAGCAAACGCGGCCACCATCAAGAGAATCTCGAATAGCTCAAATAGCCGAAGCAATCGTGACCTGATGGCACTACTCACGGCTGACACCCACCAAGAGAAAAGCGCTGCATAGAGATCTTGGAGATCCTTTTTGTAGTTGTTTCGCGAGCTGCCGGCTCGTCGGAAGACGGTTGTTCTCGAGGCCCCAATCGGTGGGCTTCGTGGCGGATTTGTTGCCGTTTCAAACGACTGTCAACCCGGCCGAAACCAGCCGACAGAGTATAACCGTAAACCGGATGAAGGGTATATAAGCCCTTGGAGTTAATGCCAAAAACGTGACATGTGCACGAAGATTTTTAACATAATTCTGACTGTATCAAAGGCGCGCGAGCGCGGCCTGAGTCGGCCCTCACGGAGGGTTGCTCCCGGGCCTATTCAACTGGCGTTGGAGCCATCACACAGAGGATTTTTACCCCGCGGGCGGCAAAATTGCCGCAGGAATCAAAAGTGTCCGACAGGGTCTGTAGCAGAGCCTGAGCGGGGTCGGATATCCAGGCGCGACCGAAGACGAACAGCTTTCGGTCCGCTCCGTCAAAAGGCAGAGCCGCCGCGACGGCTGCGACGTTCGATTCCGTAACCACCAAACCGATATCCGGGTAGAGGTGATTCGGGCGTTCTGGCCAATGGTATTCCGCTAGCACCCGCATCTCATCTGACGTCACCAGAATGGGCTCGTGCTCATGAGCGTGAGCGGATAACCAGTCGCCGGCAGCGCGGATGTCCATCCGACCATGGCCTGGATCGATGATGTGCAGATAGCTGCCTAGCACCAAAACTGCCGCCACGGCAACGCTTGCACCGCGTATCCACCAGCCCGAACTCTTCTCGATTGTCATGCCCGCCCCAAGGAGTGCAAGCAAAGCCGGGGCGGCCGGCGTTGCATAACGCGGATTGATGGAAATCGTCGGAACGAGAACACTGGCCAGTACGGGCATCACGATCGGCAAGACGACGCAAACTCCAATCAACCAACGCCCTGGGATCGGCAAGCGCAAAAACCCATGTGCGGCTACAACGACAAGCGGAATTACGCTTATCAAGGCAATCGGCAGAAATGGCATGACTGCGGTCAGGCCAGAGGAATGCAACTCCTCTGAACTGGGCAGCAAGCAATAGCCACTGACCAGTGACCAAACCATACCGGGCAACGCGACTAGGTCGATTGCGTAGCGCTGCCCGGATGCATATTCGGAAATCAGCAGGCTTGTCAGCAGCACTCCCAGAATGCCCACGGATGTCACTGCAAATTCCGGCAGCCAGCAGGACCACGTCTGCGGCCGGAGAATCAGCAACGTGAGCAGCACTGCGCTCACAAAGAAGATCGCGTAGTAATGGGTTGCGAGAAGCATGAAACATGCCAGTACGAAACCAATTCCCGGCCGCCGCCGTGAGCCCATCACGAACCTCGCGGTCGCTAGTAAAGCCCACGCTGCACACACCGCCAGCAGCGGGTACATCCGCGCCTCCTGGGAGTGATGCAACAAGAATGGCGAAATTGCGGTAATCCACGCGGCACATCTCGCCGCCCGGCGGCTCGCAAGCTCCGCTACCGTTGCGCCGGTAAGACCTACGGTCATTGCGAACAGCGCGACGCCGGGTGCCCTTAAAGCGAGCACGGATTCTCCGGCCAGGGTGACCCAGGCCTTTAGCGCGACAAAATAGAGCGGCAAATTATTCGCGCCCAGGCCGGAATATCCGGAAAAGATGTCGCGCATCATCTCGGCCCATGGTAGTCGGATGCGTTCGACCGACAGCACTTCATCGAACCATAGGGCCGCATGGTCGAGACGGAGTCCTGCGAGAATGACCGCCACCAGGCAAGCGAGGACAATCCACGGGTCGGCCAATACGCTCCGCCGCACTCTCGTCAGCAAGTTCGCTTGTTGCACGGTGGGCTCAGTCCGCATTGGTGAAGGCGTCTGGCCGATACACGAACCGGCGCGTAGACCAGAAATTCCAGACCATGCTGATGCCAATCGAAATTGCTTTGGCCAGTAGAGCGGGAACGATCGGCGCCAGCAGCCAAACCACCAGGTTGGAGATTCCCAGGCCGATCAGGTACAAGACAAAGAAGAGCGGAAACTGTCGGCTCACCTGGCCGTGGTGTCTTGATTCCGTAAAGGTCCAGTACTTGTTGAGTATGAATCCGTTCGTCGTACCTGCGATATAGCCTATGGAATTGGCTGCCAGAATGGGCAGTTCGACGGCGAAAAAGAGCAAAGTAAACAGGGCGAAGTCGATAAGGGTGTTAATCACTCCGACGATGGCGAAGCGGCCCATATGCCGAAGGTGCCGTGCCACGCTGTCTGCCGATGAAATGGTCGAACGCATCGTCGCTATCTGCGGCAGCTTTTGCCCGCGATTGAATGAGCGCTGCTGCTAGTCGAAACTGGCAGAGTCATCGGTGTCTTTTTCCCGGAGTTCCTTTATGACGTATGTGGGCCGCATTTTGGTTTCTTGATAGATGCGACCGAGATACTCGCCCAAAATGCCAACCGAAATCAGCTGCACCCCGCTAAAGAACAAAATCGTGAGAATGAGCGTCGTGAACCCAGGGACATCCTCGGGACTCTGGCCGAATACAGAGAATCCCCAGACGCGTGCCGCGAGATATACCAGTGCTGCGATCGCTGCAAGGCCGGAAATGATGGCGCCGGCCACGAATATCAGTGTCAATGGAGTCGTGGAAAAATTGAAGATGCCATCGAATGCGAGCCGCATCAGCGCGCGAAAAGAGTACTTCGGCTCGCCGGCTGCGCGCGCGGCTCGCTCATACGTATAACCCGTTTGCCGGAAGCCAGCCCAAGTACGGAGACCGCGCAGGAAACGGTTCTTTTCAGGCAGCCCATTCAGGACATCCACAACGCGACGATCGAGCAGCGCGAAATCCCCACTGTCGAGCGGCATATCGATATTTGCCAGCAATTTATAAAGGCGATAGAAGCTCGCGTAGGCGGCCCGCTTCAGGATTCCCTCCTTACGACGGGTGCGTACGCCATAGACAACTTCGTAACCGTCCCGCCAGAGTTTCAGCATTTCCGGAATCACTTCCGGTGGGTCCTGCAAATCAGCGTCGATAATCGCAACCACGTCGCCGGACGCATGTACCAAGCCGGCGGTAACAGCGGGTTGATGGCCAAAATTGCGAGCCAGGGAAACGACGCGAACTCGGGGTTCTGCCGCAGCCAGAGCGAAGAGCATCGACTCCGTATCGTCGCTGCTGCCGTCATTGACGTACACGACCTCCAAACCATAGTCGGCCAAGCTACCTAGAGCTCCCACGAGTCGATCGTGAGTCATTTGTATGACGTCCTGCTCGTTGAAGCATGGCACTACGACGGAAAGCTGCTTGATCTGTTGTTCTTTCACCGGATGCTCGACTATCAATTTGGACCGGGGGGTGCCGGCTCGATCAGCGGACTGACTGCTGTGGGCGCGGCCGCTGGTGCCAATTCCAGGCGGTATTCACGATTTCATCGATGTCGGTAAATCGCGCCTCGAAGTCCAGCACGCGCTTGGCCTGTGCGACATCGGCTACGAGAACAGGCGGGTCACCTGCGCGCCGGGGCTGTTCGTTTACTGGGACCTTGCGCTCACTCACGCGCTCGACTGCGGCGATGACTTCGCGGACGCTGAATCCGCTGCCGGTGCCCAAATTCAGCCCGAAAGTCTGGCCGCCGTCGAGCAGTCGCTGCAGCGCCTTGACGTGCGCATCGGCGAGGTCGGTGACGTGCACATAGTCGCGAATGCAAGTGCCGTCAGGCGTGTCGTAGTCCGTTCCAAACAGGTCTAGTTCTGGGATTTCCCCGGAGACCGCCATCATCGCACGCGGGATGAGATGCGTCTCGGGATCATGATCTTCGCCAATTTCGGCGTCTGGATCGGCCCCACAGGCATTGAAATATCGCAGCGAAGCCGAGCGCAAACCGTAGGCAGTGCCATAGTCACGCAGGACGTTTTCGACAATCAGTTTGGTCATCCCATAGGGATTGATGGGTGCCTGTTTCTCGGTCTCGACAATGGGAACATGCTCAGGTACGCCATATGTCGCACAGGAACTGGAGAAGACAATCTTATTGATCCCGGCATTGCGCATTGCCGCGAGTAACGTCAGCGAGCCACCCACATTGTTTGCGTAGTACTTGGCGGGATCCTGCACGGACTCGCCGACGTATGCGTACGCGGCGAAGTGCATTACAGCCACGGGTTTGTAGCGACCGAGAACCTCTGAAATCCTCTCCCTGTCCGTGATGTCTCCTTCTTCCAGCGGCCCCCACTTCACGGCATCGCGGTGCCCGTAGACGAGATTGTCGAAGCTCACTGGTTCGAAACCATTGGCAGCGAGAGTCTTGCAGGCGTGGCTGCCGATGTAGCCGGCGCCGCCGGTAACTAGGATTCTGCTCATATGCGTACCGGCCTGGTTCCGTCGGGCACCAGCTGGATAACCAAGGCTGGAATTGTACGACATAGGGCGGGGTATCAGTCCGCAAAACCGTTCACGTTCCAGCGAAACTCTACTGCACGATTTGGTGGGGCGAGGCGGGGCGCGTGCCGCGGTGGCAGTGACTTCTATACGCGAGACGCGTGATGCCTGTACCGGTCAGCAACCTCGCCAGCCATTTCAGGCTGCCGAGGTTACGCGGTATGTCATCTACTGAAATTGAATATCGTCCACTCCGAGATCCCAGCCGGCTGAGAAATCGACTGTGACCGTATCTGCCGGCAAGGTCCAGCCGGTCTGGATCACGACGAGCGAGCCCGGTGCAATCGCTGCCGAATACGTTTGTCCGGCACTGTCGGTCAACGTTAGCACGCCGTTGGAGAATGCGAAAACGGTCATACCGGTGAGTACGGCCGGTTGACTCGCAAACTGGAAGGTCCGCGATGTGCCCACGTTGGAATCGAAGTAGATGTGATTCGTCGGATTAGGTCCGTAGGCTGATTCCCATCGCCAGTCAGTCGCCCCGAAATCGAGGCCTTCGAAGACGCCGGAAATCAAATCAAAATCAACACCAGGGGGAGCGGGAGTGTCGAAATCGACCGTCGTAGAGCCGCCGGGTTGATCGGGAAGAATCGTAAAACCTTCGGTATTCGACGTGCCACCGCCCGGCGCCGGTGAGAACACCGTCAGCGTCGCGGCACCCTCGTTGGCGATGTCCGAGGCCAGGATGTCGACGGTGAGCTGGTTGGTTGATATGAACGTTGTGGCGCGATCGCTGCCGTTCC
>JASJBD010000124.1 GCA_030066665.1 Gammaproteobacteria bacterium
GTATCGGCCAAATCAGTCGCGTAAACCAGCTTCTGACCGGGTCGAATCAGCAAGAGCTGTTCGGCCAACTCACCTGCGGTCCGTGTCGTGCCGTCGGGCAGCACCACCGTTTCGCCAGACTGCCCGGCCGCGATATTGGCCTTGAGCGCAGTCAGCCACGGACCGGGTTCCAGGTCGAGTGCGAGGAGCTGCTCCTTGCGCACCTTGAGATCGAGTTCGGGCTCGAGTGAGAACGCCAGCACCGGCGTGCGATGATCCAGCATCGCTGCCCGGACCAGGAAACCCGCCTCGCGCAACAGTTTGCCGTCGGCAGCATCGCCCGCCTGCATGTTGGTCGCAGCGCTCTGCCCCGCTTGCATTGAACACCGCAGCGTTCGATCGCCGTCGAACTCCACCACCTCGAAACGCGGTCCGCGCGAACCGATGCGATCCCAATGCACGCCGGCAATCAGCCCCGCAATATTCGCCGCGATTCCCGGCGGACCGTATAGCCGACACACCGCCGGCTCGCCGATCCGGGAGCGCAACAGCCACAAAAAGCCGGCGATGTGATCGACATGCGCGTGACTAATGAACACGTCGGTGACTTGATGTGTGATGCGCGCCGGCAAGCGACCGTCCTCGCCGAGGTCGAACAGCAGACTGCGGCGCTGATGGCGGAAGCGCAGGTGCAACAGCGGATCGCCAAACACGCCGTTGACCAACGATGCGGTGACCGGTCCCACACGTGCGACCGGTCTTGGCCCGTCTGGCTTACCAGAAACCGCCGGCAACGCATCCGGGGGTGGCGTAAAGCCTACGACGCCAGCGCCGAAAGTCTTCGCCGTTTGCAGCATCCCATCGTCGCCCCGCACGGCATCCCGAATCAGCAAACTGTCGCCTTCAATCGACTCTGCGACGAGCCGCGCCTCGATCGTGTCATCGGTCAGCGCGTCGATTTCGCCAAAGCCAACGCAGACAGATCCTTTCAATACCGCGACCTGGCGTCCCGGCCAGGCAGCCGGCGCGTCGAGCGGCGGTGGTGCGCCAAGGCAGGTCATCCCGTCGAGGTCGAAAACATGAGTCCGGGCTGATTGCAGATACTCGTCCCAGCGCCGCGTTCGCGTTCTCGCCCGCGCGCGTCTTCCAGGAGCACGGGCTGCCGCAGCCGCCGAAACCATCGAGACCGGCACCTCCAGCCGGCGCAATTCTGCGGCCAACGGCGGTGGGTCACCATCACGGACCACCGCCAGCACGTGGTCGACACCGGCGGTGCGAACCAAGCCTTGCAGCAGCTCAGCTCCCGCAACCCCGCGCACGACACCGGGCCCATCGATCAGGACGAGGTCCGACGCCGCCCGCTGCAACAGGCGGTGCACGGCTTCAATGAGAGGCAGACGAAAGCGGCCCGCATCGAGACTGCACAGGGGCTCCAGATCCACCAGCTCCCAGCCCCCGTCGGACCAACTGCCCAGACAAACCGCGCCGGGCACGCCGAATGCCGGCGACCCGGGATCGCTACCGAGGCAGAAAGCGGTTTGCCCGCGCGCGGCCAACGCAGCCCCGAGCGCGACGCTGAGCGTCGACTTGCCAGCACCAGGCACCCCAAACAGCAACACGCGCCGATAGCCGCTTAGTGCGTCGGCGATCAGATCCGGGTTGTGACTCAACGCGGCCGATTCAGGCCCGGCGTTCCTCTTCACCGTCCTGTGCCGACACCAGGATCGCGTAGACCCGGCTCACATTCACATTCATATCGTGCCGCGGGTCAGGGCCGATCGCTTCCTCAGAGTTGAAAAACGTAAATGCTTCGAGCACGTCTTCGGCCGTTGCGCCGGAGTCGATAATCCGAGTGATGTATTCATCGTCCATGTGTCCGACGATTTCCACGACCTGCGCATACGTCGGTGGCGTTGCGGTCTTCTCCGCCATGGCGGCGTTCCTTCCTCTTCTGTCGATCTCATTATTTATACGTCGCTCGGCGAGGCGGCGATATAAGCGATATCCGAGCCCCCGAAACCGCCCGGCGAACCGGTCGGTTACACTGAAGCGCACCGTGGTCGAACATCATTCAGAAGCAGAATCCGGCGCCGCCAGTGGCGCCAACCGTGCCAGTTACCTGACGCTGGCCGAATCGGGCGTGCTGGCCGAGCGGGTTGCCCGCGCCTGGCAACACCTCGAGGACTGCGATCTGTGCGCGCGCTATTGCCACGTGGATCGCCGCCAATCCATTCGCGGTGCCGTGTGCCGGACCGGCGAACGTGCCGTGGTGCACAGCTCTGGCCCGCATCACGGTGAGGAAAACCCGCTGCGCGGCAGCCGGGGCTCGGGCACGATTTTCTTCAGCTGGTGCAATCTGCGCTGCGTCTACTGCCAGAACTGGGACATCAACCAGAAAGGCCACGGCCGCGAATGCGAACCCGACGAACTCGCGGCCATGATGCTCGCGTTGCAGGCCCAGGGTTGCCACAACATCAACTTCGTCTCCCCGAGCCACGTTGTCGCACAGATTATCGCGGCCGTGGCAATCGCTGCGCGTGATGGCCTGGTTCTGCCGCTGGTCTACAACACGGGCGGCTATGACAGCCTTGAAGCACTGCGACTACTGGACGGCATCATCGACATTTATATGCCCGATATGAAATACGGCGACACCAAAAAGGCGCATCGCTACTCGCACGTTCGGAACTACGTCGAGATGAACCACATTGCAGTAAAGGAAATGCACCGGCAGGTTGGCGACCTGGTGCTGGACGACCATGGCATTGCACAACGTGGCCTGCTGGTGCGCCACCTGGTACTGCCGGAGAATGTCGCCGACACGAACCGCGTGCTCGAATTTCTGGCAACGCAGATCTCACCGCACACTTACCTGAACCTGATGGACCAGTACCATCCCTGCTACCGGGCCGACGAAAATCCGCCGCTGGATCGAACCATTCGCTCGAGCGAATACTCACAGGCGTTGCGCTGGGCTCAGGAACTGGGACTGGATCGCCTCGATCAGCGACACAGCCGCTTTTAGCCGGACCTTTGGCCGGCCCGCGCCCCACCGAGCGCCGCGACGCGGGTGCGCAGCGCATCGACGATACGCTCGGCCGGCGTGTCGCCGAGCCCCGTCGTTTCGAGTTCATCCACCGACACCGGCGGACCCAGCGTGATTGACAGCCGCGCCCGGCGAAACCAGAGCCGGCCAGGCGGCAATGCTTGCTGCGTGCCTTCAATCCAGATCGGGACCACCGGTACCGGCTGCGCCTGGAGCAACAGCCCGATGCCCGGCAGAAACGGCTGCAACTCGCCGCTCAACGACCGCCGGCCCTCCGGAAACCACACCAGGTTGTAGCCACGGTGCAGTGTGGCCGCGGCCAGTTCCAGGCTGGCCAGGGCCCCGCGCTCGGTCTCGATCGGCAGGACCCGCCCGGCGCGGCTGATCTGCCGCATCAGCGGTCGCTCGAACATCATGCCCACCCAGCCGGCCCAGTAAGTCTGCGGCAAACGCGCATGGCCGAGCGCAAATCCAACCGTCACCGGATCGAGGGAACTGCGATGATTCGGTGCCAGGATAAACGGCGCGGTGGCCGGCAGGTTTTCCGCGCCGGTGACTCGCAGGCGATACACGTAGCGCATCAGCCCGAGGCCAATGAGTTCCAGCACGCGACCGAGCAATCGATAACCGAACGACGGTGGCTCGAAACAACTCCGTTGTGACGGGCTCAACAACTTGTCCGGCACGCGCAACCTGGTGACGAGGTCCTCCGTATCTCCAGCGGCTTGCTCACCGGTCACGGTTGCGTGCAACAGGTCGCGCACCGTTTCGATGCGACTGATGATCTCGGCGTCGAGTTCCACCCCGGCGACATCGCGAATCTCCAGGCTGAGGTTCAACCAGTCCATGGAGTCAACGCCGAGGTCCAGGCGCAAATCGGTATCGGGACTGATCAGGTCATCCGGAAAACGCGTGCCGAGCCAGCGCCACAAGCGCCCCGACGCCGCGTCTTCGAGTAGCTGACGGTCTTCGGGCGCGAGTTGCCGCAGCGGCAATAGTCCGGTCTGTTTCGCACCACCACGACCCGCGCGCAGTGCGGCATAGCGATCACGCAGAATGTGGCGGCGCAGTTTCCCCAGGCGCGTTCGCGGCAACACGACCTGGTCGATGATGACGTCGTTGAGTCGCTGGTAACTCGGCAGGTCCCGTGTGATCACGGCCAGCTCTTGGTTGACTCGACGCAGCAGGGCGTCATCATCCAGTTCGCGCGCGGGCTCGGCCTCCGGCACGACGACACCGACCAGCTTGCCGTTGTCCTCCAGCACGCCGACTTCCTGGATCGATGGCGCCTCTGCCAGCGCCGCCTCGAGGCCCTCCGGATCGACGTTCTCGCCACCCGGCAACACGATCATCGCGGATGCGCGACCGGTGAGGTGCAGGTAGCCGCCGTTATCAATGTAGCCAAGGTCGCCGGTCCGGAACCAGCCGTCGCCGGTGAACACACCCGCAGTTTGCTCCGGCAGGTTGCGATAGCCGGCAAACACATTCGGGCCCTTGGCCAGTACTTCACCGTGCGGGAAGCCGGGTTCGGGCGGCGCAATACGCAGCGTTACATTCGGCAGCGGCCGTCCGGTGTTGGCCAGGTGACGCGTGCCGGGCGCATTGAAGGTGAGAATCGGCGAAGTCTCCGTCAGACCGTAGCCGGTCGCTACCCGCCAGCCGAGTCCCTCGAGCGCCCAGGCAACCTCCGGTGGCAGTGCAGAACCGCCGGAAACCAGCAGGCGCAAGCGCGGCCCGAAGCGCTTTCGCAGCGCGACGAACAACCATTTGCCGACATCGACACGCAACCCGCTGCGGAGCAAGGCGGCCGATCGCATCAAGGTACGAAACAACACACTCACCACCTGCCCGCGCGCTTCCAGCTGTTGCTCGATCGCACTCAACAGCGCAACGTACAGCCGCGGCACACCCAGCAGAATGCTGGCCTGACCGTTGTAAATGGCCTGCTGCAAATGTGCACCCGTCAGCGAGCGCGGCATGATCACCGGCATGGCCTCCCGTAACGGAATCATCAGGCCCACGACGAACGGATACACATGATGCAATGGCAGCGGCAGTAACAAACGATCACCGGGCTGCGTGATTCGCTGGCTCAATATCGCTTCCATATTGGTCGCGATATTCGCGTGGCTCAGCGGTACACCCTTCGGGGTCCCGGTCGTGCCCGACGTGTAGAACAGCATGGCGCAGTCATTCGGCGTCGCGATGGGCGCATTGGACGAGCCGCTCGTCGCGAGCAGCTCGCGCCAGAACAGGCCATGATCGCCGGCGGTATCCAGCGACACGATGCGCGGCAGGCTTTCCTGCAGTTCGGCGGGCAGGCGCGCAATGGAATTCGTCGTCGTGAACACCCAGTTCGCCCCGCAGTCCGCGAGGATGTGCTGCAGGTCCGTGGGCGTCACCTGGCTGTCCACCGGGACCGGCACCGCGCCGGCCTCCAGCAGCGCCAGACAGGCCACCACCCATTCCGGCGAATTTGGCGCGAACAGAATGCCGCGATCACCCGGGGACAGCCCCGCAGCAATGAGACCCGCCGCCATCCGGCCGGTCAGTTCACCGAGTTCCCCGTAGGTCCATTGCTCGGTTCCGGCCGGGCTCATTCGCAGCAACGCCGGCGCCTCGCCGCGTTGGATCAGCGACCGCGCCAGCGCCTGTAGCGTGTGCAATCGATCTGTATTGGCAAGAGCGTCGATGACAATCTCCGGGTCTGCGCCATTAGACCCTAAAATGTAACGCTCATGGCCAGCAAGCTTTCGTACGTCATCGGTATCGATGACGCCCCGTTCGACCGAGCGTTTCGCGGTGACATCGCCGTGATCGGCACGGTCTTCAATGGTCCGCGGCTGGAGGGCGTGCTGCGCAGTAAGGTGCGCCGCGATGGTGCCAATGCCACCACGAATCTGGCCAAAATGATCACCGGTTGTCGGTTTGCCGACAGCCTGCAGGCGGTCTTGCTGCAAGGCGTGACCTTCGGCGGCTTCAACGTCGTCGATCTCCCACGCCTCAGCGAAGCTGTCGGGCTGCCCGTGGTCGCGGTGAGTCGCAAACAACCGGATCTGGCGCGCATCCGGCGTGCATTACTCGACTCAGTGCCCGGCGGCAAACGCAAATGGCGCCTGATCGAGCAGCTGGAACCCGCGCGTCGACACGGCAGCGTGTATCTGCATCACATCGGTGTCGACTGGCGCGCTGCCACGGCCCTGGTGGATCGCTTTGCGATCAACTCGCACCTGCCGGAACCGCTGCGGACCGCGCACCTGATTGCTGGCGCCCTGGTCGCAGGCGAGAGCCGACATCGGCCCTAGAGAAATTCTCGATTCCGGGTATTCTCCGGGGCGAAATGCCCGCCCCGCTGTCATCACGCCGCGTGTTGCTCGTCTCCTTCCTGGTGAACGTGTTCGACGTGCTGAGCAACCTGGTCGTGGCGTGGCTGACCGGCAGCGCGGTGGTGTTTTCCGAAATGGCAAAGGGGCTGGCCGACAGCAGCGGTTCCGCGCTGCTGGTGATCGGCGAACGCCGCGCGAAACGACCGCGTGACGCAGAGCACCCGCTCGGGTACGCCCGCGAAGCGTTCTTCTGGGGACTGCTGTCGGCGGTCGCGATGCTGGTGATTGGCGGGGGCCTGTCGGCCTGGCGCGGTTACCAGCAGCTCGTCGACCCGACGCCGCTGGAAATGCCGGTATTGGCGCTGGCCGTGGTGGCGCTGGCAGTCTTGACCAACGGTTACGCGGTGAGCCTTAGCGTGCGCAAGCTGGTGCACGAAGACGGCAGTCTGCGCGCGGCTTTCCGCAACATGGACAGGCCGCTCGTGAAAAGCGCGCTGCTGCGCGATGCCATTGGCACCTTTACCAGCGTAGTGGGTCTCATTGCGCTGGCGCTGTATCAAGTTCTCGATCTGCTGATCTTTGACGCGCTCGGCGCGCTGGTCGCTGCCGTGCTGATGGTCATTGCCTCGCTGATGCTGATGGCCCAGGCGCGCGCGCTCATCGCGGGTCAGGCGCTGCCGAAAGGAACCCTGAGAAAACTGCGCATGGTGGTGCTGGCCACACCCGGCGTGGAAGCAGTGAATTATCTCGCTGCCATCTACTCAGGCGCCTCCCAGGTATTGGTCGACGCCGACCTCGATCTCGACGAGGATCTCGACACGGTCGAGATTGAAGCCCTGCTCGACTTGATCGAAAACCGCATTCGTGCGGTGGTTCCTGATACGGAGCGGGTCCGCGTCAATCTGAACTCGCCGACAAGCCCGCTTCGCTAGGCGACGCTTCGCGTCAACCGCGATCGCTACTCAGCATCGCCGCGAGTCGGCCGGCATCCCGCACCGCCGCGCCGGCATCGGTGTTATCGAAATACACATGCACTGTCCGACCCTCAGCGCGCCAGCCACGCACTCGTCGAGCCCAGCGGTCCAACGTCGCGCGGCGGTACGCGGACTCGTAGGTCCGCGTGTGACCGTGCAAACGGATGTACACGAGATCGGTGCTCACCGCGTCCCACAGCGGCCAGTCGGCTGCATCGGATTGGCACACCGCCAGGCTGTGTTTCCGCAGGCATTCGAGCACGTCCGCATCGAACCAGGAACGATGGCGGAACTCGATGGTATGGCGCACATCGCGCCACGCGTTGAGCGCCTCGGCGAATGCGTCAAGCCGCGCCAGGTTCTTGCGGAACGATGGCGGACACTGCCACAGCACGGCGCTGAGCTTGTCACCTAGCCCCTGCGCACGCTCCCGCTCCAGCGCAATACTCCGGGCCGGGTCCTGCAAGCGGCGATACGCAGGCAGATAGCGGTTCGCCTTGATCGCGAATCGAAAGCGCGCCGGTGTCGCCTCGGCCCACTTCCGGTACGTGCTGAGCTGCTGCAGTCGATAATAGCTGGCGTTGATTTCTACAGCGGAAAAACGCTCCGCATAATGCGGCAGCCACGCTCGGCGCGGCACGCCCCGGTAGAAGCTGTCCCGCCAGACGTCATACGACCAACCGCTGGTACCGATGAAGATTTTTGCTGTCATCAGGAGTTCAGTCTAGAACATTGGACCCATGACCTTCGCTTATACGAAAATGACCCGATGGGAATATCGCCAGGCAAACCGCCGGCAGCCTCGGCCGTGGAACAGAATGTCTACAAGGTGTTTCCGAACGATCTCAATTCGGAGTACACGGTGTTTGGCGGACTGGTCATGGCGCTGTGCGACCGCACGGCACTGATCGTTGCCGAACGCCACAGCGGCCAAACCTGCGTCACGGCAGCGGTCGACAGTCTGAATTTCGTCGGGCCGGCGCGCGCGGGCGAAACGCTGATCGTCAAGGCCGCGGTCAACCGCGCCTGGACAAGCTCCATGGAAATCGGCGTCAGAGTGGCTGCGGAAAACAGTCACACCGGCGAGAGTCGTCACGTGGTATCGGCCTACCTGACCTTCGTCGCCGTCGATCGCGATGGCCGGCCAACGCCGGTGCCAGCGGTGCTGCCCGAGACCGATGCAGAGCAACGCCGCTACGATGGCGCGCAACGCCGCCGCGATGCGCGCATCGCGGCCCGCAGCTAAACAGCCTCCCCGAGAATAAAGTCCGCCACGATATGCGCCCACGCGTCCGGTTGCTCGTCGACGATGTCGTGCGTGCCGCCCTCGACTTCGGCGTAGGCAAAATCCGGCCGTAGCGCGCGCGCTTTCTGTGTCGTCTCGTACAGATCATCGCCGGTGTTCGTGAAAATCAGCACGGGACCTTTCAACGCTGTGAAATCCGGCGCCATGTCGTATTGAAATGCGGCGTGATGGCCATACCACCAGGTATCGCCGGCCCACATCTGATCGACCAGGCGATCATGCATCGACACTTTGTCGGTCCAGCCTGGCGTGAATCTCACGCGCTGATCCCAGCGCTCCTGAAGATGCGATCCATCTTCGTAGATTGGCAACGGGCCGAGGTGAAACTCCTGGTATTGCGCCAGCTCCTCCTCGGAGAAGAGCGGCGGCCCGTTCAAAACCAGTTTGCCGACCTTGTCGGGATAGCGGGCCGCCAGGTTGCACAGGATGCCGGCGCCGGTGTGATGACCCAGGAAATGTGCTTGCTCGAGGCCCAGGCCAACCAGCACCGCGACAAATGCGTCGGCATAGTCGGCAATGCCCGGTGGTTCCGCCGGCACGTCGGAATTGCCAAAACCCGGCGTGTCGACCGCGATCGCCCGAATGCCGCGCGCGCCCAGCAACGGCAGGGCTTTCTCGAACATGCGCCCGCACACCGGAGATTGATGTGCCAGGATCAGGCATGGTCCGTCGCCGGTTGCGTAGTAGTGAATCTGACCGAACGGCCCGTCCACATAACCTTTGGTAATACTGGTCATCGCGCCTCCAGAACCAGCCGTTCCAGTTCGAACACATGCGGATCCGTGGCATCGAGTTCGCGAAGCGCCGCCGCGAGTTGCAACAAGTATTCCGCATTGGGACCGCTGGGCCCGACCGAGCGATGGATCTGCGCGGCAATCTCGTCCATCGGCGCGTCACCCAGAAACGCAAAATTGCCGGGCACGCCGATATACACCACGCCTGATGCCTGGCCGTCAGCGAAGAACATCTCCACGTCGCACTGCGTGTAGCCGTTCTTCTCGCGATGGTCCAGGTGCTCGAAGACGTCCGGCTCGATCAGGTACGCCCGGCCATCGCAGCGCGCCCCGGGTGCTTCGATCAGCGTCACGACCCGGCCCGGATCCGTGGGGATGCCGCGATGATCGTGCGAACCCTGCCAGAATCGCCGCGTCCAGCCCTCGATGTGTGCGCGTCGGGATTCCAGAAACGGGAAATCCGGTCGCCATATCAGCGAGCCATAGCCGAACAGCCATACTGGTGCTTGCATGTCAGCCATTTAGGGACAGTGACCTCGATTCATAGGAATTGTAGTCACTGTCCCTGGTTTCGTTCAGCGCTTCAGCAAGCGGCACAATTGGGCCAGCGAGCGCGTGTTAATCACGTCCGTCGACTCCAGCCAGCCGCGCCGCGCCTGGTCGACACCATAGCGCATCAGGTCCAGTCCTCCGGTGCTGTGGGCATCTGTGGAGATCGCGACCTTGACGCCCATTTCCCTGGCGAGTCGGCAACCCTGGTCGTTCAGATCCAGTCGGTCCGGCTGCGCGTTAACTTCCAGGTAACAGCCCCGTTCCCGCGCGGCGCGCATGACGCGCTCCAGATCGATCTCAGAGGGCTCCCGTTTATTGATGAGTCGCCCTGTAGGGTGGGCGAGAATTTTGATATGCGGATTATCCATCGCGCGAATGAGTCGCGCCGTCATCTTGGCCCGCGATTGCTGAAATCCATAGTGAACG